>CBDTXL010000519.1:0-3981 GCA_965364435.1 uncultured bacterium
GTCCGAATATGCAAGACCAGTATAAACAGTTGGAGTTATTGGGAAGCGATCGCATCAACTTGCACATGGACGAGAGCGAACAGCTATATCCTGAACAGTCTACAACTGCGATCGTGGCTTATCATCCAGTCGCTAGGTATTTCAGCGCTTGAGACAATGGATTGGCAAAAATACATTCATTCAGATTCACAAATCCTGTTAGGCAAGCCAACTGTGAAAGGAACTCGGCTATCAGTCGAGTTCCTGCTGGGGCTTTTTGCCGCAGGATGGACAGAACAACAAGTGCTGGAGAACTATCCCACTTTGACATCGGAAGCCTTACGGGCGGTATTTGCGTTTGCGGCTGACTGTATGAGGGAGGAATCGCTTTATACTATCCCGCTTGCGGCTGAGGCTGGTTGATGCGGTTTCTAGCTAATGAGAACTTCCCACTCAGAAGTGTCAACCGCTTGCGAGAGGCTGGTTATGATATTGCATCCATAACTGAAGACTCGCCCGGAGTCACAGATTCGGAGGTTCTGGCGCGTGCTGCTGATGAACAGAGGATAATCCTCACCTTCGATCGAGATTACGGTGAATTGATTTACCGACTGAGGATGCCATCTCCAATCGGTGTTGTCTATTTTCGCTATCAGCCACTGACACCAAATGAGCCAGCCGAAAACTTGCTTCGCTTGTTAGATATAGAAGGTCTATTTGTGGAAGAAAGGTTTACAGTTGTAGAGCGCAATCAGGTGCGTCAGCGCCCACTACCATAGATCGCATTAATCTCCGTATGGACGAGAGCGAACAGCTATATCCCGAACAGTCTACAACTGCGTTAAGCGAAGCTGTCCCGAAGGGAATCGTTGCTTATCATCCAGTCGCTAGGTATTTCAGCGCTTGAGACAAATGGATTGGCAAAAATACATTCATTCAGATTCACAAATCCTGTTAGGCAAACCAACGGTTAAAGGAACTCGATTGTCAGTCGAGTTCCTGCTGGGGCTTTTTGCAGCAGGATGGACAGAACAACAAATGAGAACTTCTCACTCAGCAGTGTAAACCGCTTGCGTGAGCAGCGAGCTTTTATCCTAAGCAAGACTTAGGGAAAGTCAGTAGATTAAAACCCAGGTAACCATTACTCTAATTTCTCCCAAGAGAAGGTAACATGGCTGAACTCAAGATTATATGCAAACATCCAGACTCCTTAAGGGATCTAGTAGAAAGAACCGTGGCAAGCGAATTACGCCTGTTGACAGATGGCATCCGCAGGACGGAAGAACGGATTAAGGAATTTGAAACTAAGTATCAGTTATCTACAGAGGAGTTTCTGCGCCGCTTTGAGAATGATGAAATTCAACATAGCCTAGACATGGAGTTTGACGAGTGGATTGGGGAATCTCGGATGCTGAAGAGTCTGCTCGAAGAGGCTGATACATTGAGAGGGATTGCGTTTGTTAATTGAGGAGTATTTTCAGCAACTTCGGGAGGTTATTGTCGGCTGTTCAGTAGTGCAGTCGCTTACCTTCACACCTGAAAAACGAAGCAGTTATCAAGGGTTTATCCGGGGCGAAATAAACTTTGCAGATGGTTCAATTCTTTACTGGCGTGAATTTGTCAATGTTCAAACAAGCATATACCGCAGAATGTACTCTTATCAATACATGGATGGCTCAAAGTGTCTGATTTTCCGCTATGACAATGCTGACCATCACAAAAAGCTAAATTTACCTACTTATCCCCATCATAAGCATGAAGGGAGCGAAGATAATATATTACCCTCAAATGCTCCCATGTTGGTGGATGTACTGAATGAGATTGAGAAATTGTTGGGGTAGCGATCGCATTAATCTCCGTATGGACGAGAGCGAACAACTATATCCCGAACAGTCTACAACTGCGTTAAGCGAAGCTGTCCCGAAGGGAATCGTTGCTTATCATCCAGTAGCCAGATACTTCAGCGCTTGAGGAGCACCGCCCGGAGTTCAAACTCCGGGCTAATAGCTCAAGTCCACTAAAGTGGACTGAAATCTTGTAAGCATCGGTATTGAGTCCTCTTGAGAGGACTTGAGCTATTAGCCGTGGAATTGATTCCACGGCGGGTGAGTGGGTTGGTGCAAACCCTGAGCTTCACAATTGCTCTGGGTTTATCCCCCGTTCTCGCAGGAGTGCCTCTAAGGCTTGATAGCGCTGTGAATTAGGATTGCCTTTAACTTCTCATTCATGAGTCCTCTTGAGAGGACTTGAGCTATTAGCCGTGGAATTGATTCCACGGCGGGTAAGTGGGTTGGCGAAAGACTGAGCTTCTCACTTTGTGCGGTATCAGTTTGCAATTGTTGTACCATGCTGCTCTTGCCTCCGAAGACAGGTCGTTGCTATAGCTAGGGACTAGGGGCTAGGGACTAGGGACTAGGGGAAGAAGCTCATCGAATCAAGGGTTTCAGGAATTAAGAACGTCCTAACTGTCTTGGCGGTTGCTATATATTTTAGCGATCGCACCACAATCGACGCATAAAAATTGATTTACCTGTGTGTTGCGAAGAAGATCAGAACCAGCCCCCCTTAAAAAGGGGGGAGAATCAACTCAAAGTCCCCCTTTTTAAGCCGGAGCCGAAGGTGAGGAGATGCAAGGGGGAGCTCCGGGGCGAGAAGACACGCCCGACGCACTAACAATCGATCCGTGCATCCCCACCATCGGTGTCGTGCTGTTCCCTCTGTCACTCAAACATCGTCGCCGAAAAAGTCGGGTTGTAGCAGTTCGCTCTTCCCAAACTGCTTGGCTATTCGGTGCTGGTAAGTCGGAACTCGCGATTATTACAACGGGTAGTGACGTGGTAGCAGTATCCTTCTTGGAATTCGCGTCTCGGACGGGGCATAAGGCGACACTTGCGTAGAAGATGGGATGGTGCCAGATATTGAGACGGGGACTAAGTTAGGGGCACTTCTTGACATCAGGAATAAAGCTCATGTAAAAAAAGAGAGAAGGTCTTTTTGAACCTCCTCCCCCTCTCTTTTTTTTATTTTCAAATCCTTACTTATCCGATTATTCCAACACCAACATAAGACTCCCTCTCCAAATCATCCAGACTCAGACCAACACTAATCACTACACCGGCCCCACCGACCAAATCCTCCATTTCCGAGTCGGAAAGTTCCTCCCCTATCTGGTCGACCTCCTCGTTGTTGTCTACGAGGTTCCTTTGATGTACGCTTACAATGATATTTTGCATTTTTTCTTTCATGATTTTAGATTGATTAAAAACCAAAGATTGATTTCTTTCTTTACAAGGTTACCATTATGAATTTGTATTAAGCAAGCAAGCATGAGCATTTTTGGATTTTTTTATACATTTTTGGGATGTGGATACGCCAAGCTTGATAATTCTTGAGATTTACACACACGAAGGGAACAAATTAAAACCCGCCTGCGCGGGTTAGCGATTTCCAATCGCTATGGCTATTGAGTAAAGAAAGCGTTGAGTAATGCCTAAGAAAGCGCGATCGCACCGACCCCTCAACCCCTCAAACCCGATCATCCAGATTGGGTTCAACACCAAGCGATTCTCCTGATTGAGACGCTTCGCTAACGCAATTGTTGTGCCAATCTCTCTACTTGTCGCCTTTCTCGTTCTTCAGGAGTCTCCAATCCAGTTACCAGAAGCATCATACCAACGCAACCAGATGCGATCGCTTTCTCTCGTAAAACCTTGCCAGAGTCCCAACCCTAGCTGAATGTCGTTCATCCACACACGCGGTTCGCACTGAGTCTAACTCGGTGTAACTACTGCCTACTAACTGAAACGCTCTCAAATGGTTGGTGTAGCCGTCAACTTAATCTTATTGTGGCAAGAGCGCGATCTGAAGAGCTCTTCTCGCTTGCGCGATCGCCCTTGCCTTTCGCCTCTCGCCATGATGGAAATTAGATGCACAGCCGCTTAGTCGCAAAGTATTTCAGCGCTTAAGGGAGGTATCTGAAGAGATTACCTCATCCGGTTTTGT
>CBDTXL010000520.1:0-3980 GCA_965364435.1 uncultured bacterium
TTTATCGCTGTACTCTTCCAATGCCTTACACAAGGAGCAAGTGTAATTAAATCTTCAATATTACGTTGCATGGTGGCACAAATCGTATCCAAAGGAAGGTCATTGGCGTCATAACCAAAGGGATTTTCTATTTCAATACCAATCTCTTCAATTCCAAACACTGCAAAACTAATCAATCCCACTATCATCCAAGTCCACCAATGCAAATCATGAACCATTGGAAATGGTAGTGATAGACAATAAAGTAATAACAATTGCTTCAGATGAATTGCATAAGCTAGGGGGATGGGAGTTTTTAAAATTCGCTCACAAGTTCCTAAAACATCGACCATTGTATCGAGTAATTTCAGCAGGGCGGCGAGTTGATAGGTGTTGAGACAATTACGTTCGTGTTGCAGCTGGAAATAATCGCCAATCCAAAAAGCAATTTCCAAGGGGGGATGATTCATTCCTTGAAGTATTTGATATCGCTCTGCTGACATCAAGGCTTCTAACTCACTATTTAATGGTTCCCCTCTCAGATGCAACTTAACCGCCACCGCAAATGCCACAAATAACCGCAGTGTCTCTATTTTGGCTTTTCTATCTTCTGGCTTATTTTCGGCGATCGCTCCCCAACTCTGACGCGCAATGTTACGAACTGTATTGACTAAAGTTCCCCAGGCTTTACGACCTTCCCAAAACCGTTCGTAAGCCGTATTTGTTCGGAAAACTAATAGTAAACCTAAGACAATACTGGGAACAACTCCACTCAGAACGGGCCAAGATAAAGAAAAGCCAGATTCGTGGAGTAGTGAAATTAAAAAACCAAAGGCACTACATAATATCACTCGTGGAAGAATCGCGGGAATGACGGACCCTTGCAGTCGTAAAGCGACTCGAAACCAGTGCCGTTTCTTCCAATCGGTATCAGTCGTCAGTATTGGCTTAGACATATTTGTTTTACCGCATATCGTAGCCAAACAGATTGGGGTCAACCTCTCTTAACTCTAAATCCGCTAACCCGTACTCCACCCATCGGCGTTCTACCATTGCGGCTACATCTAAATCGGATTCCAACGGTTCGCCCCATTCATGGTCGGTTTCTGGGGGAATCTTCGTTGTCGCATCAATTCCCATACGACCCCCTAAACCAATCTTTTCACTGGCAAAGTCTAAACTATCAAACGGGGTATTGGGTAATATAAATACATCCCGAACAGGGTCAACTTTGGAACTAATTGCCCACACCACTTGACGCGGATCGCGAATATTAATCGTTTTATCCACGACAATCACAAACTTGGTGTAGGTGAATTGAGGTAATGCACTCCAAAACGCTAAAGCGGCACGTCGCGCTTGACCGGGATAAGCTTTATCAATGGAAATAATCGCCGCTTTGTAGCTAAGGGCTTCCATTGGGAGGAAGAAGTCAACGATTTCTGTGACTTGTTGCCGCAGAATAGGAGTGTAAATGCGATTAAGCGCGATCGCCATCATCGCTTCTTCCTTCGGTGGACGCCCACTGAATGTCGTTAGATAAATCGGATCTTTGCGGTGCGTCATGCAGTGGAAGCGAATCAGCGGCGAATCCTCCACCCCACCGTAATAGCCCATGTGGTCCCCAAATGGGCCATCGGGTAGCACTTCCCCTGGGGTAATCGTGCCTTCTAGAACAAATTCCGAGTCAGCTGGGACTTCTAAATCTACCGTTTTGCATTTAGCCAGCTGCACGCCCGAACCGCCGTAGAGTCCGGCAAATAGCCATTCTGAGAGGTCTACAGGAATTGGTGTGGCAGCTGCCATAATGATCAGAGGATCGACACCGAGTGCGATCGCAATCTCCAACTTCTTCCCCTGTTCCGCTGCCTTCCGGAGATGCCTAGCACCACCCCGCACGGATAACCAATGCACTGTCATCGTATTGGGCGATTGCAGCTGTAGCCGATAGACACCGACATTGGGAGTACCCGTCTCACAATCTTTTGTAATCACCAACCCCAACGTGATAATCTTTCCAGCATCACCCGGATAAGGGCGAATCAGCGGCAGCTTGGTGAAATCCAGCGCATCTCCTTCAACCACCACTTGCTGACAAGCTGGGAAAAAATCTCGCCCTGGCTTCGCTTTCACCACGTCAAACAAAATCTTACCGAAATCCACCGCTTGGGAAATCTTCTTCGGCGGCTTAGGCTGTTGCAACATTCCCAGCTTTTTACCCAGAGTCTCTAACTCCTGCGGATGTTCCATGTTCATCGCCCAGCAAACCCGTTGCTCTGTCCCCATCAGGTTCACTGCCACTGGAAAGGAAGCCCCTTTCACCTTCTCAAACAGTAGTGCTGGGCCACCCGCTTGCAGCATCCGGTTAGAAATCTCCGCAATTTCTAAATCAGGATCAACCAGAGCATTAATTCGCCGCAACTGCCCTCGTTGTTCCAGCTGGTTGATGAATCCCCGCAGGTCTCTCGCCATAGTTATGAGTTAAGAAATATGAAGCCTCTTCTCTTATTATGATGGGAATCTGAACAGTAGGAGCGCCCCTGGACATTTCAGGAGCTTAAATAAGTTAGTCGCCTCAAAAAAATAGCTTACTGGGGACACCTATGCCAGATAACGCCAGTGCGATACCAGCAAATGATTCTGCCGTTATTCATGAAATCAGCCTCTGTGTCTATCAAGCCATCCTTGAGATCCAGCAGCAGCAGCCGGAATTACTGAACGAAAAGTTCAGGAATGTTCCCTGGCGCGACGCTCGAAATCATTCTGTTTTCATGATGAAGCTGAAAGAAGGACTCAGCAAGACTCAAGACACAGAAGCACTGATTCGGAAGGTACAAAAATTTCTTAAAACTCTATTAATTCCCAGCTATTTCGAGTTGCCAATTTTCGGCAACTTGATGGAAAAAATTCGTTCCTCAATGCAGCAACTGTCAGAGTATAGGAATTCAGTTAGTGTTGGGCATTCACAGCCAGCAGCGTCATCGGATTCATTACCAGGGATAGGAATCGCCATTCTGCTTCTTGATGCCGAGAACTTACAACTTGACACCAACACCGAAAAATTTTTGGCAGAGGTCTGTAGCTATCCCATTCAAATCAAAATTGCCTTCGCTAATTGGGGCAAGATGGGAAAACAAGATGTTGAATTTCATAGGCGTGGCTACGAACTCATTCATGTTCCATCTGCCAAAGATAGTGCTGATGTAAAAATGGCTACGGTTGGTTCGTCGATCTTTGTGCATTACCCGACTGCCAAGGAGGTGTTAGTCTGCTCATCGGATAGAGTCCTGACCCACCTTTGCACCACTCTTCAAACTCACGGGCTAACTGTGTATCTGGTTCGCAAACAAGGCGAAACTATAACCGTTTTAAACGGTCAGACTAACCAAACACAAACCCATTCTCTTAAACCTTCCCTAGAAATTCCCAGTCTTGAGCAATTTATTATTCAGTTAAAAGAGGTAATCAAAGCTGAGCAAGAACGGACTAAGCGTCAGTGGATAAAATTATCTAGGATTTCCAATTTATATCAAGAAAAATATAACTTCGCTATCCATCAACTTACTGCTGTGCATCTTCCCAGTAAAAGAGCTAGAGAGATTTTTATCGATAATCCTACTGACTTTGTTGTACATCAAATCCACCCTCGGTCTGAACTTTATATCAATTTATTTGAAGGAGATTCTGCTGATATCGTAGTTAGAAATAATCCCCCTCAACAACCCAATACCAAAAGCCAAGCTAAAACTTCAGGCGAAATTAGTTCAAAAGCTGAATTGGAGCAGGTGTTGGTAAAAATGCTTAATTCTTTGACTGCTCACTCCCCAGGAAGCTATATTCCGATAAATACTTTAGGAATTCAGTTTCAACGGCAGTATGGTCAATCGGTTACCACAGTGATTAAAAAGTTGCAGTTAAACGGCAATCTTCTTAAATTTTTGCACTCCTGTAGTGCATTTGAGCTAAAGCAAACAAATAAAGGGTGGGGAGTAGCGGTACGG
>CBDTXL010000521.1:0-3974 GCA_965364435.1 uncultured bacterium
TCGGTCTAGTTCGTTCTTCTTCTTCCCGCAGGTGTTGGGCTTGTTGCGCCCAAGCGTCGCGCCAAGGTTGCACGACTTGAGGCATGTCGTGTTCATCGTACCAGTCTCGTTCGCTGCGTAAGATTTCGCCTAACTGGTCGAGGCTAGGGCGAGAAGTACAGCCTTTGATGGCGGCAAATCCCTGTTCGAGCCAGAGGGGCAAGTTGCGATAACTGATGAATTTGGCACGAGATTCAACCAGCTTGACCCAGATTTGGTTTTTCCAGCATTCTAGGCGTTCGATTTGGTTGAGGGAAATGTTGAGGAAGGTGGCGACTTGCTGCCGCACTTCGTCGAGGGGTAATTCTCTAGGGTCGATAACCCCAGCTGTGATTAAGTTCTGGGACATGATGGTAGATTGCTCCTGTCTTGGGTGGAGGTGTAGTGACCCAAAATCAAAGCCACCCCGCTTGCCATAGGAAGTCGGGGTGGCTAGAGGAGTGTTACCATTTCTTCTAGCCTCCAGACTGGTTGGTCAGTTTGGGGGTCAGCCGCTCTTAAGCTCTGAATCAGCTTTCGAGTGGCGCTCAGATTTATAGGTTTTTAGAGTTAATAGGATTACTTTAGCAGATTGAGGGATTTCTGCTCAAGGGTCAAGTTGTTTTAACAAATCTTTAGGGAACCTCACTCCGCTTCTTCCAAATAAAAAATTATACAGAGGTTGTAGGGTGGGCATTGCCGATCAAGATGTGTGTTCCATGCAACTAAGTTAATCTAGGCAATGCCCACCAAACTGCTACCCCATGCCCGTATATCGTCGAGCGTATTTGCCAGGTGGCACCTTCTTCCTGACCCTAGTAACCTACCACCGCACACCCCTGTTCTCCGAGCCAGAAAACATTTCCCGCTTACGCTCTTGCGTCGCCAAAACTCGGAGAGAAAGACCTTTTGAACTCACTGGCGCAGTTGTCCTACCCGATCATATTCATTTCCTTTGGACTCTGCCGCATAATGATTCTGATTACTCCCAACGAGTTTCTCGGATGAAGATTCTATTCACGCGATCGCTTCGAGGCAGAAGGTCATTACCTCAGAATGTTTCTGCCTCCCGTCGCAAACATCGAGAAAGTGATGTGTGGCAGCGTCGGTTTTGGGAGCATTCAATTAGAGATGAAGCTGACATGGAAAGGCATTTAGACTATATTCACTACAATCCTGTAAAGCATGGGCTAGTATCCTGTCCGCACCTGTGGGATTATTCCAGTTTTCACAAGTGGGTAGAAAAAGACGGATATAAGAATGATTGGGGTTGTATCTGCGGTGGTAGAAAGCCACAAGTACCAGATTTTTCTGAGATTGCACAAAGGGTTGGGGAGTGAGAAATCTGGGTTGGTGGGCATTGCCTATCTTACCTACTAATAAGTGTTTCGAGATTTTCTTAGGCAATGCCCACCCTACAAACTCTCTGCTTATATGCGATCGCACTTTGCACACGACTAGAAATGCGATCGCCTCTCTAGTTGACAAAAGCGCTTAACTGTGTTTATTATCCAACAACCTAGCGTACTCGCCTTTGATGATTCCATAACACGAACAGGAAGCGGCTTCTAATTTCTGTCGATTCAGGATGGTAATTTTGCCACGGTTGTAGCGAATCAGTCCTGTCCGTTGAAGCGTGTTAGCCGCCACAGTGACACCCGCACGTCGTACACCCAGCGTCTTGGAGATAAATTCCTGAGTCAGCAGCAACTCGTTTGACCCTACAAGGTCACAGACGAACAGTAGCCAACGGGCAAGTCTCTCCTCCAGGTGATGGAGGCGGTTGCAGGCCGCGTTTTGCGAGGCTTGGGCGTACAGCGCTTGCGTGTACCGCAGCAGCAAACTTTGCAGTACACCACCCTGCCCAAACTCGGTTTTAAGTAAGCTTGCCTCCATCCTCATGCCAGAGTCCTCTCGCTGCACGATGGCGCTTGTGGTTGCGATGTTGTCTCCCAAAACTGCGGGGATGCCCACTATCCCCTCATTACCCACTAGACCGACTTCGACCATCGAGCCTTCTTCGGGAGTGGAAATCAAAGAAACTATTGCGCGATGGGGGAAATAGACGTATTCGATTGATTCACCAGCTTTGTGAAGAACTTGCTTGAGAGAGAGCGGGACGCGCTCTAGATGGGGAACAAGGCGCTGGTACTCAGCATCTGGCAGAGCGGCTAGCAGTCGATTGACTGCCTGGGGGGAGGCTTCAGACATCGGGTATTAGGAATCTCCTTAATTGCGTCGTTGAAAAAAACAACTTGACGGCATCAGGAGAAGAATTTAGACCCTAGTCCGAATGTCAAAAGGTGTTTATTTACCAGGAACTGAAAAACCAGCTCTTATATGCTATGTAGTTGACTCTCTGTGCCGCCTATACCCCTTGGGGTATAGGCGGCACAGACCTAAGACTGCTGCGTTTGCCCTACAACCTTCCCTTGCCTCCTACGGCAGGCGTTGCCGCTGGCGTAGCGTTCCAGAAAGCGGAGCGTCTCGAAGAGAAGGAAAGGCGCTAGCCTTTCGCATATCTAGTTGACAAGAGCGTTCAACTGTGTTTAGGGTCTAGCAACCTAGCGTACTCGCCGTTGATGATTTCATAACACTCACACGAAGCCGCTTCCAAGTCCTCCCGATTCAGGATGGTAACTTTGCCACGGGTGTAGCGAATCAGTCCTGCCTGTTGAAGGGCGTTAGCCGCCACAGTGACACCCGCACGTCGTACACCTAGCATCTGGGACATAAATTCATGAGTCAGGGGCAAATCGTTTGACTCTAGACGGTCACAGACGAGCAGCAGCCAACGAGCAAGTCTCCCCTCCAGATGATGGAGGCGATTGCAGGCAGCGCTTTGCGTGACGAAGGCGTGCTGCGCTTGCATGTACCGCAGCAGCCGACTTTGCAGTGAACCACCCCGCCCAAACTCGCTTTTAAGCACGCTTGCCTTCATCCTCATGGCAGAGTCTGGTACCTGCACCATCGCGATTGTGGTTGCGATGTTGTCTCCCAAAGCGGCGGGGATACCTACAATTCCGTCATTACCCACTAACCCAACTTCGACCATCGAGCCATCTTCCATCGTCGAGAGCGCAGAAACTATTGCACGTTCGGGGAAATAGACGTATTCAATTGGTTCACCAACCTCGTGAAGGACTTGTTTAAAAGGGAGCGAGACGTGATCTAGATGGGGGATAAGGCGTTGGTACTCAGCATCTGGCAGAGCGGCGAGCAGTCGATTGACTGCCTTGGGTGAGGAGTCAGACATCGGGTATTAGGAATCTCCTAGGGTTGAGCCGTTGCAAAAAACAACTGACGGCATCAAGAGAAGAATTTAGACCCTAGTCCGAATGTCAAAAGGTGTTTATTTACCAGGAATGAAAACCTGGCTCTTCTATGCTAGCGAATTAAAATTCTGTGCCGCCTCTACCGCAAGCGGTAGAGGCGGCACAGTACTAAGTACCTATCCGAAAAGTGGATATGTGATTTGAACCACAGATAAACACAGATGTAGACGCGAAGCGGCTTGCCGAAGGCTACACAGATGGAAAGTCGTCACTGCTCATGATTTTTCGGATAGGCTCTAAGAGCTGGGGGTTGGGTAAATTCTCTCAAGTAATAGCGGATTGGCTGACGGTGATGGGCATTTACGAATCTGCTGTTGCTATTATCACTTGCTGTGGATTGTCAGGCGATCGCTAAAATTTCAATAGCACTCATCATGGAGCAAAACTTAATGCGTCTTTAAAGAAGAAACGCGATCGCACTCTCACCCCCTGTAACACACAAGGCATCCCCTAATCAGCTTGATAGGCTGAGATAAGTAAGGGTATAGTCAGTGAAAATGTCCCAGATGTTAGTGCAAGGTGAAACAATAGCCGCGATCGCAACTGCTGTTGTCCCGCAACAGGGGAGCGTGGGGATTGTGCGGATGTCGGGGAAAGATGCTTTAGCGATCGCTCATACCC
>CBDTXL010000522.1:0-3952 GCA_965364435.1 uncultured bacterium
CGGTATGGCTCAAAGGTGACAATGGCATCAACGCGACCTTGTTTGAACGCCTCCTCCTGCTCGGATAGCTCCACAGGGACAATCTTGACATCTTTGAGTGACAGACCGACTTGTTCTAAGCCACGACTCAGAACAAATGTTGCTAGCATTGACCTGTCAAAGCCAACCCTGCGCCCTTTTAGACTTTGCAGATTCGCGATCGCTCCTTTAGCTACAATGGCATCTGCACCATCAGAGATATCCATAATTAGCCAAGCACGGACATCTGGATGAGTCGGCGCTAATGTCAAAAACCCAGTCATCGGTGTGGCGCTCATTTCTACTTCACCGTTCCGGTAAGCTTTGTTTGGGTCGAAGTTGGGATACTCCACTAATTGAATTGGGGTGTTACCGTAGTATCCCAGTTCGCGAGCCAGAAATAGAGGTTCATACCCCGGCCAAACATTCGTACCAATCCGTAAGGGTTTCAGGGGTGCTGGGACACAACTGACTAGAATGAAGGTTAAAAGCGCGATCGCCACAATTAACCACTTCACAGGCAAGGTGAAACCTCTCATCTTTAGTCCTCTGAGCGCAGTGCTAATAGAAAGCTCTTTTTACCTAAGCATTTGAGTGATGCCTTCAACCGATTCTTCAAAGGATTGGCAAAATATCCAAACTTTAAGAAAAAAGGATTGCACGATAGTTTTACGCTGGATGCTACTCCACGTCCGATTAAGTTAGGAGTACTCGCTCTTTTTCATTAGAAAGCAAAGCTAACCGCAGATTAGGAGCGGAAGCAATCTGATCGTTCGCTAATAGGCGGTTTCTAAAGAAATGTAAAGGGGGTAAAACTCGGTGATACCATCATTGAAAGTATGATTCATCTAATATTGAAACAACTCCCAGCACCTCAGTTCAGCCCTTAACAGTAGTTTACAAACAGCCTCTAAATCAGCACCTTGCTAGCCGCAAGTCTAATTAATCTCTACTGTATAAAACTATGTAAATTTCTGCCAATTTGGCAACAACATCAGCTTAAAGTAGTTTTTCATATTTTCAAGTAGTTCCCTAATAAAACTGTAAGGGAACATCCTACGTTTGCTACTTTTAAACATAAGGAACAGAAACCCTATGGTCGAAACTATTGTCGATGCTGGGCTTATTGAAGATACTGACGAGGCTAGTTTTACTGAAGATGCTAGTCTTGTTGCCGCGGCTGGTCGTATTACCGCGGCTAAGCTGTTAAAGCCAGACCTAGTTATCAAGTTTCGTAACATCACAGCGCCCTCAATTTTTCCCGAAGAAAAGGGCAAAGTGCAGGTTACTGTCACCAATCAAGGCCTAGGACGGATCTCTAAAGGTTCTTTCGACATCAACCTTTACGCATCGACCGATTCAGTCCTCGATAAAAACCCCCTTGATAGGCTTGGCGATCCGAGTAGGGGTCCAAAGGATATACTACAGGGCACAGATGAGCTACTGGGCACTCTGCATCTCAAAAATGTTAACTTAAAGCTCGGCCAGTCCAAAACCTTCACCTTGGACTTTGCTAAGTCTGATTTCCGTACTCCGAGTGTTGTATCACCGGGTTCCTACTATCTGATTGCCGAGGTTGACCCGAAAAACACCATCGCTGAGAGAAATGAAAACAACAACGTAGCCAGCAAGGACATTTCTACACCTGGGACTAACGTTGTACTCGATTGGAATGCAACACTCTTGAATGCCATACAGGCTTCGGGTAAAGGTGCTGATCTTAGGGGGACAGCACCCCCAATAGCGGCACGCAATCAGGCGATCGTTCACGCGGCAATCTATGACGCCGTTAACGCGATCGACCGGAGTCACAAGTCTTACCTTGTGAACATAGACGCATCTGACAGCCGGATTAAAGGCGCATCAGCCGAGGCGGCGGCAGTCGAAGCAGGGTACCAAACGCTGGTAGCTTTGTTCTCAGATTCAAAACTGTACCCAGACAAAAAACTAAGAGACACATTAAAAGCTACATTCGACGAACAGCGGACAAGGTCTCTTGCGGAAATCCCGGACGGCTTGGCTGAGGACAAGGGCATTGCTTTAGGAAAATTCGTCGCCCAGCAAATACTACAAGCGCGGAGTACGGACGGTGCGGATAAGGCGCAGATACCTTACACGCCGGGAAATGACCCTGGCGATTGGCGGCCAACTCCCCCCGATTTTACGCCAGCATTATTGCCGGGGTGGGGTCGGGTCACTCCCTTTGCTATACCCAGCCGCCCAGAAGATCCCAAGTCCCGCCTGTCACAGTTCGGCGTGAATGGTCCGCCAAAGTTTGGTAGCCCCGAATACGCCAAAGAGATCGAGGAAGTCCGGAAGAAAGGCGGGTTCGAGGACACTAAAGTTACTAAAATCACCCGCACCAAAGAGGAGACGGAAATTGCTCAATTCTGGGCCTACGATCGCGACGACACCTTCAGGCCGCCCGGTCAGTGGAACGAGATCGCGCAAGAAGTAGCCTTGGCAAAGCACAATACGCTGAACCTGGAGGAGACTGCCCGTTTATTTGCGCTGCTAAACATTGCAGAAGCTGATGCGGGCATCCTGGCGTGGGATGCCAAGTACACGTACAATCAATTGCGACCGATTACCGCCATCCGCCAAGAAGTACAAAGCCCAGGCGCAGTTCGCGATCCGGACTGGAAGCCGCTGCTATCGCTACATAACGTGGGTGATTTCCCTGATTTCCCCCTGACCCCGCCATTCCCGGACTACATATCGGGGCACTCTATATTCGGTGCTGCAGCAGGCAAAATTCTGGCTAACTTATTGGGTGACAATGTCAGTTTTGACATCCCTTCACAGGACTTACCTGGCGTTTCTCGCTCATACAAGAGCTTTTCGGAGGCAGCGGACGAAGACGGCTTCAGTCGCCTTTACGGCGGCATCCATGTGCGCTCGTCCATTGTGGACGGGCTGACAGCAGGTAGAAATGTAGCCGACTACGTATTCAATAACATTTTGACTTAGTGAGACTCTGCAAAAGAAAAGTGAAAAGTGAAAAGTAAGGTTTTTTTCACTCTTCACTCAACACAATCGTTGCACTCTAGATCAAGAAAGAGACAGGTATGAACCCAGTTTTACAAGTCGGAAATCGCACTATCACCGCCGAGGAAATTACCCCTCTGCTAACCAGTTACCAGATGCTGCCCCGCTTATTAGTTGAGATCATCATCGATCAGGCCATTGCCCCTATTACCTGTACAGCTGAGGAGATGGCCGACAACTACCGGCAGTTTTATCAGCAAAATCAACTGACAACGGAAACAGAACTTCAGGCTTGGCTAGAGCGCTATAAGATGACACCAGAGCAATTAGCAGCTTTAGCCACGAGGGGGCTAAAAATTGAGAAATTTAAGCAAGCCAACTGGGGTCACAAACTGGAATCTTACTTCCTCAGTTGCAAGTCGCAGCTGGACAAAGTAATTTATTCCCTAATTCGCACAACTGAAGCCGAAGTCGCCTCTGAACTCTATTTTCGCATTCAGGAAGGAGAACAGTCGTTTGCCGAACTAGCGCGGCAATACTCCTCTGGTCCAGAGGCTAATACCGGCGGGTTAATTGGTCCGGTAGATCTCTCGATTCCCCACCCTGCTCTGGCGAAGATGCTCTCTGTAAGCCAGCCTGGTCAACTATGGCCTCCCATTCGCTTAGGAGAATGGCAGGTCATAGTCCGACTGGAAAAGTTTATCCCAGCTACTCTGGACGAACCCATGCGAACGCGACTGCTCAATGAACTCTTCGCAGACTGGCTCTCTGAGCAGCTCAATCAACTGAGTGACCTTCGTCCCCAGCGTGTCTCCGCCACAATAGCAAACCAATGACTTATACCACAGCCGCCTGAACCCTTAATATTTTATTCGTATTGGCTTCCTTGAAGTTTCGTGTTTTAGCTGTTCGTGGTTCTCGATTAAAAAATCAATAGCTTTTTTGA
>CBDTXL010000523.1:0-3932 GCA_965364435.1 uncultured bacterium
AACTCCTTCTTTTAAAAAATCTCATCAGAAGATAGTCATGATCAACCAGGAATTCAGGGATGTGACTGTGGAGGACATCAATCAGTTACATTATATTTTGAACATCCCACACTTCTTCAAGAAAACCACGGTGCCTGTTGGAAAGTCCCCACAGCCTGTGGTTTTTTCAAGTACATCTTTGATAAGCTCAAGCTGATGCCTCTTCATGATGCTGACCTTTTGAGAGAATTCATCTGTAATGATCTTGGCATTCCTCTTTTTCCTGCAACAGAACCTACCTTGCCAATCTATGCTCAATGGACCAAGCTGTCCTATTTTCTCCAGATGTGCTCCCCTATTTGTCTGTCTCCCATTGAAGGCGGTCATAGGACTTTGGAGATGATCAAGTTCTTTACTGGTGCTGATTTTACCAACAAATCTCCCCAAAAATATGATCCAGAACCACGTGAAAGCTATACTATGATTGAACTGCGTCCCAATATGAGCATCAATGAACTTGGTCTTGCCATGACAACTTACAACTACACCTTTTGGCAGAGGTTTGATAAGACTGCTCAGCTTGATAGGCAAGTTGCTGCTGAGCTTCAGGGACAAAGTGATTGGTTCAAAAAGAGCCTTAGTGTTTCCTGCAAAGACACCAACGACCATTTCTTGGTTGAAGTTCTACAAAAACTTGATGAGTTATATGCTTCTGAATCTGAAGAGGAGTTTACCACCACGGAGTTTTTCAAATCCCATGATAAATCCTACAAAATTTTGGATGATAGGATGAAAAAAGCATATCCTGTGATCTTGGCTTGCATTAAAAATGAGAACCCTTCTAAGAAGGCTTGGGAAGAGCTAAAGGTGGATAAGAGACGCACATATGAGTCCGCTACTCCACCAGAGGCAACATTTCCAACTTTTCTTCATCTACAAAAGTCATTTGTAAGTGTCATTATATTTTGAGTACCATGCCATTGATTAATTCTTACAGTGTATGTTATGTGCATTTGCAGGATCCCATCATGATGTCCAATGCTCCTGAAAAATATGCAAGATATCCTATTTGGAAACGCTTGAACGGTTTTGGACATGTGGAAGTCTGCATGTATGTTTGTGCCTACTTGGGTGTTTTTGACAATTACCGCCGCAAGATCCTGGAGCAAATTTCTAGCAAATCTGCGGACTGGCTGTACTCCCCACAGTTCCTTCATGAGTCTGTTTTGATCCCATGCTACAACATTGGGCTAATTTTGGCCAAGAAGTATCATGCAAAGATTCCAGATTATCCTGGTGGGACAGACAGCAAGAAATGGAGGAAAGATAAAACAAACTTTGAATCCAAGTACAACATTATTGCCTTCCTGCTGTCTTTTGAAATGGTGTTGGAATACTTCAAAATTTTGAGAAGGATGAAACAATCTGAGATTGACAGAATTAATTTGACGCTGATCTTTGGCAATGCATTCTGGAGCAAAAGCAAACATTTGCATCTATCCCAATATGGAAAGCTCATGTTCCCCGGCTATGACAAATATACGGTCAACCTGAGATCACACATGTATTTTTCTGTGACAGACCAGGACAAGCTCTCTGCAGTTCTTAAAGCAATGCCTTTGGCTTACTTCCATGTCCAGTTTGACAAGAGTGACTGTGAACATGAGCATGATGAAAGCTTTACCCATTCATCTCAGACTCTTGAAAGGATGTACAATTACCAGTCATTCTGGGATAGGAAGAACGGGCACTTAAAGGCAGAGCCACTCAATGAGGAGAACTGGCTTGATCTTCCAAACGCCATGAGGCCGTCAGAATGGTATGATGACATCTTTTATGGACCCAATTTGCTGCAATACAACAGAGCGTTCATGGCAAGGGACATTTTGAAACTCAGTGCCAACTTTACTAAATTTGACATGCATCAGGAGAATGTTGATGGCATCTTGGAAGAGCTCCTGAGGATTACTGAGGAAAATGACAAAAAAGAGCCAGATTCTCCCCCTGCCGTGGTGCCTCATCAGATTGAAAAGATAACAGCACCTCCTGTTCCTGCTGGCATAGATTTGACAATTCCAGGTCTTGAACAACCACCTCAATTGAGTCCTGGGGCAAATGTGCAAGAAAGAGGTGAGATTATCAATGACCCCAGAACAAATGTTACAACTCTACAGAGTGTTCAAACTCAAAGGCTTTTTGGTTATATGCTCTGTGCGTCCAATTCATTTGACTTTGCTACATATTGTTCTACTGCCATTCATGGTGATGGTTATCAAAACTCAGATGAACATCACCGTACTTTGACTCCTCCTCCTGGTCCTTTGAGTCCTCTTGGTTCCTTCACTCCTCCTCAAGGTTCTCCTACTTTTCCTAGTCCTCCTCCTACTCCACATGAATCTCCAGTCATAAATTCTATTGGTGACATGTCTCTTGATGACTCTAAGGAAGATGATGATGCTAATTTTGTCACAGATGCTGGTACTGCTGCTGCCTCTCTTGCTGCTACTTCAGCCACTGCTCCTGCTGGCAAGGCTATAGCTGCTACTGCTCCTACTCAAGCTGATGTTCCTACCACAAAGCAGCCAACTGGACTTGTTAATTTGGCTCTTGCTGCTCAACATGCACCTAACAATATGGTTGATGGTGAGACAACTGAATCAGCTAGTACCACCCCCATGGCAGGTTTGAAAATCTCAGCTGGTCTTCCTGTCAAGGATATTGGTGTCCCAAAGCAAGCTCCACTCACAATGCAATCTGCAGCACCCAAAAAAGCTCCAGAAAGCACCAAGAAGGCTGGTCCTAGCAAAGCATCTCAGCAAGAATCAGAGCCACAAGCAAGATCTGCATCTGATTTTGCAAAACAGACTTTCAGGTTGAGAATCCCAGCTGATCTTTCAGATTGGTATACACCTACTGAAAATGCTGCTGCCTTGTTGGATAGGAAAGAAGATTGGAAGCTTAGTGATGTGGGTCCAACAGTATTGAGAAATCTTGCTTTGCATTGCAAGAACAGATATCAGTTTTACAAACAGCCATGCAACTCCAGAATCATTGTGTATGGGAAAACTGTGGGCAAGTACCAGTTGGCATTCTACAACCAATGGAGACTTTCAAGAGAAATTTTTGCAATTGTGAGTACTCAGAATTTGGCAAAAGAGAGGCCATATGTGTTAACATGTTCATACTAACACTTGTTCATTGTTCACATCAGCTACAAGAAAAGATAGAATCCTTGGAAGCTCAGGTCAAGGAACTGGAAAAAAAGAAGTCTGGCACATTGCATGGTGAGAAAGAAAATGAAGTGGATATGGCAGGCTCTTCTACCAGTCCTTCTGGTGATGATGGAAGTGGATCTTCTGATGAAGAGGGGGAAAAGGAAGCAAACAAGTCATATCCTAAATTTGCTACTGCCAAAAAGAGGACTTTGGAACAATCAAGCTCAGACTCTGAATGTGATGAGAAAGGCAACAAGAATTTGACTGCAAAAAACACTCAAACAGGTAAAAGGAAGTCTGTTGATTATACAGGCTTAGTTTTTGACAATGAAAAAGATGAAGACAAAAAGCAACCTGCCAAGGTCATCAAGAGAAAGCAGAATCCCAAAAAGGCAAAACCTGCTCAAGACACTCCTTCCCATATATATGAAACCAGTATTGAGTTGGAAAAAACCACAGTTGATGATGTTTCTGCTGGTGGTGATCCTGATTTTAGCAGTGATGATGAAGATTTTGGTGAAGAAGCTGTCCCTGGAAGTGAAAAAGCTACTGTTGGTGAAGAAGCCCCTACTGGTAGTGAAGCAACTCCTGTTCAAGGCAATCCTGCTGGTGGAAATGTAACTGGCAGTCATGAAGTCTCTGTTGGGAATGATGCCAATGTTGACACAGAAGCTCTTGCTGATGTAAATGTTCATGCTGGTGGTGATAATGCTGAACTTGGCAGTAATGAAGGCACTG
>CBDTXL010000524.1:0-3929 GCA_965364435.1 uncultured bacterium
GTTACAATTTAGGATCGAATGTAGCTAAAAGCATAGGAATTAGGTTTTAACTATGGCGGCAATGAAATTCAACGTTCCGAGTATCGCCTGTGATGGCTGTGCAAAGACGATTACCGAGGAGATCCTCACCCACGAATCTGGAGCTAAGGTAGATGTTGATGTAAAAGCAAAGACGGTCAGCGTTGAAACTGAAGCTTCTGAAGAGTCAATTAAGCAGATGATCACGGCTGTGGGTCACACCGTGCAATAGAAACGCGAGAGTTTCTTTCGGGAGCATCGCAATGCAAGCAAAAATACAAGTAGTGGGAGCATCTGGCTTCTTATTTCCAAAGCAGGCTTTCCGGTTAGCACTACAAATTTACAAAAACGGGATGCTCCCGTTTCTTTCCTTGTTGTATGACAAGCTATTTGTAAAATTATCACTCAAATTTTGGGGCAGACCCGGAGTTCCTGCCCCAACGAAAAATCGAAGGTTTCTGGGATTACTGAACCGATGCTCTAGCCCCCAGCCCCGACGCGCGACGCCCTTTTTTCAAGATAGGTCTAGTTTTTGGCAAGCCGCTGCTGCTCTTGCTTCGCCACTTCAGTCAGCCCCACCTGAGCGAGGAGATCGAGAAAGTCTTCTTGCACAGAGGAATTATTGGGATTAGCTGTCACAGCAGTTGAGATATCTGCTAAGGAATTATACCAAAGTCCCGCTTGAGCATAGATCAAGGCGCGTTTGCGGAGCGTCTCTGGAGAAGCATTTCCAGAGGGTAGCGTAGCCTCTGCCAGTTGTTGCTCCAGTGCTGGTATTGCTGGTACACGCTCAATCCAGCTATAGAAATAGGGATTAGCGGAGGGTCGCCTTGGATTACAGACCAGGGTAACAGACCAGCCGTATTTCCGTCCTGCAACGAGTTCTGGTAGATCTTTAGGTAGCTCCATCTGGATAATTCCCACTTTGGGTGAGTCCATTTGTTTCACATACAGTGGCTTAGCTACTCCCGGCTCCATCAAGGTAAACTTCATTGGCACTGATACAGGCTGCGACAGGTTCCAGAAAAAGCTCGGATGACCTGATACAGTCTGTCCAATGTACTCCTTTGAGGGAATCAACAAAGTCACCAAATTTTCTTGCAAGGACTCTTCACACCCTCGGGAGCCAGACCCCTGACTCCTTCTGGTACTTTTATCCGCTGGCGGAACAAAGCGTATCCGTGAGCCTCTGGCTTGACTAACTAAAAAATTCTTGTCAACCAGCGGAACATGAGGAGAATTCGACTCAGCGTTGGCTGGCAGATTGGCAAACACAGAAGTTAGAAACCCTACATCCCTTGAATCGCCAAGAGAGTAACTCTGGGGAGAGTTGAAAACACCAAACAACTGCACAGCAATGATTGATGTTGTGCCTGCGATTACCGTTGCTAATTGCCGAGGAGTTGCCATAGGATTAAATACTCCTTTTCAGAGCGTTTTTTAGAAACACAATTTTGACCACTTTCATCATCCATCCACTTGAATTGAAATAATTCTTAACTGTGGTTGGAATTACCGCTTGGGGAAAGATGAACCGCTGCCATGTTAGCGACGCGGCACAAAGTAAGGTAAGTAAATGCTTCCTGGTAAGGCAAACTCGTTGAGCCAAGAATCCCACTGCCTTAAGACTAGAGAATGTCAAGATTCTCGTACTCCTGGCTTCTTGGACGCTGCCGCGTCCCGCTGGGCGAACATTGCCGAGTTAAACACTTGTGACTTCGTTACGACTAGTTCCTCGCATTGCCGCTGGACTCTGTCCGGCTTCGCTAACGCTATCATTATCCTTGACGGAGACGCTACCCTCCGGATCATTGACGGAGACAGAATTGTCTGAGTTCCCCTGTAGGGTACGAGATTCTCCTCCAGAGATCCTGCACGATCGCAAGACTTGATAGACTAGCGTCGGCTGTTCACGCCCTTTGAGCAGCACACGACCGATTAGTTGGGTGGGAAATCTATCCTGGAGGTAGTGGTAAGTTTCTTCATTAATTAAAATCCGACAGACTCCGCCATCGAGCGATTTATCGTAACTTTCCAACCGAGCTGCCACATTAACACTGTCTCCCAGGGTAGTGTAGTCTAACCTTTGGGAACTACCGAGGCTTCCAGTTACCACCGGGCCGGTAGCAATTCCCACTCGCATAGCGGTTTGTGGACGCCCCTGCTTGTGCCATTGCTGATTGAGCGCCTCTAGCCTGTCTGCCATTGCTAAAGCACAGTTGACGGCTGCTACGGCATCTTTAACGATCGCTTCTGGGGTAGTACGCTTAATCGGCACACCAAACACAGCCATAACGGCATCCCCAATAAATTTATCCACAACGCCACCATGAGCCAGAACCAGCCCAGCCATAGCATCCATGTACTCATTGAGCCAAGCCATGAGCGTTTCTGGGTCAATCTGTTCAGTAACAGTACTAAAGCCCTTAAGGTCTGTGAATAGGACGGTGGCAGTCATTTTCCTACCCCGGAGGCGTCCTTCTTTGAGTAACTGATCGCGATCGCGCCAAATCGCTTCCGCAATTTGCGCTGTGACATGACGCCCAAACAAATTCATCACAGTTTGCCGCTCTTGGCGCTCAATACTAGCAATGTAACTCGTGAGTGCTGTAGCAGACCCAAACAAAGCTAGTGCTGGGGGTACTACAGGTATCCACCAGCCACCAACGCGGAAAGCCAGGTAGCTACTGCCCACCAGCCCAGTCCCTACCAGTAACAGGCTGGCAACTGTCGAACCAGGTAATAACTTTGCAACACCTCCTGCATCTCGCAATTTCCAGCACAAAGCGGCACCAATACAAGACCACAGGAAAATCCACAACCCTTCCACTCCGCGAGACCAAGTCTTGATGGAGGAGCGTCCTTCCAGTACCGAACTGAGGATGTGGCTAATTACATTGGCTTGAATTTCTACCCCAGGCGTTCGCTCTAGCGTGGTAATGCGATCGCTACTGTAGGGAGTGTAAAAGAAATCATTCAGGCTGGTTGCCGTTGCACCAATCAAAACGATGCGATCGCGTCCCCAGTCTGCTGGTATTCGGTTTTCCAGTACATCTGTCATCGATACCGTGCGGAAGCTTTTGGAATGGCCTCTATAGTTCAACAAAAACTGGTAACCCCCGTCATCCGCATCGGCATAGCCACCGTCATTTGCCCTAAAAGGTTGAAAGACAGCCTTCCCCCACTGGATAATTTTGGGATTAGTCTGACTCGGTTCAGGCAGAATGTTTTGAGCCTCTAGATAAATTCCAGCCAGGAGAAAGCTCAAAGATGGCATGGATTGACCATTTTTTACATCCGATAGTAAGCCTCGACGGAGCTTGCCATCACTATCCACCACAAGGTTATTAACCCCAACCTGACCAAGCTTGTCCAGCACTGGCGGGGGTGCGATCGCAGAATTCTTATCTTGTTCATTGATTTTCTCAATGCCAATCAAGTTGGGTGTTGTCTCAAAAACTTTCACCAATGCTGAATGACCCGGTTCGACTGGCAAATCTCGATAAAGGTCAAGACCAATCGCCCTCGGCTTTTGGAGGTTGATTTTCTCCAGTAGCTGGGCAAGCACAGCATCTGGCATTGGCCACTGTCCTACCTTTTTTAAATCAGCCTCACTAATGCCAACAATCACAATGCGTTCGTCAGTGGGTTCTGGGGGACGCCAGCGAAAGTATTGATCGAGCGCAGCCCATTCCCACGGCTGCAACCAGCCGAAAAGCCGCAGACCGATCACGATGCCAGCAACGGTTGGAGCAGTCATCCAAACTCCCCGCCTTTGCCAAATTTGTTGTCTGAGTTTTGCCCACATAACCCCCCCTAAATCAGGAAAATAGGACTTACGCACCTTAACAGACATTTAGGTGTTTGAGCCTCCGTCAAACTTTCGCGTCCCCCTTTTTACAGCGGTTTAC
>CBDTXL010000525.1:0-3921 GCA_965364435.1 uncultured bacterium
GTTTGAAAACAGTCCCTAGCCCCTATGAAACTTCTACGACTCCTGTTTCACTCACACTCGTGGGATTCTTTGCTAAACCAGTGGGCTTTCTGTGAGACTTTCACTAAGTCCCGATTCAGTGGAAACCTATGATAGAAGCCACCTCACCATCTACTTTGGTGATTCCTCAGTTGATTGTGGGTTTGGGGAATCCAGAACCCAAGTACGATAAAACGCGGCACAACATTGGCTTTGACGCCGTTGATGCTCTAGCACATCGGGCACAGATTTCTTGGAGCGAAAATCGCCGGTTCCAGGCTTTGTTTGGGGAAGGGCAAGGAAGCAAGGGAGACAAGCTGCGTTTGCTTAAGCCACTCACCTATATGAATCGTTCTGGGCAGGCAATTCGTGCCGCGATCGATTGGTATAAGCTGCCGCCTGAATCAGTGCTGATAATTTATGACGATATGGATTTACCAGTGGGACGGCTGCGCCTGCGTCTTTCGGGTTCAGCTGGCGGACACAATGGGATGAAGTCGGCGATCGCGCATCTCGGTACGCAAAATTTTCCTCGCCTCCGGATTGGCATCGGTAAGTCTGGCACCGACAAGGACACTGTTTCCCACGTCCTCGGAAAATTCTCCCCCCAGGAATCTCAGCTAATGTCTGAAGTTCTCCAACTCGTGGTTGACGCCGTGGAACTATGTCTTAAGCAAGGGGTCGAGAAGGCGATGAGTCTCTACAATAATCGTATTGTAGAGATTAGTCATTAGGTTGAAGGTTCTGAAGAGAGAGTTGAAGGTTGAAGGTTGGAACGTTGAAGGTTGCGAAGAGTTGAAGGTTGAAGGTTGGAACGTTGAAGGTTCAAAACAACCTGCTAACCTTGAACCTGCTAACCTTCAACCCTTCTCATGACATAATCTGATTCAGGCAGGAAACGTCAGCTGAGCCAAAGTGGATGCTAAAAGCAACATTCAAGTTTTCCAGAGAGGTGATTAACCACGGGACGCCGTCTCTGGTGGAAGACTCGTAGTGGTTAAACAAAATGGAAAATCGCTTTTCCAAGTAAGGCTTGACTTTGCGGCACAGCAGCACAATCTTGAGCAACAACCCCGTGGTGAAGATTACGCCCAGATTGGTAATCAAATCAACAAAGACAAAGTGGTTGGGTCGCTGAGGACTCTCGACCACTAAGAAGTTTAACAACTGACTACAGGTTCGTACCAGCAGAAACTCGCTCGGTTTCTGAGAATCACAAGGAGTTAGGGTATTTTTGATATGAGTATACAGCCGGTCATTAAACTGACGTTTCCCAAAGGCTGGGTCAATTGAAGCCGTCAGGTACTCATACAAATCGTCCTTAAAAGCTTTGTAGGAAGGCGTCTGGCTACTATGGGTGAGGAAGCTCTGGGCGACATCCCGATAGGTGGAGGAACCTTGCACTTTACCGACAAACTGCTTGAGTGCCGCCCCCAACTCGCGATCGCTCAACAGTGTGGGATTCTTCACCGGCTGGATAATTCTTTCCTGTGCTTCTGTAGAGGGCGTCCGCATCGCTTGGGCGCGTCGCACTTGATAAGTTACGTACTGAGACAAATCAAGCTCAAACCGTCGCTGAACCCGTGCTTGAATTTGCTTGACCGTCTGCTGATGCTCGTAACTGCTGTCTTCACTCAGAAGGCAATGTTCATATAGGTAAGGATACCGCTTAATCAGGCTTCCCACTGCCTTGGAGCCATTGCCAGTGGCTTCTGCTGTATCACTTACCACCTTAGACAGACGTTGCAACGTCAGATATTGCTCTGTCTCTGTGAAATGCTGGATCAGCTGACGCAGACGCCGAGCCCCACGAGAGTGAACCATTCCAGGATCGGGCGGATTATCGAACAGCGCCACCAAATCAGAGATCGCCCCTTGATGTTGAGGTTGCAGCTGCCAGCGATTGATCAGAATGTGGCAACAGCGATTGAGTACGAACTTGAACTCCTGCTCAGCCCGCTTGTCCATTGCCAGCTTCTCCAAGGCCAACCAGACTTGCGGATCTACATATCTCGCCCCATCCAAAAAGAGGCGTTGGAAGCGCTCAATCAGTTGGCTAGAGGACTCTACCTGTACATAATAGAGTAGGTGATCGTAGAGTTGCTGCTCTTCCAAGCTAGTTTGTCGAATGTCAGAGTCTGTCCAAGTAGTCACTTCAGTAAGCCCTCCTACGCGCAAACGCTAGGGCTAATCAATAAAGGTTTGAGCGAGAAAATTTAAATTTAAACTTGACTTGCCCTCTGGGTATACGCCAAAAATGCAGATGTCCCATGATAAATTATTCCGCCTATGCGGGTATACTCAAGGGTTACCTGAGCTAAGATATGCTATCCAATAAAAGCATATCCTGATCAAGTCTCAATTGAGATCCGTAGATAGACGGCAAGATTGTAAAGATTCAGTAAAGCTGTCGTCTTATAGACGGCAAGATTGTAAAGCTTTAGTAAAGCAACTGTCTTAACGTCCCCAGATTATATACAGCAACACCTTAACTCAAGCAAAGCATAATTTTGTCAAACTTGGATAAATAGACTTATGGCGTGTCAGCTTCCCGTGACTCAATTAGTTAACCTTCTCGCGGCAACGCCAGTGAATCTATCGGAGGAAGCGGCTTCGGCGCTCTTGACCGGCATTACGACTGATACCCGCAGCCTCAAGCCGGGTCATATGTTCTTGGCACTGCGGGGGGAAAAGTTTGATGGACATGACTTTGCAGGCGTTGCTGTCGAGAAAGGGGCGATCGCAGCGATCACCGACCGTCGCACAGGTACCCAGCTCAACGGGGTTCCGCAACTGCAAGTAGAGGACACACTACAGGCATACCAGCAAATTGCTAGATGGTGGCGTGACCAGTTCAATATCCCAGTGATTGCCGTAACTGGCTCTGTGGGCAAAACTACAACAAAGGAGTTAATTGCGGCAGTTTTGTCAACCAAAGGGAACGTCCTCAAAACCCAGGCAAATTACAACAATGAAATCGGTGTACCTAAAACGTTGCTGGAATTGGGGTCAGAGCATGACTATGCCGTGATTGAGATGGCAATGCGTGGACCTGGACAGATTGCGCTGTTGACCCAAATTGCACGTCCCACAGTTGGTCTGATTACGAATGTCGGTACGGCTCATATTGGCCTTTTGGGTTCCGAGGAAGCGATCGCACAAGCCAAGTGTGAGTTATTAGCCGAAATGCCTAATACGGGTGTTGCGGTACTCAATCACGACAATCAACGCTTAATCGAAACAGCGGCAACGGTTTGGCAGGAGCAGACTTTAACGTATGGGTTGGAGGGTGGTGATTTACAAGGGCATCTGATTAACCCGGAAACGTTGGAGGTCGAAGGAATGCAGTTCCCTCTTCCCCTCGCCGGTCGCCACAACGCTCTAAACTATCTGGCGGCACTTTCGGTCGCTAAACTCCTTGAGGTTGACTGGGCACCCCTTACCAAAGGTTTCGCAGTTGAGCTTCCATCTGGGCGATCGCGGCGCTACGAGTTGCCGAACGATGTTGTAGTTCTCGATGAAACCTACAATGCTGGGCTTGAATCAATGCTAGCGGCACTACAGCTCTTGGCACAGACACCTGGAAAGCGGCATATTGCGGTGCTAGGGGCAATGAAGGAATTGGGAGAGCGATCGCCCGAATTCCACCGGCAAGTCGGAAATACCGCCGAGCAACTGAATCTCGATGCCTTACTGGTTTTGGTAGATGATCCAGAAGCGGAAGCGATCGCGCAGGGCGCTACTTCTTTACCAGCTGAGTGCTTTTCGAGCCATGATTCCTTAGTAAGGCGTCTGAATGAATTGGTGCAACCTGGCGATCGCCTATTGTTCAAAGCCTCCCGTTCAGTCGGTCTGGATCGGGTTGTGAATCAATTTCGCGAGTCTAACCCTCTTCTATCACTC
>CBDTXL010000526.1:0-3919 GCA_965364435.1 uncultured bacterium
TAGTTCCAGAAGCCGTAGATTTTCGCCAAACCAAGCAGTTGTTTGGTGTGGTTTTTCCAGTTGTATTTGTCGCGAATGCGCTTTACTGCATGTTCTGAAATTTCCTGCCAATAGTTAGGCTCTTGCTCGCACTTAGAAATAAATTCGAGAAGTTTTTCAGCCGTTCCTTCCAAATCAGTCGGGTTAATATGGAAACCATTTTCTCCCTCGTGAATAATTTCTAAAGGGCCGCCGAATTGAGTGGCAAAGGTGGGTAAACCGGAGATCATCGCTTCCAAAATCGTGAGACCAAATGCTTCAAAGCGAGATGGTTGGACAAAAATCCCTCCACAATCGGCCATAACTCGATAGACTTCACTAGTATCGGGTGTGTTTAGGGGTACACTCAGCCAGCGAATATGCCCTTGGAGATTGTACTGGTTGATGAGCTGATGGAGCTTTTCGATTTCACCTTTTTCTTCTGCGTCTTGAGCCTCCTCAGGACGCACTTTGCCAGTCACGAGTATTAGGTTACAACGCTCCTGCAACTGTTGGCTTTTGCCAAAACATTCCGCCAAACCTGTGAGGTTCTTGCTTGGGTAGAGGGGAGCAAGTCCCAAGATTGGTCGCTTGCTTGAGTCGTCGAGGTGACCAACTATTTGAGAATCTTCGTGGGTAAAGAGCAACTCTTTAATCCGTTCGCCTTCGTTGGAAACTCTTTGTGATTTCTCGGTGTAGGGGAAGAAAATGCTTTCATTCACCCCAGGCGGCACTACGTTGAATTTGGGACTGAACAGATCGATACCATCGACTACATGATACAGATGGGGCATCGTGAAATACTTGTAAGATTCATACTGTCCTAACTGCTCAGGTGTCCCCACAATTTCTTGATAGGTGCTGGTGATGATGAAATCCGCTGCATTCATCCCGATTAGATCGGCCGTGAATTGGAGCGGAAAGTGGTATTGTTCCTCTAGATCTTTCCAATAGAGGTTACTGAATAAATATCTGGGCTTTTCTAGGACGTGTGCAATACTGCACTGAGTCACCTTGAAGCGTCTGGCTAGCAGGAAGGCGACCAAGTTGCCATCAGAATAGTTGCCAACAATCAAATTAGGACGGTCTTGAAATTCTGCCAGTAGCTCTTTTTCAGCCTCCAGGGCGAAGGTTTCTAGATAAGGCCAAATTTCAAACCGCGAAATCCGGTTTTGGGTAACCTTGGGATTGAATTCGAGGAAGGGAACTCGTAAAATCCAGGTATTTTCGGTGCCTTCGACTTTTTCCAGGCGTTGGTTCGCTTTTGTTCCCTCACTATTGGGAATCAGGCGCGTCAGAATAATTACCTTGGGCTGGATACCCAGCACATCAAGCCCAGCTAACTTAATATCTTCTTGTAGCTGCTTCTCTAAACTCCGGGCTTGATTGAGGACGTAGATCACCTGACCCGCTGTCTGAGGACGCCCCAAGGCATCCTCTTGACCAACCCAAGTGTGAATGGAAACAAGGACGACACGAAAGATCAGTGAAATGCGGGCAATGAAGGCGTCTAATACGGCATGATCCGGTGAGTCAATCAGGCGATCGAGAAGTTCTAGCGTTTCCCGTACCCGACCAGCGGTGTTGCCCCATCCGGGTTCAAAGCCCAAATTTTGGAACTCAACGCGGAACGTTTCATAAGGCTCGTCGGCTGGGCACTTACCCACAAATGTTAAGGCGAGTTTGACTTGTTTAGAAAATTCAGGGGTTGACTGGATTCGATCATTCACCAGCAGCGGCGTATCTTTGTACTTTGAGGCGTGCAAAATGTCAAGAAAAGCCTCTAGCCACGGCGGGGAAAGAATGCCACCCTTGTCCCGTTTACTATCGGCAAATAACTGGCTTGACAGGTAACGGTGGAGAAACTCTATCCCTTTGCCAATATTCCTGGGGTCACGAATCGTGGGGGAAGATTCGTAAAACGGATGAAAATCAATTTCTAGGACGCGACCAGAGGAGGGAGGGTAAACTGTACCACTGCGTTCCACGATGCGATCGCATAAGTTTAGCCACGCCTGCACCGGCATCGACTCAACACTCGATAGGTCTGCCGTCACCCGACAGACTTCTTGAGAGGCAATTTTAGGTCGGACAATGAACCAGACGCTTTCCTCTTCCAGGATAATTTCATGCGTATAGCGAATGAGTTCGCCTAGAGAAGAAGAGTGGTAAAAGTAAGCGGGTTTCTGGTAGTTGTTGCAGTAGTCCTCAAAAGCTTGCAAAATTTGATTTCGTAGGAAGTACCGCTCTTGGTGGGCGCGTAACTGGTTCAGTAACTGGAGCAGATCAGCTTTTTCGTCACCGTCAAGAACAGCTCGTAATATTTCACACATGGCTACTTCCTGCCTGATGCATTTACGTAATCAATGAGAGCGACTTTTAACTTAGTCCCGGCACATCTGCCGGAGGCGCAGTTTATAAACTCCCCTTAGAGGAATCTGGGGGATTTCGTTAGTAGGTCGTGGGGAAGAAGGATTTCCCATTACTCACTACCCATTACCGACGGCGCGACGCTTCCATCCCAGGGAAGAATCTAGTGTTTCCGTTCCGCCACCCTAGTGATTCGGCTTCATTGAACCACTTGAGGGGGGAACACATTAGGGTAAGCCTTGCGGCTCAATCATGAACTAGCCCGATAAGGGCAGCGTCCTTCGTGTGGTCAATTTCTTTCTCTCAGGAGAGGTAAGCCATAAGGAGCAGATAGATTTACTTGCCTCTTTACTCCCGGATTTGCTCATATGTTGCATCTGAATATCTGCAGCCGATGCACCCTTGAATAAATTCTAGGCTACCCAACTCATTCTTTACCGATTCTTTGCAGAGTTTTCAAAATTGTTCGCGACAGCAGGCGGGGTGTCATCCCGTCTGCCGACAGCCTTCTAAATCTTCGATAACTACATCGGCCTCATGAAACTGAGCAAAGCGAAGGATGTAACGGGAAACGGTCTGATGAACAGCTTCCATCGCCTACAACAAATCAATCCGACTCTCATGAATCCAACAACCTAAGCCAGCAATGTGGAACCAGGACTCCCCTTTGCGATCTACCGTCCGATTGTCGATTTCTACAAATACATATGTTTCTATTAATGAAATCTTGGAACCAACAATTTGTGACTACCTTAGTGAAGGCTATGAAGCATGAACCCGGCACTAGATCAAGCGATTGAGTTTTTAACAACCCCATCGGCAACGCCACCAGCGCCTGAGACTGTGGTTGAGGCACTGCTAACGGCAGAGAAGACGGCTAAACAGACCAAAGTTCGCCATGCCTATCCGCAGTTGTTAGGTACCTGGCGATTAGGATTTATTACAGGAACCAAGCGATCGCGCCAGCGGGCAGGGGTTATCCTAGGAGCAGGACGTTTTCTGCCCAAGTGGGTCAAAATTCAGCTGTCCTACTCGCAATTAGACTCCGGTCAAGAGCGAGGAACCGTGCAAAATTCCGTTGAACTCGGACCCTTGGTGCTAATTGTCACAGGTTCCACCCAGTTCTGGCAAAAGACGAATATTCTAGCTTTCGACTTCACTCGGATGAAAGTGTCATTGTCTGGGCTGAAGCTGTACGAGGGCTATATTCGAGGGGGTCGCGATCGAGAAGCCCGCTTCTACGAGCAAAGCTTGAAAGAGCAGGCCTTTTTCACCTATTTCCTAGTAGAGAACCGTTGCCTTGCTGCGAGGGGACGGGGAGGTGGGTTGGCGCTGTGGACAAGGGTCAGTTAATTGGTTTTCTATCCAAGACTGGAAAAAAGTGCTGTCCAGTCGAGCTCCGACGGTCTTTGTCCCTGGTTCACCAACTCAAACACTTTTCCTTCCGTAGCCCGGTTATCAATGCATTCTACGCAGGCTGATGCCACGTCAATCCGGCTGGACTCACCGGATAGGGTATCGCCCGTACCCA
>CBDTXL010000527.1:0-3918 GCA_965364435.1 uncultured bacterium
AGCCTCAACTCCTTTTATTAAAAATACTTATCACCCTGACTCCTGGAGAGCCGTTCGGGTTGAAGTTGAAGAGGTTGATAGTTTAAGTTCTACATCCAGAGGCATTGGTGGTTTTGGTTCAACAGGAATAACTGCAAATGCATAGTCCTGGGCCTTAATCAGTAATCAGCTAGACACGAGCAAGAGTTACCACCTCTTCCTGATCTTGATATTTCCCTCTACGAGCCTCGTAACTGATAGCGCAGGGTTCCCCTTCCAAAAATAGTAATTGAACTACACCTTCATTGGCGTAGATTCGACAGTCAGCACTGGAAGAGTTGGAAAACTCTAGAGTCAAATGACCCCGCCATGCTGCTTCAGCAGGAGTTAGGTTTGCAATAATACCGCAACGTGCATAAGTACTTTTACCTATACAAATTACTGTAATATTGTCTGGAACCTGTAGCCTTTCAAGAGCAACCCCAAGACCATAGGAGTGAGCAGGTAGGATAAAGTAACTCCCACTAGCATCTGTGTGAAGTTGTGTCGGTTCCAGATTGTGAGGATTAAAGTTTTTTGGATCAACTATAGTTCCGGGAATATGGCGAAAAATGCGGAACTCTAAAGGGGAAAGGCGTATGTCGTAGCCATAGGAAGATAGACCATAGCTGATTAGAGGACGAAGCGGTAACGTTTCGTCTCCCTTCTGTTCTCGGATTAGGCTTGGCTCAAAGGGAGAAATCATACCTTTTTCAGCCATTTGAGCGATCCAAATATCGTTCTTAATCACAGGTTCACACGTAATCCCAACCGAAATACTAGGATACCGTGAGTCGATGTCGAATTAATGGCTAGTGAGTGGATTCCTCTCAAAGAACTTCCTCCTTGCATTAGGCAACGCCACTTTCCTAGTTATCCGCTCCTTATCAATTAATGGGAGGAGGTACGGTTTGAGCGGGTCTGACCACGGGCGGTACAGTTATCGGCGGACTTACGGTTTGAGCGGGTCTGACCACGGGCGGTACAGTTATCGGCACAGGTACGGTTTGAGCGGGTCTGACCACGGGCGGTACAGTTATCGGCGGAACAGCCGCAAGTCCTGGATTTTGAAGCTTTTGAGGTAAAGAAATACTCATCCCCATAACCCCAGACATAACTATAAGAGAGATTTGTTTTATATCTCTTCTAGTTCTAATCTTGCTAGTCATGGCGATCGCTCCTAAGTAATCACATAGTACATCCCTCATTTAGTTATAGCTATCTACTTCAAGGTTGGTGGCTGCGGCGGATTTCTGTAATTTGGTCAGCAACATCCAAAATAGCTTGGGGCATCTGTGGTCCAGTCAGGATAATATCAACGTGACCAGGGCGTCTTTTGAGAAACGCCAGTACCTCATCTTGTGGGATTAAGCCAAAGTGGATTGCTAAGCTCAGTTCATCCAGAACCACTAAGGAGTATTTTCCTTCCGCTACAACGTCCTGGGTGTACTGCCACAACCGCATTAAAGATTTAGACTCCGCCTCGTCCAACTCAGGTGTATCAATGTAACGAGGAAGGTCACAGCGAATCCAATCCAGATGCTGCCCTAAACGCACGGGATGCTCATGACCTTGTCCAATACCGCCTTTGAGGAACTGAACCACCAGAACTGGGGTGCCCTGACCGGCAATTCTCAGGGCTTGAGCAATTACATTAGTAAAAAAGCTGCGGTGGGAGCTGGTAAATACTTGTACCAGTCCTTGAATGTTATAGGGAAGGTGACAAGAAGAATCAAGGCGCGGAGCTTCTAACTGGGAAACCATAGTCAACACTTAAGGGGCAACGAACTTCTGTAGCTAATGAGAGAGTTGTCTAGAGAGCCGATGCCGTGAACAAGATGTAGCGTACTTTTAGGGTAGCCTACCTAGTCAAACACTACATCTGTGATTCCGTCAAGACTCCAATGGTAGAGTTTCAATCAGCTGAGATTAGTGAGAAAATAGGCTTCGTGAGTTTGACTACCAGCATACATGTGGGAATTCATGCAAAATTTATTTACATAGAGAATTTTTAAGGGCAGGGAAGTAGGAGCTTTATTATTGTGAGACTGGTGATTCTGGGAGGTCCAGGAGCAGGGAAGGGAACACAGGCTCGACAGTTGTGCCGCCAGCTGAGTATCTCTGAGATTTCCACCAGTGATATATTGCGACATGCGATCGCTTCCCAAACCGATTTGGGACGTCAGGCGCAGGTGTATGTTGAGAAGGGAGAGCTAGTACCTGACCCCATCCTGATTGAATTCATGCGCGAGCGTCTTTTACAACCCGACGCCGCCAAAGGTAGGGGTTGGTTGTTAGAAGGCTATCCCCGCACCGCCTTCCAAGCAGAGGAGTTGGATTTTTTATTGGAGGAATTAGAGCAGCACCTAGACTGGGCGATTTACTTGCAGGTGCCAGAATCGGTTATGATGAGTCGCTCTATTGCGCGATCGCGTACCTCGAAGGGACTCGCTTTTACAGGAGAGGTGCGCCCCGACGATCATCCAGAAATCGTACAGCGCCGCCTTAATCTATTCCATGAGCGCACTATTCCCATCCTGGAATACTATGGCTATCGCCAGCGGCTCTTGACTATCAACGGCGACCAATCGCCAGAGCACGTACAGCAGGATATTTTACAAAAACTCAAGATTTAAAGGTTAGTGTGGGTTTAAGGTTAGGGACTTCTAGAAAATAAATGCTCCATAAGAGAGGGCGAGTCAACACAGCTAATCGGTTATCCCCTTCGCCCCTAATCCAGCGACTCGCCCCTACATTGGATACTTTTTTATTTTGAACTCGCTTAGAACTTGCAACCTTCAACCATTCTTCCAACCTTTAACTCACCACGGAGGATTACAATGCCTTGGCAGCGTCCTGATAACCGGCAACCTGATGAGCTACGTCCCATCAGCTTTGAGCGAGAATTCACCCGATTTGCCCTAGGTTCCGTCTTAACCAGGTGCGGCGATACTCAGGTGCTTTGTACCGTGACGGTTCAGGAGGGGGTGCCTAAGTTCTTAGAAGGTACTGGCAGGGGTTGGCTAACCGCTGAGTATAGGATGCTGCCGGGAGCAACACCCCAACGCCAAGCACGAGAATTTCTCAAGCTGTCGGGTCGAACTCAGGAAATTCAGCGGCTGATTGGACGCAGCTTACGGGCGTCTCTGGATCTCAAAGCATTGGGAGAACGCACAGTAACTGTCGATGCCGATGTCCTCCAAGCTGATGCCGGTACCCGCACAACATCGATCACTGGGGGATTTGTTGCCCTTGCCGATGCCCTGGATAAACTGGTAAAAACTGGAGAGTTAGAGCGATCGCCGATTTGTCACCAAGTTGCTGCTATCTCAGTGGGACTCTTGCAGGGTGAGCCATTTTTGGATTTGAACTATGTAGAAGATGTAGGGGCTGAGGTAGATTTCAACATCGTGATGAACGAACAGTTAGGCATCATTGAAGTCCAGGGAACTGCTGAGGAAGGAAGCTTTAGCCGCACTCAGCTCAATCAGATGATGGATTTAGCAGACAAAGGAATTAAAGAGTTGCTGGAGACTCAGCGTCGCACTCTTGGGGATGCTGCTAGTTGATCCTACTAATATCACAAAATGTATAAATTGTCAAGAAAATAAACGCGATCGCTCTCATTCATCCATCTTCTAACACAGGACTTACGTAGCAACTATACCTGTAGGGTGCGTTATTAACGCGCCCTACTACTCCAATCACTACAGAACATGACGAAGCGTTAAGAATCGTTTCACTAAAGCAACAGGGATGTTGTTTTACTATGAGGCTGAATCCCCATCAGGAAGAAGGGTTGAGCGATCGCGCCTGCAAGTTTAACTCTTGTAAGTCCCTACTCCTAAAGGACTACAAGTCTGAGAAAATCAGAAACGATCGCAAAACAGAGCAATAATT
>CBDTXL010000528.1:0-3912 GCA_965364435.1 uncultured bacterium
ATAATATGCTAGGAACCTTTCAACAAAGTCATCTCCGCATTGAGGTGGAAGCACCACATACCGTCATTCGTGACAGTTTGCTCCATTCCGAACACCTGCGCCGATGGCTGTGGCCTCAGCAAATTTCAGCAGGGTTACCGGAACAGCTGCATCAAGGATTGACCTTTACTACGTGGGCTGGACCAGTAGCAATCCAACACCAGGTGCAGGTGGCTCAGTCCAACTGTTTACGCCTGCTATTGAGTCAGGGAATTGACGGTTATCACGAATGGTACTGGGGAGAAGGTTGGGTGCAGTCCCGGCTGGAAGGGGTGTCTATGCTACCGCTGAATCTGGCTCAAACCCTCAGTTTGCTGCGTCTACGTCAATTCATAACATCTGACCGATAGACATATAGACCAGCGAGAATTAGGTTTCACTTGTTCTGGCGTTGGCTTGCTTTAAGCCTAGGCGGGGGACATTGGATCTTCCCTAAGTAATACATTATATAGTTTATTTAGGATTTCTATAGTTTTTTAGATTTAATTAAAAAAATCTAATAATAACATTAAAGTATATTTTTAGAGTTTTACTCAGTCTAGGGCTTGGGCAAAAACCCGGAGCAGTTTGGCCATGCACCCTGGTGTAGAGAAAGCCATGCCTATGCAATCAACTTCTCCAGAATTGCCTCACCACTCCACCCAAGGTCAACAGGCAGAGGAATCGCTCAAACAGAGCGAAGAACGATTTAGAACTTTAGTGGCTAATATTCCAGGTGCTGTCTACCGCTGTGCTTACAACTCCGAGTGGACGATGGTGTTTCTCAGTGAGGCAATACAGGAACTTTCTGGCTATCCACCTAGTGACTTTATTAATAATCGGGTGAGGTCTTTTGCCAGTATCATCTACCCTCAAGATCGGGCGAGGCTTGAACAGGTTGTCTGGCAAAGTGTGAGAGCAAAACAGCCCTATGTCATTGAGTACCGAATTGTTCGAGCTGATGGAAGCTTAGCTTGGGTCTATGACAAAGGTCAGGGCATCTTCAGTGAGAACGAGTCAGGGCAACTACAAGAGTTGCCCCTCCAGATCAATGGGGTCATATTGGACATTACGGAGCGCAAACAAACGGAAGCGGATTTGCACTCTACTCAAGCGTTCCTTAACTCTATCGTTGAAAATCTCCCGGTGGGAGTCTTCATTAAAGATGCTGTTGACCTGCGGGTCATGTACTGGAATAGAGCGAGTGAGGAACTGTTTGGCTATTCCAGAGAAGAAGTGCTGGGTAAGAATGACTATGATTTTTTACCCCAAGAGCAGGCTCGGTACTTACGCACCACAGACCGACAAATCCTAAGCGGTGGACAACTGGTGGACATCCCAGAAGTTCCCCTAATGACACCACATCGGGGTGAGCGTTTCCTGCACACCAAGAAAGTTCCCCTGCTCGATGAAACTGGAACCCCCCGGTATCTCTTGGGCATTTGCGAAGATATCACGGAGCGCAAGCGTTCTGAGGAGGGACTACGGGAATCGGAAGCTCATTATCGTCGCATTTTGGAGACGGCTTCAGAAGGCATTTGGATGTTTGATGCGGATAGCAGGACAACCTTTGCCAACGATCGCATTGCCCAAATGCTAGGCTACACCGTGGAGGAAATGCTGGGGCGATCGCTATTTGACTTCATGGATGAAGAAAGTCGTGCGAGCGCTGCTGCCTATGTAAAGCGTCGCCGCCAAGGTATCCACGAACGCCATGATTTCAAATTTCGCCGCAAAGATGGCTCCAACCTTTGGGCGATTGTCTCTGCTACGCCCATCCTAGACTCAGCGGGTCAGTTTATCGGTGTCTTGAGGATGATTACCGACATCAGCGATCGCAAGCGAACAGAAGAGGCACTCCAAGAATCGCACCAGCAAACTGTTCAAATTTTAGAACGGATTACCGATGCATTTTTTGCCCTGGATCATCAGTGGCAGTTCACCTATGTCAACTCAGAAGCAGCAAAAGCCTTACAGCGAAATCAGGAAGACCTGATTGGGGCAAGTTTTTGGGATGTGTTTCCCGAAACCGTCGGTTCCCTCGTTGAGCATCAGTATCGCCAAGCAATCAGTGAGCAAGTATCTATTACATTTGAAACATTTTTTCAACGGTTAGCCAGTTGGGTTGAGGTGCGTATCTATCCTTGCGAAGAGGGACTTTCCGTTTTCTGGCGTGACATCACCGAACGCAAGCGAACAGAGGAAGCCTTACGAGAGAGTGAGCGTAGATTCCGCGCCATTTTCGACTCGATGTTCCAGTTCATCGGTCTGATGAAACCGGATGGTACACTGCTGGAAGCCAACCAGACAGCGCTAGACTTTGCCGGACTTCAGTTGGGAGATATCGCTGGTCGTCCATTTTGGGAAGCACGGTGGTGGAGCCTTTCTGCCCAAACTCAAGAGCGATTGAAAGCCGCGATCGCCTCGGCAGCAGCGGGTGAGTTTGTCCGTTATGAAGTAGATGTTCTAGGTGCAGGCGATCAAGTTGTTACCATTGATTTTTCCATCAAGCCCGTCAAGGACGAGACGGGGCAAGTCGTGCTGCTGATTCCTGAAGGCCGCGATATTAGCGACAAGAAGCAGGCAGAGAAAGCACTGCGAGACAGTGAACAGCGATTCCGTGCCACGTTCGATCAGGCTGCCGTCGGCATCGCCCATGTAGAGCTAAATGGTAAGTTTCTCCGGATTAACCAAAAGTTTTGTGACCTATTGGGATACACCCAGGAGGAAATGTTAGTACGAACCGTCCAAGATATTACCCACCCAAACGACTTGGAAGCCGATCTCACCTATAGGCGTCAGGTCTTATCCGGAGAGATTCAGATGTTCTCAATGGAGAAACGCTACATTACTCAGAGTGGTGACATTCTCTGGGTTAATGTAACGATATCACTGCGACGCTCTTCATCGGGAAAGCCAAAGTATTTTATTTCAGTGGTACAAGATATTAGCGACAAGAAGCAAGCAGAGGAAGCCTTGCGGCAATCCGAGAGTCAGTTGAGAGTCAAAAACCAACAGCTTCAGCAAACCTTGTGCCAACTCAAACAAACTCAAGCCCAGCTGATTCAAAATGAAAAAATGATCAGCCTGGGTCAGATGGTCGCTGGTATTGCCCACGAAATTAACAACCCCGTCAGCTTCATCTACGGGAATGTCACCCCCGCTAGTGAATATGCCTCTGCTCTGCTGCACTTGGTGCAACTCTATGCCTTGCACTATCCGGAACCCGTGCCGGAAATCCAAACTGATATAGAAGCGATCGACCTGAATTTCATAATGACAGACTTCCCCAAGGTGCTTCATTCAATGAAAGAAGGGGCGAACCGCATTCGCGAAATTGTCCTGTCTCTACGCAACTTTTCCCGCCTGGATGAAGCGGAGATGAAGGAGGTCAATATTCATGAAGGCATCGATAACACCCTGCTACTCTTGCAGCACCGCCTGAAAGAACAACCCTCTCATCCTGAGATTCAAGTGAGCAAAGAGTATGGTCAACTACCACTGGTTGAGTGTTACCCTGGCAAGCTGAATCAAGTGTTTATGAATCTCCTCAGTAATGCCATTGACGCCCTGCAAACGTGCCTTTCCCCGCGCCTCATCACTATCCGTACCGAAGTCAAGGATGAAGGCGCAATCATTCATCCCAACCATGTTGTGATTCGGATTGCTGACAACGGTCCTGGTATCCCGGAAGATGTGAAAAAACACATCTTTGACCCCTTCTTCACCACCAAACCCGTCGGTGTGGGCACCGGACTGGGGTTATCGATTTCCCACTCAATTGTCGTTGAAAAACACCGTGGCAACCTGATTTGCATTTCAGCACCTGGTCAAGGAGCAGAGTTTGTTATTGAGCTGCCGGTGCAGCAAAAACCTCTACGAAAGGAAAGCCCA
>CBDTXL010000529.1:0-3912 GCA_965364435.1 uncultured bacterium
AATGCAGAACAGGTAATTACCGAAACAAAAAATGGCAAAGGCAGTAAAACGAGTACTAGCTTTAAAGGTAAGCCGCCCACACCCAAGATGATTGTGGCGGATCAGCCGGTCTTCACTGCCAAAGAAGCAAAGAAGATTGCTCAAGCTAGGTTTAATGAGCTAGGGGGAGAATTTGTCCATGCCGATGCCATAGCTGAGGGAAATGCCAAAATCCGTCCAGGGCAGGTGGTGGAACTCAAAGAAATGGGAAAATATGATGGGAAGTACTATGTCACTGATACCCGTCACCTCTTCCACGAACGGGTCTACAAAACAGAATTCAGTGTGCGGGGCTTGCGGGGCGGAGATCTCCTGACAACTTTGTCTCCCCCGACTCAACTCCAACCAGGACAGACTCTGCTGGTGGGTCTCGTTACGGATAACAAAGACCCCAAAGGCTGGGGTCGGGTCAAGGTCAAGTTTCCCACTCTCACCGAGGAACACGCCAGCAACTGGGCTAGGGTAGTGGCTCCAGGAGCAGGACCAAATCGGGGGGTTTACTGGTTGCCAGAGGTGAACGATGAAGTGCTGGTGGCCTTTGAACACGGCGATATGCATCGTCCTTATGTAATTGGCGGCGTCTGGAACGGTACAGACCCGACCCCCAGGACGATAGGTGACACAGTTACAGGAGGGGTACGTTTAAGGGTTTCTAAAACCCGTTTAGGTCATCAGGCATGGTTTGTTGATGAAGATAAAGGTGCCGAAAAGAAAGGATACTATATCCAGACGGTTGCCGGTCACTGGATACGATTTAACGACACTGAAAAGTTTGTGGAAATCGAAACGGCTGGTGGTCATAAACTGCGTTTGGACGACATGAGTAAAAGTATTAGTATTAGTTCGACCGGCACTATGAAGATAACGGCACAAACTCAAATTGAGATTAGTGCGCCAACTATTAAAGTGAATGGCACTGGTGTTGTTGAAGTCAAAGGCGGCATCATTAAACTTAACTAAATGCGTCTATTGGTTAAAAGGTTATTGGACTCAGGAGAAATGACTCAGGACAACCAACAAAAATGGGTAGACCAGCTGCGAGAATCACCGATAATGTAGCGCATCCTCTGCCGCCGGTTTTGACCGGGGGACCTGGTAGCCCTACCGTGCTGATTGGAGGACTACCAGCTTGGCGGGGTATACCTCTGGCAGCTGCACCGGCGCTGCAAGCTGCCAAGCAAGCATCTGATACGGTAATCAAAACGGCTGAGGCGGCTACAGTAGCCGCAGCTGGTACACCAGGATTACCAGCTGCAAAGACTGCCGAGGAAACAGCCAAGGCTACTGCGGCAACAACAATGAGCAGCACCATTATGAGTAGTGCTGGTGGTGCAGATATCCACAACTGCGCTACACCGCTTCCCCTACCGCCTCACGGACCTGGTGTGGTGATTGATGGCAGCACTACGGTGCTGATCAATGGTCTTCCTGCCTGTCGCATGGGCGATACGATTGTGGAAGCTGTTGGTCCACCTAATAAGATTGTTAGGGGCTGTATGAATGTTTTGATCGGCCCCTAAGCCCCGAACCCCAGTAGGGGCAACCACGGTCGGAGCAAAGGTGAGGAGATTGCCCCTACAATTAATGGATCGGCGCTCTAACTGCCAAATTTACAAACTGGTGGCTGTAACATTTGAAGGTTTGTAGTTAGACCCCAGTTTGTCAGCACAATATCCTCCTGCATCTACTGTTTGATTTGGTTGGATGACCCGTCCCCAAGTCTGTGGTGTCACCAGATACTTCGTGCCCTGAGCCGTAAAAATCGAAGTCCAAGTACTAGTAACCTTTGCCTGATTGAGATCAAACGTCAGCTGCCAGTTGCTAGTACTCGTGGTACCCTTATTGGTAACGCGCAGACCAACACAGAAGCCTGTTTGCCAATCGGACTGGATAACCGCTTGTGCTTGCAGTGGCGGTTTACCTGGAGAGGGACTTGGTGAAGGACTCGGTGAAGGACTTGGTGAAGGACTCGGCGAAGGACTCGGTGAAGGACTCGGTGAAGGACTCGGCGAGGGACTCGGTGAGGGACTCGGTGAGGAACTTGGAGCAAACTTATTCCCAGACAGCAGTGTACTGAGCAGTTGTTGCTTATCGGCATTGACCGTCTGCCAGTCATCCTGCAAAATGCCACCCGTATCAGAACTGTTAGGATTCAAAACCCAATAGGTGAAGTTGAGTCCCTTTTGGGCGATGTAATTGACAAGCGTTCGCTGCCAAATCCCCTCTTTTGAGGTAGTATCTACCTGACGACCGCCAAACTCGCCAATCCAAATTGGAGCTATTCCCAGGGTCGCAATATAGTTAAATCCGGTTTCCCAGCGGATGGGCAAATTGTTCGGAAAAGTGGGGTCAGAAAACCAGGGCTGATTATAGACCCCAGCGCCATACTCATGAGGGGAATAGACCAGCTTTTTGGAGACATTCAAGCGTACCGGGTAGTTTTTAACGCCTTCTAAATTACCTCCCCACCAGTGGAACAGCTGAGAACCTCCTTGAACATTCTTCTCGACGCCTTCGACTATAATTAACCAATTAGGAGCGATCGCGCTTATAGCATTGCCACATCGCTCAGCCGCCAGTCGCCAGTCAGTCGCTTGGTTCCCGGTTCCCCAGCTAGCTTGACCGTGAGGTTCATTTTTCAGGTCTGCTCCAATCACATTCGCCTGGTTTTTGTAACGGGTTGCCAACAGTTTCCAGGTATCGATCCAGTCCTGTTCCGTAAAGCCGTCACCATACCACAATTCCGGAATACTCAAGTCGTTCAGGCGGTGACTGTCGAGCAGAATCATTAATCCTTGCTTTGCGGCTTCCTGAATCACCAAATCCATGACCTGTAATGGGGTTTTACCCTGAAGGTCACTGTTGCTACCGATGCTAAAGTTAACGCCACTAATGTTAGAGGATTTCAGGGCGTTTACCGAGTAAGGTAGCCGGATGACGTTGTATCCTAGGGTTCTGATCTGAGCCAAATAACTCTTGTAATCTCTTTTCGTCAAATCCTGAGGGACGTGCAGTTCCGTCTCCATCCCAAACCAGTTAACTCCTCTGAGCAATACAGTCGCGCCTGTGGCGTCAACAATTTTGGAGCCGTTGGTGGAAAGCGGGAGTTGCAGCGTCGGAGCCGTTTGTGCCCTGCTTACCAGGTTTTGAGGCTGTTGTGACAAAACTATTGACAAGGATACCACGGCAGCCCCAATCCACCGCCGCTGTCGGGATGATTTTAATCTGGCAAGAGTGCTCATCACTTTCGTGTGTCTTTTTCGCGGTTGCTGACGCCACGAAAATATTTTTCCTATTGCCTTGAGCAAGGCGACACCAACAGAAACACTTTTGCATCCCAGTAGTGAGAGCTTGAAAATTGCCAAAATGCTACCTTGCTCGAAGTTGTGAAATACCTGAGCAATCCGTTGGAAAATTTTAGCCATATATTATGTGGTGGTGAGTTAGTTTGCTCGCACCCAACCAAAGCACTTGGGTTAATCCCAAAAGCTTGAATGAACGGCGTCCATCAATCTGCCGCTAGAGGAGCTAGCTAGAGAACCTGACATACCTGCCGCAGGCTATCCTGCCGATATCAGAAGCTGGGGTATATCGGGAAACACAGCAAGCTTTGCAACCAAATTCTTGACCAGAAATAATAGGACTGAGAAATGTAGATTAGTTCGACGCACCTACGTTTTCCAGCAATCAGTCCCTAAAACCCAAGAAAATAACACCAATCTTTAGCCAAGATCACCCTTTAGCTCTGGCTTTTGTTACCTTCTTTAAAGGACGATAACAACCCTTTCAATAGAGTGTCAATTTTTTTGCAAGAATATATTATTTAACCTGCTTTTACTATTGAATATAAGAAGTCAGCCTGCCAATTTTCCT
>CBDTXL010000530.1:0-3911 GCA_965364435.1 uncultured bacterium
GATTTATCTGTGTTTATCTGTGTTTATCTGTGGTTCCAAATCCTAGATTTAGATTGCGTGCAAGAAGTCTATTCCTTACACTTCATCCTTGTTTGGTCAGCCTCTGATTAACCAGTTCAGCTGCTAACTGGATAGCCGCTTTCATACTGGTGGCATTGGCAATACCTTGACCTGCAATATCAAACGCTGTGCCGTGGTCAGGAGAGGTGCGAACGAAAGGTAGACCAATGGTAGTGTTGATCGCTCGGTCAAATGCCATCAGTTTTACGGGGATTAAGCCTTGGTCATGGTATAGCGCCAGGTAGGCATCAGGGAGATTTTGAAACTTCCCCCCTTGATAAGGGGGTGGATTTAGGTAGAAAGAGTTTTCTTGTTGCTTGAAACTTTTACCCTCTCCGTACCAGGCTTGAGCAGGTTTGACCCAGAGGGTGTCGGGGGGCACTGGACCATCCAGCCTTACTCCAGGACGTTCGTGGCGCTCTTGTTCTAGCCAGGGAATCAGCCAATCTTGTTCTTCTCGACCCAGCTGACCCTGTTCACCACTGTGAGGATTTAATCCAGAAATTGCAATCCGGGGTGTCTCCAGCCCAAAATCAACCCGCAAACACTCCACCAGCAAGTCGAGTTTTTTCGCCATCAACTGAGGTGTTAGGGTGTCCGCGACTTGACGCAGGGGAATGTGGGTGGTTGCTAGGAGTGTGCGTAGCAACCAACCACTATAGGGCGATCGCGCTACAAATAACATCCCGAATCTCTCGACGCCTGAGTTGTGCGCCAGCACTTCCGTTTGACCCGGATACTCATGTCCCGCGGCTTTCCATAAAGACTTGGCAATCGGTGCGGTGACGATGCCATCAAACTCGCCCCCAAGAGTGCAAGCGATCGCCTTTTCCAGATAAGAAAAACTCGCCGCGCCACTCGCTGCATTCCCGACGCCTGTAGTAATTTCACGCTCAGCTGACGCCTCTAACTCAATGTCGAAAATGGGTAATCGCTCTGGATCTGCCAGAACCTCTTGATCCTCAAGCCTCTGCCGTAGCTGGGTGTAGGTGGATTGCAAAAGCGATCGGCTGCCAATCACGGTTATATCACAATCGCTAGTGACCTCTAGGTCTGCCAATGCCTTGAGTACCACCTCAGGTCCAATCCCTGCTGGGTCTCCTAAGGTAACAGCTAATCGGGGACGCCCTTGCTGTGAGCTAAGTTTTTCTGTAAAGAAAGTTTTCTCTGTCTTCATTTTTCGATTTCACCCCAATTCTGTACCCCGACACTGATTCGCAACACCTTTTCCTGAGATTTAACGCCTCGTGTTCTAAAATACCCCCTATGGGTCTGGATGTCCTTGAGGTCATCTGTTGTCCAGTTTTCACCTCAGTCTTGGTCAGCTAGGCGTGAGGTGGTGATGGAAACCCGTATTGTTATAGTTATCAAACTTTTTGGCGAATGCGCTACGCGCACGCTTTGCGATCGCACTACTAGGAGATAGAAACAATGAGCGGTGAAATGTTCAATGCAGCGGTGTTGTCCTCTACCCTGATTCTGGTGGGCTTGGGCTTAGGCTTCTTATTACTCAAAATCCAGGGAGGCGAAGAAGAGGGTTAAGCGCGTTGCTGGTGTGGTAACACTAGGGCGTCGTTTCGTTTTAGCGTCCACACCGGCTTCACTGGAGTCCAAACTTTTAGCACTAAGCCAAAGCCTTCATCAGCTTTCCTCTGGTACGGCTCAACTATTTCTGATAAGATCGTGTAGAAAGTTTAAGATTCTTTACTAAAAATCCTTGATGAACTTGTTGGTCGTTGGTGCAACTGGCACCTTGGGAAGACAGGTGGTCCGTCGTGCGCTGGACGAAGGCCATCAGGTGCGCTGTTTTGTCCGCAATCCGAGAAAAGCGGGCTTTTTAAAAGAATGGGGTGCCGAAATAGTACAAGGTGACCTTACATCCCCCGAAACTCTGAAACCTGCTCTCGAAGGCATCACCGCTGTCATCGATGCTGCAACATCGCGACCGACAGACTCTCTCACCATTAAACAGGTGGACTGGGACGGCAAAGTCTCGCTGATTCAAGCCGCCGCAGCTGCTGGTGTCGAACGGTTTGTCTTTTTCTCAATTCTGGATTCTAAAGATTTTCCTCATGTGCCGCTGATGGAAATCAAGCGGTGTACAGAACTTTTCCTGGCAGAATCGGGATTGAAATACACGATCTTGAAGCCTTGTGGATTTCTGCAAGGGCTGATTGGTCAGTATGCCATTCCGATTTTGGATGGGCAGGCGGTTTGGATTACCGGCGATACCTCTCCAATTGCCTATATGGACACTCAGGACATTGCCAAATTTGCCGTTCGTGCCCTTGAGGTTCCAGAAACGGAAAATAAGACCTTTCCCGTGGTGGGGACTCGTGCTTGGGGTGCCTACGAAATCATCCGCCTGTGTGAGCGTTTGTCTGGCAAGGATGCTAAAATTGCCCGACTCCCCCTAAATTTCCTGCGTGGGGTGCGCCGAATTCTGCGATTTTTTCAGTGGGGCTGGAATGTCTCTGAACGGCTTACCTTCACCGAGGTGTTGGCAACTGGCAAACCTCTAGATGCCCCGATGGACGAAGTCTACGAGGTCTTTGGCTTAGACCCTAAGGAAACCACAACCTTAGAAGCATATCTGCAAGAATACTTTAGCCGGATTATGAAGAAGCTTAAGGAAATCGAATACGAGACAAACAAATCCAAATCTAAAAAGAAGCCCAAGCAAAAGACTCCCTTTAAATCCTAGAAGCGTATTCGGGCGTAGTGAGACCGATTACAATATGTCAAGATAAAATTAGTTGATAAGCAAAAATACTGGATTCCTCGCTCAAGGCGTTCGTCTGAAAAGATAGAGCAGCTAGTTTACTACTGTTGCTATCGCCGCCTTCGCGCTGTGACCAGTAGCTTTTAAAGTGAACGGTGGTTTGGCATTGCCAGGGTAACTCCCTGTGTAAGCTCACACCGAAGCGCTAATTGTTCCAGATTAATTGACCACAACGCGGACTGGTGAGCGTGCCCAAAGTAGGCATTATATACAACGACATCAAACCAATGGCTTGTCGTGTAGCTACGGAGTTACAAGACAAACTGCGTGCTTCGGGTTGGGAAGTCTGTATGGCTACCGGCGTTGGAGGAATTCTTGGATATTCGCGTCCTGATTCTCCAGTTTGTCATACTCCGATGGAAAAGCTGGCACCTGCCGGTTTTGATGAGCAGATGACTTTTGCGATCGCGCTGGGGGGAGATGGTACAGTTCTGGCAGCTTTTCGTCAGATTGCTCCCTTTGGTATCCCTTTGCTGGCGGTGAATACGGGTCACATGGGTTTCCTGACAGAGGCTTATGTGAATGAGCTGCCCTATGCATTAGAACAGGTATTGGCAGGAGAGTATGAAGTTGAAGAGCGGACGATGCTCACGGTTCAGGTAATTCGGAAGGACAGCCTTTGGTGGGAAGCACTATGTCTCAATGAGATGGTGCTGCACCGGGAGCCGTTAACCTGTATGTGTCATTTTGAAATTCAGATTGGGCATCACGCGCTGGTGGATATTGCGGCGGATGGCATCATTGTCTCAACTCCGACTGGCTCTACGGCTTATTCTCTCAGTGCTGGGGGTCCTGTGGTGACGCCTGGGGTACCAGTACTGCAATTAGTGCCAATCTGTCCTCATTCTTTGGCATCTAGGGCGTTGGTTTTTGCCGATAGTGAACCGTTAACGATTTTTCCGGCAACTCCCAATCAGCTGGTGCTGGTGGTGGATGGCAATGCTGGGTGCTATGTTTTGACAGAGGATCAGGTGCATATTGAGCGATCGCGCTATTCAGCTCGATTTATCCGCTTGCAATCACCGGAGTTTTTCCGAATTCTGCGAGAAAAGTTGGGTTGGGGCTTGCC
>CBDTXL010000531.1:0-3880 GCA_965364435.1 uncultured bacterium
CCGTTGTGAGGATAAACAGCGTAAGTGAATTGGTGGATACCTCGGTCTGCTTCTGGGTCGGGCCAACTGGGACTCCGTAGTAACGTCAGGCGTAGTTGAGAGGACTGGGAATCATAGCCGTATTTGCAATCGTTGAGCAAACTGACACCGTATTCCTCATCCCCAAGGTCTACCCAACGCAGGGCGGGAACTTCCCATTTGGCTTCCTCGGCTGGTGTTTGGGGTCGTGTGGGGCGTTGGATGGCAGCGCAGGGACTCTCATAGGTGGCATAGTTTGCTTCCAGGTTTAAGGGGAAAGCCGCTTTCACTAATACATGGCGTTCCTGCCAGTCTACGGTTGTGGCGATTTTGAGAACGGCTGATTCAGCGGCGAGTACATAATCCTGGCAAAACTGGGATTCCCCTAGCTGGCGTACAACACGCAGACGTTGCTGCACCTCTCCCAGTTCTATCCACTCGATAGATTTTAGCTGGGTTGGGGGTAAGGGATGTTGGGCATAGTTGGGTTCAATGTTCCAAGCATCCCAATATTGTCCACTATCTTGGAAGGCTTGTAGTTGATTGCCGCCTTCTTTTTTCAAGATTTCCCGATTATGAACCTTGTCAAAAATACTGCACAAATTACCTGTTTGGGCATCCACAATTACCCGCAGTAATTCATTCTCTAAAACCCAATCTTTTGGAGCGGATGTATTAGCTTTTAAAAATCGTGATATACTGTGAGTATGATGGGTTAATTCTGTGCATATCCGGTCAATTTCGGGTTCAAGTAACGCAGAATCAACCTTTCCAGCCTCTCCCCGACCCAACCAAAAGAGCCGATAACCAACTGCGGGAAGATTTTTTGCCAAAAATAGCAGCGATTCCTCACCCCGTTGGGACGGCTGTTTTTGGCCATAAAGGTCGTAAATTTGCCATTTTTGACTTAATTGGGCCGTTGTGGGGAAGGGGACAGTTACGACTTCTGTTCGCTCCCAGTTGAGGGGGTTGAAGACGATAAGGGGTTGGGCATCGGGTTGCGGTGGGGGTGGTAGGGTGATTTGGGAGGCGATCGCTCTCAACGACTCTTCCAATATCTCTAAACCAACTTGCTCCACGTCCTGCCACGCAAGATTCGCCTCTACAAAGACTTCCGGAATCGATGTCCCCGGCAAAATGTCGTGGAATTGGTTAAATAACAGCTTTTTCCAAGCGTCTTCCAGCTGAATTTTGGGATAGGCAGCGTCAGCAGTTAGGGTTGCTAAAGAGGCAAAGAGTTCTGCCTGGTATAACAATCCCTCACAACGACGATTCCAGCGCTTCTGGTCGGCGTGGGTCGTGTAGCAGCCGCGATGGAATTCTAGATAGAGTTCATCATTCCAGACGGGAGTGGGGAATGGGGAATGGGGAATGGGGAATGGGGAATGGGGAATGGGGGAAGAGTTTTGAATTGAAGAGTAGGAATTTAAGTCATTCTCCCCTGCTCCCCTGTTCCCCTGCTCCCCTGCAAACTGAATCCTGATAGCCTGCAAATAGCTGAGAGCGGTAGTAAATTCCAGCTGTGGGAAGAATGGGGACTGCTGCCAGCGCTTTGCCACCTGTAACATATCGCGAGTAGGACCACCGCCATGATCGCCAACGCCAGGAAGCCAAAAAGCATCTTTTAGATTAGTTTGAGTTTCCCAGTCAATAGCATAAGCTGCCATTGTGATTGGATTCGTGTCCATAACGCCAGTGGTGTTAGGGGGAGACATCAGGCTGAAGATTTGGCTACCATCAGGCGATCGCCACCAAAAGGCACCGTAGGGAAACTTAGTAGTATCGTTCCAGTGCAGCTTCTGGGTGACAAAGTATTCAATTCCCCCCTGTTTCAGAATTTGCGGGAGTTGCCAACAGAAACCAAAGCTATCTGGTACCCATGCCACTAGCGTTAACTGACCAAATTTTTCCTGGACGTAACGCTGAGCGTAGAGTACCTGCCGGACAATTGATTCACCACTAATTAGGTTTAATTCTGGTTCTACCCACATCCCGCCCACCACTTCCCAGCGACCCACTGCTATTTGTTGTTTAATGGCGGCAAATAGGTCAGGGCGATGCTGTTCGATCCAAGCATAGAGTGCGGGTGTGGAATGGCAGAATGTTAAGTCTGGAAACTCTTGCTGTAGTGTCAGTACTGATTCAAAGGTACGCCCAGCAACCTCCCAGGTTTCACTCACTGTCCATAGCCAAGCCATATCTAAATGAGCATGACCCAGCAGGTGGATTTTGGATTTCCCCCCCTTACTAAGGGGGGGTAGGATTTTGGATTGAAGGTTTTGGCGTAGGCTGGAAAGCGAACGCCTAAATTCTTCCTTATGCGACACAGCATCCCAATCAATCTCAGCAACCGCTGCTGCAAGCGTCTCTAATTTTTCTGGCTCAAAGGCTTCTATATACTTGTGCAATACAGCTAACTCATCAGCGACAAAACCTGGATCGTCCGGGTCATCTGTAGCTACTTCGTAAACGCAACGCGATCGCATTAATGCCCCAATATCATGACCCGGACTGACAAGCCGCAAGGCTACTGTAATCTCTTCCCCTGGAACCACCGTTGAACTCAGCAGTACCCTAGCGGAAGAATCAAATAAATCTCCCTCCTGTACCAGCTGACCATTGACGAAAATTCGGGCATCTTCTGCCCACCAAGTCAAGGCCAGCCGTAATGCTAATCCCGCTAAAGGATAGCCTTGTAAATCCTGGGGAACAACGAATTGTTGACCCAGCCACATCACCTGATGTCCAGCTGACCAAACAATGTATTCTTTTGGGTTAAGTTCGGCAGTTGACCAATCATTCCACTGTTCAAATTGAGTGGCAACAGCTGCTGGCAGGTCTTGGGCACAGCATCGCCAGTGATTCTGAACAGTGACTTGAGTCAAGCCACGTAGTCTTTCAATAGCGTCATTAATTGGGTGCATCTGGGTTTGCGAGGTCACGGAGGTGGTCATATTTTCGATAAAATCAGGGCACCTACTATTTTTGATTTTTAGTTACCCATTTGTACTAATAAACTTTCGCTGACGCTGAATGAATGGTTTTCACCGTTCATCTTGATCAACGTCAAGTAAAGCGATCGCTATCGTCAAGAACGCATTGGGCACAAAAATCACAAAAGCTAATCGCTCCCTCAGTAACTAACAACCATGTCTTCCGGTTCCCCTGGTCGCTACCAAAGTCGATTGTTCAATTTTCTTAACCGGCAATCTCGGAGATTGACTGATCAATATGATCGCACGGTACGGCATTTGAAAGTCGCAGCTGTCTGGGGAACGCAAATTCTCCTTTATCCGGTATACCTGGTAGTACAAGCTGCTCTATCAGCTGGGCGTCAAATCTCCTCGGCGGCACAAGCGGGATGGTCTCCAATCAAGGCATTCACCAGTTCCCAACCACCGGAACACCCGGACGCAGCAGACACACCGATTCAACAGGTGCTAAGCGAAGTTAATACCTTAAAGTTGAATCTTGGAAGATTGACACAAGAGTTGAAGGTTGAACGTTCGGAAGATAACCTACAACCTGCAACCTTTTCTAACCTGCAACCTGCAACCGCTTCTAACCTTCAACCTCCAACCCCGACTGACCTAAGCAAAACCCCTCAAGAAGCGAGTGAACAGCATTGGATGATTCAGGGAGTGGCGAGTCTGTTGGCAACACACACCCTGGTACTCGTTACAGTTCAAAATCAAATGCTGGATATTTTGACGCCGCAGCAGCAGAAAAAACTAGCATCTAAAATCAGCTGGGAAGTGGCTAATTTACGACGTCAGTGGCGTCTAGCCCAGGCGTCAGAGCATCAATTTATTCAGCGTCTATCGGGTCTAGATCAGCCTCGTGTTTTTCCACCCGTGAGGCT
>CBDTXL010000532.1:0-3877 GCA_965364435.1 uncultured bacterium
TGGTTATTCTGATGAGTTTATTTACGCCTTTCTCGCTCAGGATTTGGAAAAGCTAAAGGCACCCCCCAGTCAAGATGACGACGAAGACATGGAAACCGTTTTGATGACCCCCCAGGAGTTAGAACAAGCTATCCTTGCTGGTGAACCAGTAGATGCCAAATCCATTTCCAGCTTTTTTTTAGCACGTCCCTTCCTTAAATAACACTAAATACGCCTCGTATACCCCTTTTTTGACTTCAGCCGCCAATTTCTCCCTCTCTCCCCCTCTTTTAGAGAATAAGGGGGTTATTAAAACGGATTTGGTGTGACACTTTAAAGGCGGAATGTGGGTTACCAGGGTGCATCCCGATGCGTGCAAAAATATTCTGGTGTAGAAGATCCCAGCCAAGATGTTCTGAATATTAGGATTGGATAATAGGCTAATGCTTGTTAATGCTGATTTCACTGGAATGTCATTAGAAGCTGCTGGCTAGTCCTTACATCTAGATAGTATGCGATCGCTCCCTCGTTTCTAAGGTTTCCTTAACAAAAGGGATTAGGGGATACAACTAACTCGCCAACTCTCTACAGAGATTTGCATAATAGCGGTTAAGCCTGTACGTCGCCAAAGTCCTTTAACCCAAGGAACATCCCCGTGATACCCATTCCCCTCGACCCAATAATTGGCGCAATTACCGATATCGTCAGTCCTACTGCTTTTATAAAGGACAAGCTCCAGCGCAATGAGAAAGTCATCAAATTATTAAAAAAATTTAACCTCGACCCCGACCATCCGCCATCAGATTTCAGTGGCGTTTACGCTTATGCCCTGGTAGAATACGGCGTTGGTAAACCCAAACCCATCCTCTCTCTTTTCCGGCAAAACGAGATTCAAAAGATTTTCCGCAGGGCATTAGACCAGAATAATCCTTCAATTCTCCTCCAAGAAGGTGAAGCGTTTCTCAATGGGTATGCATTAGGGGATGAAATCCGAGAACTGGGAATTGATGCCCACAGAGAGTTCGCGGCGTTTGCTACCGTGTTTATCGAGGTGGCTAAGCGATCGCGCACACCGGCTGAAGTTCTCACGAACCAGCAGATAGGCTCCTTACATAAAAGGATAGAAAATATTCAACAACGCCTTGACAGGCTCCCGACATTAGAGGGAATTCGCACAGAACAGGTAAATGCCTGGAAACTTTGCAGGGACACAACAGTTCAATATGGTCAGTCACCTTCAGTCCAGATGATAAAACTCTTGCCAGTAGTAGTGATGACAAAACTGTGAGGCTATGGAATATCAGCACTGGTTCATGCCTAAAAACCTTGCAGGAACACACTGATTGGGTACGTTCAGTCGCCTTCAGTCCTGACGGCAAAACTCTTGCTAGTGGTAGTCGAGATCAAACAGTGAGGTTGTGGGATGTTAGCACAGGCGCATGTCTGAAAACTTGGCGAGGGCATACCAATCCGGTATGGTCAGTTGCTTTTAGTCCTGAAGGTAATATGCTTGCCAGTGGCAGTTCTGATGCAACAGTGAGGTTATGGGATATCCACACTAGTGAATCCTTCAGAGCCTTGCAAGGATACAACAGTTTGGTATGGTCAGTTACCTTCAGTCCAGATGGTCAAACTCTTGCCAGTGGGACTGGTGACAAAACAGTGAAGCTATGGGATATCTACCTGGGTATATGTCGGAATACTTTGCAGGGGCATACCGATTCGGTACGTTCAGTCGCCTTCAGTCCGGATGGTAAAACTATTGCCAGTGGTAGTGATGATAAAACTGTGAGGCTATGGGATGTCAGCACAGGTATTTGTCGGAACACTTTGCAGATACATACTGATTGGGTACGTTCAGTCGCCTTCAGTCCAGATAGTAAAACTCTTGTCAGTGGTGGTGATGACAAAACCCTGAAACTATGGGATGTTCAAAGCGGTGAATGCCTGAACACTTTGCCAAGCCACAACAGTTGGATCAACTCAGTCGCCTTTAGTCCTAACAATAAGACTTTTGCAAGTGGAAGTAATGATCAAGTAGTAAGACTTTGGAATGTCAGCACCGGTGAATGCCTGAACACTTTGCGGGAGCATACCGATGCAGTATGGTCAGTCGCCTTCAGTCCGGATAGTCAAACTCTTGCTACTGGTAGTTATGACAAAACAGTGAGGCTATGGAATACTAGCACGGGTTCATGCCTAAACACTCTACGGGGGCATACCGATGCAGTATGGTCAGTCGCCTTCAGTCCGGATGGAAAAACCCTTGCTAGTGGTAGTGATGACAAAACTGTGAAGCTATGGAATGTCAGTCTCAGTGTATGCCTAAAAACCTTGCAGGGACATACCAGTGTGGTGTGGTCAGTCGCTTTCAGTCCAGATGGTAAGACTCTTGCCAGTTGCAGCAGTGATGATCCTATTCAGCTATGGGATGTCAAGACGGGCGAGTGTCTAAAAACTCTAAGAGACAGACCCTATGAGGGGATGAATATAACGGGCGTTATGGGTTTAACGGAAGCTGAGAAAGCCACGCTCACAGCTTTAGGGGCGGTGGAAGATGGGGTGTTGTAGAGATGCAATGAATTGCGTCTTGTGCGATGCGAAGAGAGCGCCGCTTCGCTAACGCATTTCTTGGATGATATCAAATCCGGTTAAACAACATCACTAAAAATGGCTAAAACACTTATTTTGAATAGATTGCATCTGTGTGCAATCAACCGGATTTGATATGAGTGAGTGCGAACGCTCACAATTCTACTTAGCCCTGATGTAAGTTCCCAGAAAAACCAATTGATTTCTCATTTCCTCTGCTGATTTCGTTTCCATCAATCTCAACAGTCCCCGCAACTGTTCACCTATTGAATAGCTTTGCCGCTCTGCCAAAATAATTCCTGTATGCTCCATACCCTGTTCCATGTAGGCTGTATGTAAACGGCAGAAATCTCCCACATTAAAACTATAGATGACGCGCTCTTGCTCTATTGCCCAGATTAGCTGTTCCTCATCTAAACGAGCAGAATTGTTAGCCTCTAAAGTGGTTACTACATCTACACCAGCATTTCGTAGAGCCTGCACCAACGCTTGTCTCTGAGTATCCTCATCCAGATACAAATAAATCTGACTCACTTACTTAATTTATAGATTCTGCGACTAAGCGATCGTACTCGGCTTTTTCCTGTGCCAGATATGCTTCTATCTCCTCTGTATTAGCGTAATAGTAGGCTAGCGCTGCATGAACCTGGGCTAAAGTTAGCCCTTCATACTCTCGAACAATCTCTTGGGGACTCAATCCCTGCTTAGACAAAACAGCAATCTGCTGCACGGATAGTCTCCGTCCAGCAATGCGGGGACGCCCTCCACAAACTCCGTGAGTACTGACAATTAGCGTACCGATGTCAACAGTTGTTGTCATATTCACAACGATAGTGAACCACTTCAATTTCCAGTATAGAGAGCATCAGAGGCAGAGGAGGTACTGGAAATCGCCTTTACTGGGGATGTGGATACTGTAGCAGCGATCGCTTTAGCAGCCGCTTCGTGCAGCGAGGAAATCACACAAGACCTTCCTGAGCATCTAATCGCAGGTTTAGAGAATGGCTCTTACGGGAGGGATTATATTGTTGCTCTCGACAGAAAACTGATGAGTTTAGTGGCTTAATAAAGACTATCCGAAAAGTGGATATGAGATTTGAAACCACAGATGAACACAGATGTAGACGCGAAGCGGCTTGCCGTAGGCTACACAGATGTCAATTCCCTAGTTAAAGGATTTTTGGGATAGGCTCTAATACATACCAAGGCCACTAGACTCTAAGCTGGCAGAAAGAGCTATTTATCCCAAGTATTGATTGAATGTCTGACTTAATTCTGTTCTGGCATCGTCGCGATTTACGCATCT
>CBDTXL010000533.1:0-3870 GCA_965364435.1 uncultured bacterium
GAACTTGTGTCTTCCCGACGCCCGACGCCCCAGTCCCGACGCCCTAACTTCGTCAGACTCCCGGCAAAGTTGAGTCGGGCATAGATATTGGTTCGACTCGGAGGTGTGGTGGGCATTTCAGCGACCAGGACAACCTCCCCTTTTCCGTTAACAATCCACCCTTGAGCCTCCACAATTTTGTTGGGCGGAGTCACTGGTGGGGCAAAGGCACGAGCAGTACTAGCAGAATTCTCAGTTCTCTGTGTTGCCAATGGTATATCTTCCCAAATGTTACTGCTGCTAATCGGTTCGTAAGGGTTAGGTGCTAAACCCCCTCTTCCAGTGTTGAAAAACGCAACAGATGCCTGGGTTCCAGCCGCTTGGCAGCCCTGTGCAACTTCCACGTTGACTGGCTCATTTGGCAACTCGGTTAATCCCTGACTGGGGTCAACATCAGGTGTGTTGATTGTTACTACGCCGTTGACGCCAAATTGAGAGCTGGCATCAATGTCATTGGTTCCGTTTCCTGGAATTGCGAGCCGCTCTTCTATCCCAAAGATGCCTTGAGTTGTAATCTGAATATTGCCTCCCCGACCTTCAGAGGCATTTGCAATGATGTCAGTGTCTTCTTCAGGAACCGCAACAATAAAACCGTTTTCAGCATTAATAGTGATGTCACCTCCGTTGGCATCGTTGAAGGCTTGAGCAGATATCAGGCTTTGATTGCCCATCAACAACAGGTCTACGTCTTGTAGGTTAATATTCGCCCCACTTCCTGCTTGGGTTTCAGCAGTAAGGCGTCCTTGGTCTAGACGAATGGAGTTAGCTGTAATATTCAAGTTGCCTGCGGGTCCTGAACCTTCACCGCTCACAGTCACTTCTGCTCCATCTTGGACATCTAAACTCCTGCTGGTAATGTTTAAGTCTCCAGCGGGACCTTCATTAAAAGAGGCAGCCCTTATCGTTCCTCCATCCTGAACAATCAACTGCTCGATATTTAAGGTTGCAGTTCCACCCTGACCTGTGCCCAAATTATCTGCTGATATTCTGGCTCCATCATCGACAGTGAGTCGTCCAGTAGTAATGTTTAATTTTCCTGCATCACCAGTAGCTCCTCGCTCAGCTGAAACCAAAATCCCACTGATATTGTCAGAACGTAATATCTGTGCGGTTCCACTCAGGAGGATAGAGTCAGAGGCATTGATGGTCAAATTTCCCCCTCGACCCGCACTAAAACTATTAGTCGCTATCTGTGCTCCACCTAGAACAATTAGTTGTCTAGTTTCAATGGTCAAATTTCCGCCATCGCCGGTAGATCTCCCCCTAACTTGAGCAAACAGACCACTGGCTCTTTCCTGATTTGGCGTCCTACCCTCCAGTTCTACTGACTCCGAGGCTCTTACAATTAAATCCCCCGCACGACCTGCATCTAAAGTATCAGTTGATGCCTGTGCGCCACCTCGGACAATCAGCCGTCCAGTTTCAATGGTTAAGGTTCCACCATCACCCGTAGCTCCCTGCTGGGTTCGAGCAAACAGACCACCGGGCAACCTTGGACCCACAGCATCTAGTTCTACTGACTCCGAAGCTTTTACGATCAAATCGACCCCTCGTCCTGTGCCCCAAGTAGTGGTTGATACCTGTGCCCCATCCTTGATAATCAGCTGTCCAGTTTCAATCGTGAGTGTTCCTCCTTCACCTGTAGCTTCCTGTTCCACTTCATTGAACAGACCAGTGGGAAACCCACCATCTGCCGAGGTACCCTCCAGTTTTAGTAACTCCGAGGCGCTTACCCTTAAGTCTCCTGCCTGACCCTCAGTCAGAGCAACAGAAACCACCTGACTTCCTTCAGTGAGTGTTACGCGCCTTCCCTGAATCTGGATATCTCCACCCGTATCACCACTCGTATCGACTAAAGCTTCCTGGGATAGGCTGATGTCTTGAAAGTGTTGGATGCTATTGTAGCCTAGCACCCAACCTTGGTCTGTTGGGGTCAGGCTAACTGAACCGGAACCTGCCACACTCCCTAACTCAATCCGTCCACTCTCTGCGGTCAGAAATCCGCCTTCAAGAGTAATCGGACCTCCCACTAGTACCAGAGTTTTTCCTGGTAGAACTCGCAAACCGATAAGGATTGGGTTGTCGTCGTCATCTAAAACAGGATTTCCCGTGCTGTCTGCTAAAGGAGCGACGGATTGGTTACTAATAATGCCCGCAGTCGGCCCGAACTGCAAGCCGATAGGGACGCTCACTGTCAACAGGGGTGAACTCTGAGTGCCGTCTGCCCTGAACTGGGTGTCATCTGCGAAGTCAATGCGATCGGCAGTCGTTGCCAGAAACGAGCCGCCAATATTTAGAGAGGCATTGGGACCAAAAATAATCCCATTAGGGTTGAGTAGAAACAGGTTCGCTCCATCGTTAGCGCGGATTAACCCATCAATGTTAGAAATCGACCCACCCGTGACACGGCTGATGATGTTCTCAATCGTCTGTGCATTGTTGAAATCGGCAGTACCACCTGTGGGAATGGAGAACTGCTCAAAGCTGTGGAACAGATTGTTGCCTACCCTAGTGCCACCTCTAATCTCACAATTAGTGCAATTGGGCGGGACTATAGAGTTGATGGGCAATGTGGTGTCTGGAACAATTTGCGCTGTAGTTGGTTGGGAGGCTAGTAGATAAAATAGGACGCTTCCGTTGAACAACCAAAATCTCAAAGAAGATAGTTGCATAGCATTTAGGGGCTTTAACTTTGGGGCAGCTTAACTGCAACATGCTCCTAATTGAAAACTAATTTTGCAAAGCTTCACATACAATTAACCAGTCAGAGTCAGCCTTACGCCTTTCTGGCTGGTGAAATTGCTTTACTGTTTAGGCTGTTCAATGCTGTTTTATCTTGCGTTTTAGCAGTGACCCTGTACCCAAAACCGCAAAACCCAATAGACTCGTGATTGCCGTGTTAGGTTCAGGGACAACAGTATGAAATTGGCCCTGTACGAGAGCGTCGCCGATACCAAGGCCAACTATAAGATTTCCACTATCTGTAAATCTCCCTATTACAGGTTTTGCTAAACCTAATAAGTTGTTGTCCAATATGTATTCTAAAGAATTAACAGCTTGCGTGATATCAAAACGATCAAGGTCTAATAATCTGTAACTAAAGACAGGTTCATCTCTCCTAAGAATGCTATAGGCAATAGCAGCAGTAGGCGTTCCGACCTGTCCATACAGCTCTTGTCCAGGTTCAATAAATTGTGCCAACAGATTCCCGTCGAATGGACTCCCTTGCGGCTTGAGAGGAGCGTCACTTCTAAAAATAGGAAAGCCAGAAGAGTCATAAAAATAACGAGAGCTTTGATTAAAAGGAGAACTGTTAGAACTGAGAGGGCAAACATCAGGTATAAAATCAATGCAAAGCTCTCCCTCTTCTGCTGGAGTATAGTTCTCAATCGCTCCAATAAAAAGACCTATACCGAGACTTCTATCGTCATCATCTATAGGAATCCCTTCTCTAGTTGCATTGACCAAACTAAACTGAGCTTGAACAAATTGTTCATCTTCTCCTGTTTGGGAGTAGTCATTACCTCTTCTCCTTGCAGCTTCTGCCGGTTCAATGAAAGCTGACATCCCAATACCTGTAGCGAAGAGTGCAGCCATCATTAATTTCACTGTCTTCTTGATCATTGACACACCTCTGCTCTAAATAAAAAATAACTTAGTCTAAAATAGCGGTCTTTGGCACCCAAAAAGCTAGCACGGTGAGAGCTAAAGCGCCTGCTATAACTTCTATAGGATACTCAAACTGAGGCGTCAGGAATTATGCATTTTGTAAAAAAAAATAATAATTGTATTTAAAAAGCTAGTTTCATTAATAAAGTCAAGAGATTTTGA
>CBDTXL010000534.1:0-3863 GCA_965364435.1 uncultured bacterium
GATGCCCAGTGGATATAGGCTTTAAAATTAACCTTAAGGATTTTAGGAGGAACGTTTGGATTGGCAAGACGCTGTTTCACACAGGCTCAAAAACTCCTGATTTTGCGGCGAGCGGGCTACAAGTGCCAGTACTGCGGCACACCTCTAACTGAGGATAATTTCGAGGCTGACCACAAAATCCCCTTCTCCAAAGGAGGAGCAACCGAAGTGTGGAATGCGCTAGCGTTGTGTGCAAGCTGCAACAGAGGCAAATCCGACCAAGTAATTAGTGATGATGTCAGATTCTGACAATTACTTTCTCAAGTACCATTCGCTCGTCCTGAACCGAATCCTTCAAGGGCAAACGGGACTCTATCCTCATCAGCAAGAAGCACTGTTAGCCATTTACCAGAAAGCTTGTCGAGGAGAGATGGATGCTCCGGAGCGAGAGGCGGCTTTGATTCTGGCTGGGGTTGGTACGGGAAAAACCCTGATTCAAGCCGTTACTCCCTTTATCCTTGCGCCCTGGATGCAGGGTAGAACTGCATTGTTTTTGTCGGATAACTGCACACTCCGCGCCCGATTCTTGAAGGACTTCCCCACGGACTACAAGCACCGTCCGCTTTACGATGAATGGCAGCTTTATCGCCTTAAGATTTTGCTACCGGGAGTGCCGCCGCCCAAGATTGTGGAGTTGGATGCCAGTGATTTCAACAGCTATGCCTATTGCATAAATGACGCAGATATGCTTGTTGGCAATCGGCAGTTCTTGGTCAATCTGGTGAACCGAGGGGATATTGAACCCGGTTCGATTGGGGTTATGATCACCGATGAAGCGCATTTCTCGGCTGCTAATAGTTATCGAACAATTTGTAATTACTTCGATCGCGCTCTGCTTACCTATTTCACCGGGTCAAAGTTCCGTTCGGACTCTCAACCACTGCCTCACGTTCGGTATACCCAGGTAGAAGAAGAGGATCCATTAGGGCGAAGCGTGCTGAAATATGCCCCGGTTGCTGATTACGAGTTTACCCTCCAGGAGGCTTGGAAGCTCGACCCGCCGCCGATTAAAAAGCTCATGTATAAGGAAGCAACGTCTGCGGCGTTCCTGATTGAGGAGGATGGCAAGGAAGTTGAATATAACTTTGAGGAATTTTTAAATAAAGCAGAGACGGATAAGCAGTGGTTCCGTCAGATTCTGTTTGCAGATTCCTTTTCGATGCCAGTCTTAGAGATGGCAGTAGAGATTTTAGTCAGGAAGCGCGAACACACTGGACAGCCCCATGCTATGCTCGTCCGGGCGCTCAACATTCCTCATACCCATCGAGTCGCCAAGTTATTAGAAGAGAATTTTCCCGTTTTGAGGGGAAGAATCGGCCTTATCCATTCAGAGCATGAATCTTACGACTTGGCAGGGCGTCCCAGTTCAATTTTGTCCCGCTTTTACAACGGTGACTACTGGGTAATTGTGCATTGCGGTTTAGTGGGTGTCGGGTTCGACCATAAGTGGATTTCAGTTTCCTGCTGCTTATGCGTTCTCAAAAGTATGTCTCCTGCTGAACAGGAATGGGGTAGGGCATTACGACGGGTGCCAGGGGACCCACCCAGTTACTTTCCTCAGTTAAATCATTCTAATTGGGGCGTTGTTGTTACCCATTCCGCCTTAGGACTGCGGGAACTATTTGAGAAGTTTCAGCAGGGTGTGACTTCTGATGTGATTCGAGAAGAAGTCGTGCGGCAACGGGTGCGACCTCTCCTGGTAACAGAGTACGAAGCGGGAGAAACTATTCTTAATCTAAGTGATACCTCAACCGTCAAACCAGGGGATGTGTTGCAACTGCGCGTGCCAATACCAGTAGAGACGCGCCAGGGCACGTCTCTACATGAACCGAAGTTCTCGTTACTTGAAGAACTCCGTTCTACTGGAAGCTTGTCCGAGGATGTTGGAGGGAAGAAGAGTCCGCGAGTGGCAGAGTCGGGGGGGTCTTACCGTGTAGATGAAGACATAACCCCCCTAACCCCCCTTGCTAAGGGGGGGACAGGAAAGCAGGCGCAAGACTCCCCTCTCCTCGCAGGAGACCCTGTGGAGGAGAAGTCATTACCTTGGCAGCAGGAAGTGGATGCGATTAGTCAAAAGTTAACTCAAATTAGAAATATCAGAACCTACGAAATTCAGGTGGAAGCGGTTCTTGATAATCAGACGGTGCAGATTACACCCGCTTGGAGTGATTTTCCCAGAGGTGTGGGGGTGGATGTCAGTAAATCCAGGGAACGTAGGGAGTTAATACCTGCCAATTTTCTCTCTCACATTGGGTTGGATTGGCAGGTTTTGGTGGGTGAGGAGCTAATTTCTTACCGAGACTATTCGAGGCGAGTGCTACTACAAAAACGCGGGTTCGATCTGGACAATGAGGGTGAAATTATCGTTGGGGATGTACGGCTCAAGGATACGATGCCCTCTTCGGCTTATGAAATATTTCTCAAGGGGTTAGAGGCGGAGTTAGCTTCGGAAGTGGTGGAGGTTCCTCACCCGAAGGCAGTTGCGCGTCCCGACAAGGCGAAGATAGAAAATCAATCTCGCTATGGAGCGCAGGTGCGGAGTTTAATCAATAATTTGTTTAATGCGAAGCATCTGATTCCGGATGGGGCGAATGGTTGCTCGTTGGTTGAACGTCCACCGAAGTTGTTGGTAGAAGCGATCGCACGAGTAGAAGCTAAGGGTTACGAGCCGGATTATAAGAGCAATTCAGCGTTGCTTCATTCGGCAGTTTTTGGGTTTATTAAGGAGAAAACTGGCAGAGGTTGGTCAGAGCATCAATCAGAGCAACAGTATCAAGAGGCGGTAAGATTAGCGCGGCTGTTTCTGTTGCGACTTGGGGAGCAGTTGCGATGGCGACGGCGGTAGGTGCGGTTAAATCATTTGGTTTCTTTAACTCATGCCCCAATACGATCTGTATCATGACACTGTTAAACATGCGCTGGTTAAAGATGGCTGGGTAATTACAGATGACCCGTTTACTATTGAGTTTAAAGGGGTGTATTTGTATGCAGACCTTGGTGCAGAAAAGCTTCTCGCCGCTGAAAAGTCTGAGCGCAAGATTGTTGTTGAAATCAAAATGTTCAATAGTCCTTCGCTAATGACAGAATTAGAAAAGGCTGTTGGGCAATATGGGATCTACCGAACTTTCCTCAAGCGAGTCAATCCAGAGCGAAAACTATATCTGGCAGTTTCTCAAGACGTTTATCAGGATTTTTTTCAGCGACCTGCTATTCAAGAAGTTGTTATCGACCACCAAATTAGTCTACTGATTTTTGAGCCAATCACAGAGGAGATTATTCAGTGGATAAGTTAAATCATTATCGGAAAATTATTCAAGACATCGTAGCTAAACACGCCCAATACAAACCAAGTCATGGAGAGATTGAAGCCATCCCAATTTGCGATCTAGAACATGACAACTACTTATTGATGGGTGTGGGATGGGATAGGACTGGTCGAGTTCACGATGTTGTTTTACATCTACGGATTAAAGACGGTAAGATTTGGGTCGAGTGGGATGGTATTGAGCAGGGAATTACTCAGGAACTGCTAGAGGCAGGAGTTGTGAAAGAGGATATCGTGTTAGGGTTTTATCGCCCTGAAAGACGCGCTATTACTGGGTTTTCGGTAGCTTAATAACTGTCAAACTTAGCGAATCGCACGAGTAGAAGCTAAGGGTCACGAGCCAGATTTTAAGAGCAATTCAGTGTTGCTTCATTCGGCAGTCTTTGGATTCATTAAGGAGAAAACTGGCAGAGGTTGGTCGGAGCATCAATCACGGAAGATAATTCGGCTCTCCAGGAGTCAGGGTGATAAGTATTTTTAATAAAAGGAGTTGAGGCTC
>CBDTXL010000535.1:0-3862 GCA_965364435.1 uncultured bacterium
TTCTGTAAAAGGTGCGTAAGTACTACAAAAGTTAATTGACGCTGGTAGTCAAGTAAGTGCAATGGTTTTTAATTGGTTTCGCCGACAGTTTGGTACTAGCGAAGCGTCTCAACAGGAGACTCGCTCCGAAGACCCTCAGGTTGAACAGGAAAAACAGGTTTCAGAGCAGCCAGAAGCCCAACCTGCTGCCTCCGAGTCAACTCAAGAGCAGTCCCCGGCAGTTGCCGATGATTACCTGAGCTGGGCGAAAGCTGCCTACAAAAACATTCAGAAGCAGCAGCAACTGTCACCAGAAGCAGCCCCAGCAGCGATAGAGTCTCCGGAAAGCACACTGGTAGATCAGTCAGCGGCTCAACCGGCAATATCGGATTCCCCAGAGGTCACAGCGGCTGCTATTCCAAAGGCAGATGAAGCGACGGAGATTGATGCGACTGCACAAGAGGATGAAGATTCCGTTGCCCCAATAGATACTGCACAATCAACTGACACAGCAGCAACCGTTGAGTTAGAGGAACCAGCAACACCTGAAACAGCAGGAAGAGAAGAGACTCCACTGGCGGCAACCGATGTTTCAGAACCCCACGTGGAAGCCTCCACAACAGAAACTGCCGACGCCGCTACTGAAGAAGACTCTGCTCCTGTGGAGTCTGCTGTCGCTCAATCTGAGATAGATGCCACCACCGAAGCAGGAGAAGCTGCAACTACGGAATTAACTGACCAGGCGGTAGAGGCAACGGCACCGGCAGCCGAAGCCTTACCAGAAGTACCACCAGATATTGCCTCAGCCCAATCCCAGGAAGAGGCAACGGCACCAGAATCCGAAGTCCTATCGGAATCGCCAGTCACTGTTGAAGCGATAGATTCAGAAGTAGAGACAGCGGACCCAATTTTAGAAGAACCCCCTGCCGTTGAATCCGAGGCAGTACCACCAGCTGCAGTGGAAGCCGAGGAAGCCCCCGCTGCCCCTGTACCCATCTGGGCGCGTCAATCTAGTGCAGAGCGGCAGGCCCGGCTGGAACGCCTTAAGGCAACCGCAATTGAGATACCAGAACCCGAACCTGTCAGGGCAACGGTACAGCCAGTTGAATCAGCGGTAACGACAACAGTTGAGGTGGAGGACGTTCCCGGTCTTGCCTTTGATGAAGGGTTCTTGTGGTCAGCGGAAGTGTTGGCAGCTCAAGGACGTCGTCCTGAAGATGTCTCAATTGAAGAAATTAGCTGGCTCAAGCGACTGCGCCAGGGACTCGATAAAACCCGTCGCACTTTAATTAACCAGCTCAAGGCAATTGTCGGTCAAGGGCCGTTGAATCAAGACGCCGTGATGGAGATTGAGGCGCTTCTCCTACAGGCAGATGTTGGCGTCGAGGCAACGGACTACATCATCAATACCCTGCAACAAAAACTGCGGGAGGAAGTGCTGCCACCAGAGCAAGCGATCGCTTACCTTAAAAAAATTCTCCGCGATTTGCTTGACCGACCCTGCACCGAATCCTACAGCCCGACCTTTGTACCCGAAAAAGACACCCTGAATATCTGGCTGATGACGGGGGTTAATGGTGCTGGTAAAACAACAACAATTGGGAAAATTGCCCACCTGGCACAGAAATCCGGCTATCGATGCTTAATTGGGGCAGCGGATACCTTCCGGGCGGCAGCGGTGGAACAAGTGAAGGTTTGGGGAGAACGCAGTGGCACAGAGGTGATTGCCAATCCCGGAAAGAATACCGATCCAGCGGCTGTGGTGTTTGATGCGATCGCTGCTGCACAATCACGAAATATAGAATTACTTCTGGTAGACACAGCAGGGCGTCTCCAAAATAAGAAAAACCTGATGGAAGAACTCTCCAAAATCCGTCGAATTGTGGATAAAAAAGCCCCCGATGCCCGGATTGAATCCCTTTTGGTTCTGGACGCCACACTCGGACAAAATGGTCTGCTTCAGGCGAAAATCTTCTCAGAAGCAGCAAAACTCAGCGGTGTTGTCTTAACTAAACTTGATGGCACTGCCAAAGGGGGCATTGCCCTTGCTGTGGTACAGCAGCTGGGTCTGCCCATCCGTTTTATTGGGGCTGGTGAAGGCATTGAAGACCTGCGCCCCTTCTCTAGTTACGAGTTTGTTGAAGCCCTGCTCAGTAGCTAAGACAATCACCCTTCATTGGGCATTGGGAATGAGAAATTGGTGATCGAGTAGATTCCCAATCACCTATTCCCCATTTCCCAAATTTGTTTAAACCTTGGAAGGTTAGAATGTTTGAACGTTTTCTTGAACGTTCCAACTTTCCAACCTTCCAACTAAAAACGAGAATGTAAAACCACTAAATGCAACTTCGTCTGAGCCAAATTTTAGACAGAAGCTAAACCCCATGCCCTTTTAGCGCACAACAAAGAATGAAAATTTCTCTGCCCGACGCCCGATGTCCTATTTTCAAGTTAGGAATTACTGGCTTGAGCTGATAAAAGCTCCTTCAACTTTGCCAGATCATCAGCCCAACGTGGATCGGGTTGAATAGATCCTGACTCAGAAGGAGAAGATGTTGTTGTGCTTGAGGAACTGCCACGCTTGGGCTTTTTATTGCCGCTGCTACGACGCACAGGGGGATTGTTATTACTAGCCGCTGGGCGTGGCGACTCATCATCATCTTGATTCTTCGACCGTGGCAGCGCTTTTTCAATTTTCAGAGCGCTGTCTTTGAACATGTGACCGTTTAACTTCTCAATGATTGCATCAGCCTGCTCGTCTGTAGGTACGGTTACAAAGCCAAAGCCTCGGCATTTGCCAGTTTTGCGATCTTTAATCACTTTCGTAGAAACAGAGTCATCCGCTTCTGCAAAAATAGCGTGCAGTTCATCGCGGTCTACATCTTCTTTTGGCAAATTGCCTACGTAAAGGCGAATGGACATGAGAGATTCCTCCAAACTTGGATCAAACAAATTTATTCACACTAGCAGCCCTGCTGGCTAAGGATGAATTTGATTGACGAACGGTTCCCACGCCCAGACAATCTTCTAACGATCCTTACCAACCTCAACAGCACAGACTGATACAGTAAAATCAAACTCCTTTTTACAATCCGTCCATTGCGATTAAGACCCTCATTTTGACCTCGGGTTCACAATCGGCAGGATTTAAGCTAATGGTTTTCTTTATATTCTGATTATTACAGAATATTTACACTTTTCATAAAGTATCACGGCTTTCAGGAAGCAAGCTAGAAAAACACAAATATTTCAGCCTTTAGCCGTAGCTTGCTTCAAGCCAGTGTAACCAAGGGGGTAGGAAGTAGAGAATAACGAATGTAAGCGTGTCGCACTTTTAATTCGCAATTGCTTAGTACAGCAACCCATAACAGAGGTATGGAAATCGCCAACCCTAAAACGCCTTTACTACCTAGAGTTTGGTGACTTTATAATTTCCGCCCCCCTTCAATGATTTTGTGTACTTAGCTGCTAGCTTTTAAATAACCTCAAAGGTAATTGATAGAGCTGCTAACTGACTGGTGTCAATGTTACGAACGGTACCACTGCTAAGGGTAGCATTGCTCACACTGCCACGATTTCCATTATTGACATCATCGAGCAAGTTGTCAATCACCTCAGCTGGCTCATTGAGCTGACCTGAAGCTTCCAGGGTGACAGGTCCACCGCGCTGTCCTCCTCGTGCTGCTGCAACCGCTCGTAAACTTTGAAGGGCTTTGCGTAAAGGCGTCCGACTAGCGAGAATCAGCACCTCGGAAACACCTTTTGGTTCTTGAGTGACGAGGCTGAAGCTATCTTTGTTGGGTTCAGGAATTTTGAGCGTTTGACCAGCAGCTACCAATGTAACTTCCTCTGCTGCTGCCCATTGATTGGGAAAAACAACAGA
>CBDTXL010000536.1:0-3861 GCA_965364435.1 uncultured bacterium
CAACAAAGATAATTATTGTACTAGCAGCGTTTGGAACGGCTTTAAGCGTAGAGATCAGACGTGAATCGGGCAGCTGTGAGCTATTCACTTTTCACTCTTATCGGGGACGGAGAATTTATACAGTTACCAGTGGACAGTGAGCAGTGAATCGTTTTTCACTCTTGAGTCAGATTCTCCCACCTCTAAAGGTGGTAGGTTTCTTCTTGGGTTTAAATCCCCATCCCAAATCTGGTCAATGATTAACTGCTCACTGATTTAATGATGGCTCGTACCCCTACATTATCTTTTGATCGGGGCACCCTGATTTTGCATCCACCACCGAGAGGAAAAACCTGGGTGGACTATGCTACGTGGGATGACAGAATTGAGAAGTTTCGCATTCGGGCGATTCACTACCGTCAGCTAGTGGAAGCCTTGCAAGCTGAAGGTAGTAGCTTTACTGATGAGGCGAAGGAATTTGTACCACTGGAACTGGTTCCTAGCTTTGAGATGGAACCTTACTCTCATCAAAGTGAAGCCCTCACTTGCTGGAAGCAAGCAGGGCGTCGAGGCGTAGTCGTTCTTCCCACGGCAGCGGGTAAGACGTATTTGGCACAGTTAGCGATGCAAGCAACGCCTCGCAGTACGCTGATTGTAGTGCCAACTCTGGACTTGATGCACCAGTGGTATGCTCACCTGAAAGCGGCTTTTCCTGATGCAGAGGTGGGGTTACTGGGGGGAGGTTCACGGGATAAAACCCCAATTCTGATCTCCACTTACGATAGTGCCACCATCCATGCCGAAGCTTTGGGGAATCAGTATGCAATGCTTGTGTTTGATGAGTGTCACCACTTACCGACAGATTTTTACCGCGTGATTGCTGAATATGCGATCGCACCTTACCGATTAGGACTCACCGCTACCCCAGATCGTTCAGATGGGCGTCATCGTGACCTCAATGCCCTAATTGGTCCACAAGTATATCGCAAAAGTGCTGATGAACTGGCAGGTTCGGCACTAGCAGCTCACAAAGTTGTTCAGATTAAAGTTAAACTTTCCCAAAAAGAACGCGCACGCTACAACGCCTGCATCAAACTCCGCAACGATTTCTTGAAAGAATCAAATGTTTACCTGGGCAGTATTCAAGGCTGGCAACAGTTTGTCATGGTGAGTGCGCGATCGCAAGCTGGACGTAGAGCGATGTTAGCCCATCGGGAAGCCAAGGAAATTGCTTTAGGCACAGATGGCAAGCTACGGATTCTTGCTGACTTACTTGCCCAGCACTACCCGGAACGTATCCTGATTTTCACCAACGATAACGCTACTGTCTACCGCATCTCCCAAGAGTTACTCATCCCGGCCATTACCCATCAGACGCCAGTTAAAGAACGCCACGACATTCTGACTCACTTTCGGGAGGGAGAATACAAAACCCTTGTAGCCTCCCACGTCCTTAATGAAGGGGTTGATGTCCCAGATGCTCGTGTAGCGATTATTTTATCTGGCACGGGTTCAGAGCGCGAGTATATTCAACGATTGGGTAGAGTTTTGCGTAAGGGAACGGATAACAATAAACTAGCGATACTCTATGAAGTAGTGGCGGAAGATACGTCTGAAGAAGGGACATCCCAGCGTCGGCGCGGTTCAGAATCCAGAAAGGAACCGCAAGAAAGCATTAGCGCAACGGGGCGTCGTCCAAAAGGCAAAGCAGTAGAAAAGCCGAAACTCAAGCCCCGTCAGTTGGAAATTTTGTCCTCTCAATCGCTTTATGAGGTGAAGCATTCGACTAGCCCCAAAGCAGCTGAGTCACAGGCAAAGTGGGGAGAAGATGATGCACCCGTTGACATCCTCCCAGACTAACCTTCATGCAGTATTGATAAGCCTATGACTTCAAATCAAGCGCTGCTAAGCAGATAGGCACAATTAAACTAAAACTTGCAGGGGTCGAAAAGTCGGGTTTCTTCAACAAACCCGACTTCCCATTTAGGATTTTGAAAGTTTTATCAGTAGGTAGTTTGAGAAATTTAAATGTTGCTCTTGATAAACAAAAATGGTATGACAGTAAAAAGTCGGGTTTGTTGTGAACCCAGTGAATCACATTTATTTTTGAGAAACTTGATGAATTTTTGTTAAGGGTTTAGGGTGTGTTTAATGCTCCTGAGAATGGTGTATGTTAAGTGACATGACTGAAAGCGCTGTACTTCCTCCTTCGTTACTGACAACTGCCACCTTGCTTGAGAGGATGGTTACTCAATGCTAGCGGTTGCTAAGTCAAATTAAGCAGCTAAAGTGTTGTGTATTTTTTATTGGGAAGTCTTTTTCTTGAAAAGTTTAATGCTTTTTCTTAGTTATAGAACGCGACAACTATGAAGTTATTTCAGAAATTGACTCTGACTACAGCTTTCACTACTTTAGGCTTAATGAATTGGGAAACTAACCCTAGTTTTGCTGCCACTTTCACGGTTAATAATACATTTGATAGTGGTGCTGGTTCATTGCGACAAGCCATCATAGATGCCAATACTACTAGCGGTAATGACATTATTGACTTTTTACTGGGTTCAGGTCCACAAACAATTACTACGGGCGAACTTGGTATTACTGACAACCTGGTTATTAATGGTTTGGGTGCTGATTTACTAACTGTTGGTGCCTTTTCTTTTTTTGATATTTTCCGCATTGGGAATGGTGCTAATGTAGAGATTTCTGGACTAACTATTGCTCAGGGAATAATTAGCCTTTTCATTTCCTCTAATAGCACAGCAACAGTAACCAACAGTACTATCAGATCTGCCTTCGCGGACGGTATTAGCAACAAGGGGAAAGTAACATTAGTTAACACTACTGTCGTCAATAACGGTGATATTGGTATTGAAAACTCTGGCACAGTAACATTAATCAATAGTCGTGTTGGCGGCAACTACATTGCTGGAATTATCAACTCTGGTACAGTGGCATTAACCAACAGTACTGTTAGTGGCAATGGCAATGGCATTTCCAACACTGGCACAGCAACAATAACCAACAGTACTGTCAACAATAACTTTCGACATGGTATCCTCAACGAGGGTACAGCAACAGTAATTAACAGTACTCTCAGCGGCAACGGTTTTGGTGGGATTACCAACGAGGGTACAACGACAGTAACTAATAGTACTCTTAATCGTAACGGTGCAGGCATTATTAATGAGGGCACGACGAATATCGGAAATACTATTATCGCTCAAAACTCAATTGACCTTTTGGGTCGCATTGATACAATCAACGACTTGGGCTACAACCTAATTGGTAACGGAGAGGGTAGTGTTTTTGTAAATGGCGTTAACGGCAACATTGTCGGCACTGTTGCCAATCCAGTTAACCCTTTACTCAGCCCTTTAGCAAATAACGGTGGTTCCACTCAAACTCAAGCTTTACTTCCAGGCAGTCTGGCTATTGATGCAGCTAATCCCAGCAACTTTCCAACAACTGACCAACGGGGTGTATCACGTCCTCAGGGTGCAAGGGCTGATATTGGTGCTTTTGAGGTGGTGCAAACTTCTCCTCCTCCGAAATCTGTTCCTGAACCTAGCGCCCTTGGGGGTTTAGCAACTCTTGGTTTGTTTGGCTTGCTACGGAAAAAAGTTCGCTGTCTCCCTCTGTGCTAAAGACCCGTACAAATCCCCTTCAGACGGAAAGTTTATGCTGACTATCCCAAAGTAGCTGAGTCACAGGCAAAGTGGGAGGAAGATGATGCACTCGTTGACAGCCTGCCAGAGTAACCTTGAGCGGGTATAGTGGTTCTCAGTTGCGTGAAGTACAGCTGTGAAACTGAGATCTTGCACTAATTTCAATAAGGCTGTAGGGGCGGGTTTCACCAACAGCCTATCAACTCTCAAGAGC
>CBDTXL010000537.1:0-3859 GCA_965364435.1 uncultured bacterium
CCCCTCTTCTTGGGTCAACTGCGTCTTCCGCCGAGCTTTTGTCCCTTGGGAGCTTGGGTGTAGTAGCGGTGATAGTAGTCATAGGAGCTGGTCGTGTAACCTTTGACCCCATTGGCAACGAGGCCTAGGACGCGAGCATGAGAGGTTTGTAATCCAGATAAAACTTGTGTCAAGACAACTCGGTCTGTTCTGCCCAGTCCCACAACCATGACCAGACCATCAGTATGAGCAGCTAGGAGTCTAGCGTCAGCCAGACCGAGCAAAGGAGGGGCATCAAAGATAACCAAGTCGAAAGCGTCTTGAAAGCGCTCAACTAACTTCTGCATTTTTTTGGAGCATAGAAGCCGGATTGGGTCGGGTGGGATTTGACCGGCAGTCAGCACAAACAGATTGTCTTCCATCGATGAGCGCTGGATCACATCATCAACATTGATTTCGCTGGAAATTACATTGCTGAGTCCCCACACGTTTGGCAAATCTGTCCTCGCATGGATCTGAGGACGCCGCAAATCCGCATCTACGAGTAACACCCTTTGCCCCATAGACGCTGCTGCCTGCGCCAGGAACGTAGCAACGGTAGATTTACCATCTGCTGGGACAGATGAGCTAATCACCAAAGAGCGAATGGGTTGATCCGGACTGAGAAAGTGGAGGTTCGCCTGGAGAGAGCGAAACGCTTCTAAAAAAGGAGAAGTACTGTAACCATGAGACTGACCACCGAGTTCAAACTCTAGATTCTCCGTGTCTGGGGTCGAACCAGCAACCATACTGGCGATCTGTGCCTTGAGTTCTTTCGTAAACGGGATCGTTCCTAATAGGGGTAAACCAGTGCTGTCTTTCAGTTCATCAGGAGAGTGAAACACCTTATCCAGCTTTTCTACTAAAAATGCGGCCCCTGCTCCTGCAAGTAACCCCGCGAGTGCGCCGAGGAGTAGACCCTGCGGCACCTTGGGCGAGATCGGCATTTGAGGCTTTTGGGGTTCAGAAATTTTCTGCCAGCGAGGAGTCTTTTGGGATTTCTCAATTTCCAGTGTCTGCTCAACAGCGAGAAAGCGGCTTAAGCTCTCTGTCGCCACATTTAGCTGCCGCTGTAAATCTGTATACTGATGGGCGATCGCTGGCAGCTCTTTGATTTGCTGAATCAGTAGTCTTTCCGCCTGGGCGACGTTTTGCCTGCGTATCTCCAGAAGCTGTATTTGGTTTGTCGTATCAACCAGCTTTTTGGTCAGATCCAGGCGAATCGAACTGGGGGAAGCCAGGGATTCGGCGTTGTCGGGGACGCCAGAAGCTGAGGAACCGACAACTGTTGACGCTTCCGCCTTGATCAGGGGCAGTAAATTGTCCCGCTTTTCGTTTAGAGCCTGAAGGATCGGGTTTTCTGGTTTGAGCCGCGCTGACTCAATAGCAATCTTACTTTCTATCTCAGAAAGCTGGTCAAGTAACTTTTGGTAGCGGGGTGCCTCTGAGAGTGCGGTCGCAGTAATCGACTGCTCCGGCGTTACCCCCAACTGGCCCAACTGATTTTTTAGCTCTGTGTAGAGCTTTTGAGCTTCACCCAGCTGGGTTTCAGTGTCTTGTCGTTGTTTTACAATCTCGCTAATCCGATTAGTCAAGAGTTGACCCTGAGTTTCTGGATCAAGTATTTTGTTATTCTGCCGCAAATCCTGGATTTTCTGCTGAAGCCCATTAACAAGCTCCTGTAGTTTTTCTGTCTGACCTTTGACAAAGGTGAGTCCTTGTTCTACACTATCTTGTTGCTCTTTACCAGCATACTTGACGTAGCCCTCAGCGACTTGCTCCAAGATAAACTGAATTTTTTCGGGGTCTGAATCCTGGTAGCGAACTTCTAAAATTTTGGTTTGTTGCAGCCGAGAGATCGACAGTTTTGCCCGGAGAGTGTTGTAGTTAATTTCTGGATAGCGAGCTTGAATTTTCTCCACAATGGGAGACATCACCTGAGGACTCCACAAGACCTGAATCTGAGTCTCGTAGTCCGGACCCTCGACTTGAACACCGGCACTTTTGCTGAGAGATTGAGTGAGCTGCTCAACTTTGTCTTCACCAGAAGCCCGCCCAACTAACAGCTGAAATTTGCCTTCATAGGTGGGAACCTGCTTCAAGACCTTGGCGGCAACCCCAGATGTTACAGCGATCGCCACACCGGCAATAACGATCACCCGACGGCGGGCAATAGCCAGTATCTGACGAAGATCGAGTTTGTCTTTGTCAAGTTCAAGAAACCCAGCTGTGTGGAATGGAGACAGTTCGGACAGCTGTTTAGCGTTACCGTTGGGCAGCAACGGCTGATAATCCCCATCTGGACCCATAATTCAAGAATGCTGAAGTTTGCTCGTGAAAAGTAACGCTTATTCTGCTGGAGGTCATAAAAATTGATAGCGAGGATTATCCCCTTCACCAAGCCTTACCAATTACTGATACAGTGCTTGTGCCGCTCGTCAGGACAAAGAACTTGACAAAAAAACAGATGAAACTTAGAAAGTTGATCCCCTAGATTAACGTTCAATTCCCAAACAGCTGTAAGGCTTGATAGCAAAGCAACAACATAAGGGCAAGATCAGTTAAGATCCTACCCGACTCAGTAGTGAGGCGACATGAGCAACGGCAAGACCCCGGTACGACACAGCAGACAGATCAAACTGTCAATCATTACGCAGTTTTATCCGCCTGACTATGCCGCAACGGGGCAGCTGATCGAAGAGCTAGCGGTTCAGTTGGGAAAGCTTGGTCTGGCGGTTCAAGTCTTTACAGGGCAGCCCGGTTATGCGTTCCAAAACAAATCTGCTCCAGCGATCGAGCGTTTAGATCAGGTAGTGATTAGGCGATCGCGTGCCACTGGCATTTGGTCTAAGCGAATTCGTGGCAAAGCCGTAAATGGACTTCTCTTCTGTCTGCGTTCTGGACTCCATTTGCTAAAGACTAGCAGTCGCGGAGACATTCTGCTCATCACCACAGCCCCCCCCTTTTTACCGATTCTAGGGTACTTAGCCCATAAGACCTTTGGTCTACCCTATGTTTGTCTTCTCTATGATTTATATCCTGATGTCGCCGTCGAGCTAAATGTCGTCTCAGCTCACCACTGGTTAGTCCGGCTTTGGGATGCTCTTAACCGTCGCATTTGGAAGCATGCTCAACAAGTCATTGTTCTCAGCCCTTCGATGAAAGACCGGGTTGCGGCAAAATGCCCAGAAATTACCGATAAAATTGCAATCATTCATAATTGGGCTGACCCAAATTGGATTGTACCGCTTGCCAAACACCATAATTGGTTTGCAAAAGCCTTCAATCTCGTTGACACCTTTACTGTCCTTTATTCTGGCAATATGGGTCGCTGTCATGACATGGATACGATTCTCGAAGCGGCTATCCTCTTACAGCAAGAACCGATTCAGTTTGTTTTCATCGGTAATGGTGCGAAGCGTCAAGCTTTCCGAACGCAGACTAGTCAGTTGGGTTTGCACAATTGCCAGTTCTTGCCCTATCAGGACAAAGAGAACCTGCCCTATTCACTGACAGCTTGTGACTTATCTTTAGTCAGCGTTAGTCCCGGCATGGAAGGTTTGGTGGCACCGAGCAAGCTTTACGCTGCTTTGGCAGCTGGGCGTCCCCTTGCTATCATCTGTGAGCAACACTCTTATCTTCGGGAAATAGTAACTGACGCCCACTGTGGTAAGGCGTTCAGTAACGGCGATGCCGTGGGTCTGGCTGCTTTTATTCGCACTCTGGCAGCAGATAGCCAACTCGTTAACCAGATGGGTCAGGCAGGGCGTCACTATCTACTGTCCCACTTTACGCCTGAGCTGATCGCTATGCAGTACTCGAAGCTATTGTGTGAGGCTGT
>CBDTXL010000538.1:0-3856 GCA_965364435.1 uncultured bacterium
TTGGTGAGGTTCTCTACATTCTGTCTCAGGTCATAGTCTCCCTCGTTACGGAAACCGAACCGGAAATCCTTAGAAAGTAGGGTTATAGAATCTGCAACTACCGTTGCTGGTCGCCAGGTGTCACCGGGATTACAGTTAAGCCCAGGCTGACCTTGGCGGCAGGCAAATAGAGGTTCTGGATTTGTACGAGTATAGAAATTAGTGTTATTCAGCGGTTGCTGAAACTCTTCCAATGTTGCTCCACCGCCTGGTCTCTGATGCAGGTTAAAGCCCTTGTCATCGGCTTGGATATAAACAGGCAAGTTACTCGCTAAGATCAGACCCTTTTCTTCCTGCTTCCATTTATTGCCAGTACCACGGGAGAGCGTGTTGCCGTTAATCAGCATAATCCCATTAGGACGGCGGCTCGGATCAAGAACAAAGTCAACAGGGCTGTTGATCCTCCGTGTTGCCATCCGTTTGTCTGCTACTAATGTGCTTGCGGTGATCGGTTCATCTTTAAGTATGCTCAGATCCGGCAGGGCGTCATCGCGAGTGGCGTAGATAATTCCACTGTCTGGCAGGAGATACTCAGTAGTGGGCACAACTGATGGACCGCCAATTGATTTTTTTCGCAGCTGATCTAGATCCAGCACAGTCACCCGAATTTCCAAGGGCTGACGCTGTTCAACTTCGAGGTTGTAGTCTGCAATGAGAGGGTTCGGGTTGGTCGGATTTGCTGGACCGGGAGGGTTTTGAATGAGAATCGGGTTACTAAGAGCTTTGCGAGATGCAATAGGTTCCTTCTCGATCGCTTTAACTTGTCGAGCATCCAGCAAGGTTGTTTCGTAGATTGTCCCGTGAGGAATAACGGCAGCAGTAGGACTTAAAGCCCCCGCACGTATTTGTAGGGCACAAAGGGCAGCGTCAATCGCAGATTGGTGGGCTAATGTCAGCGGTTTATTTGAGTCTTTCTGTATGAGTGCATCTCGGAGGGGTTGATTGACAAAGCGTCCATCCGGGAAGATCAGGTTGGCTTGATAGTTGAGTACTGCCCGCAAGTTGCCAATAGGCTTACCAGGAGCCGCGGGTGCCACAGGTGGTGGAGAAGTGAACACTCCCGTATTAACATTTCGCCCACCCGCGGGTATGTTACTAGAAGCTATGGTAGGACGGGGGTAGCTGATGCCGTTGTTAGAAAGGCCATTATTGGTCAGAGTTGGAGGAATAGGACTAACCCCAGGCGGTCCTTTAAAAACGGCGGGCAGTCCTGAACGGTTCCTGGCTGTGAGGCTATTGCTGGGGTCGTAGTAGCTACTGACACAGGCTATCGGTCTTTGAACGGGATTTTTAGCAGTAGGATACTCACTACCTGCAGGGTTAGGATAGTTGCTCTGGCGATAGTGATAAACCGCACTCGCCCGCATCACTAGATCGCCTCTTAAATCTTTGTTTGCGGGCTGCAGCGGAGTAGTGTCAAGAGGAAGAGAAGGCTTACCATCCCCATCGTCCTGCCACATCGGCATCGAGTCCGGCAAGACGACTCGAAATCCGTTTTTGACTGGATTAAAATCTCCGTTTGGTTTTCGTGTTACTGCCAATTCAGACTCTTTTGCCAGTGTTGATGGGTCGTCCAAAACACCCGAACTCGGCCAAGGCAGGAAAGAGCCTCCTTGTCCTGGTAGAGAATTCAACTTTTCAGGAAAGCTTGATGGAACGACCTCTTCATTGCGTCTGGCATCGTAAATACCCGCCCCTGTGACAACGCGCAAGCCTCCAACCCCATCGAGGGGCTGGAGAGGTTCATCCGCTGCTTTTCTCTCCCAGAAGCCGTCTCGACTCGTATCACCGACATCCGACAGAGGCACCACTTGGGTCATACGGGTGCGAAAATTGCCGTCAGTGCTAGTAGTCCATTTTGTAGATGGATTTTTGCCGTCAACGGATTGGGGGTATTGATCATAGAAATCGATAAATCTGTTTGTGGTTGTATCCCACCACTTGGCTGGCAGACCATTCCCAACAAGAATGCGATCGCCAACTAGAGGCTCCTCCTCGGGTGTTCTGTCTTCAGGATCGGTTGCTGGCGGTTGATCCTTGTTGAGTGTCAGACCGTTAGTTGCCGCCCCGGTATTTAGGTTTGTCGGATATATCCATGCCCCAGGGGGTCGCATGTCGTCCGTACCCTGAGCAGCTGGAGCTCCACCCCCTGCCAGAGGATTCTTGTTAGTATCGGGAACTTCGGCAAAAGGAACACGACGAGTACGATCTTTGAAGTAATCTTGTAGGGCTTTCTCCCGAGGAGTACCAGTTTTAACTTTTTGTGCAACTTGCGGTGGAAGAGTTGTCGTCTTTTGTACTAGATCATCGATCCGCTCTTCATACGCTTTGCTGTTATAACTTGCTTTAACAGCCGTGTCTGTGACCGTTCCACTCTTCAAGGTTGCCTGCGTAGGCGTTGCGCCTGACTTAAACAAATCAATTGTCGGTGATGTTAAAGTCGTACCGTCAGCGCTGCCAATGATCACATTACCGCCGACGGTAATCTTGGCATTTTCTTCACTGTAGAAGCAAGACTCAATGCTGCTGACCTGGTATAACTGAATCTTGCTATTCGCAAACCTTTGACCAATCAGCAAGTTGCCGTTAGTCATGATGCGCCCGTTTAGGTTTAAGCCAGTACCGGGCGTTATCTCCAGGTCATTGTCATACACAACGGCATTATTGGTCAGTGGAATCCGAGACTGGTCTTGCTGGAACTCTATAGCCGCAAAGCCTTTGTTCCCGGAGTACTTCTGGTAAGTATTTAGAGGAAGCCCCGTGGTATCGGTAATCGGAACGGTTGCCGCGAAGACAAAGAAGCTTTTCTTGAGATTTCCATCTGAGGTTTTATACCAACCCGATTGACCCACTAAGCTAGCCGCCGTACCTGCTCCACATGAACCCCCAGCCGAAGCATTGTCCATCGGTGTAGATCTAGCTTCTAGAGGGCTTCTGGCTCTATTGGTCTTCGATCCCGGAGCGGGTTGCGGATTACGGAAGTAGAGTCCATAAAGGGTAAAACTATCATACTTGCCGTCATTATCTGTATCTAGAGGAAATCTCCAAGCCGTGGTTAAGCTTTCATTCTCGTCGTTCTTGTTAATTCCACCCCCATTAATGTCATAAACCAGCTTGATAGGTTCTTCATCCCCAAAGGTATACTTTGGGAGCTTGCTTGTCATCGCACCGTACATCGCCGTATCCGTTGGCGTTCCTCTGGGCAGGTTCGGATCGGCAAGTAAAGCGTTGATTTTTGCCTCCGCCCGATCAATCGCCGGATTGACCGCTGCCAGCACTTTCTGACTCACCCTAACATTACTGGCATTTTTCGCCCGGTCAAATGAGCGAAACACCATCGCTGTCGTCACCAAGATGACCACCAGAATCACCATGACCACAGTTGGCAAGACGAAGCCAGCGCTAGAAAAACGCGACCTCCGCCCTAGGACAAACCAACTCCGCAAGAGCCAATTCTTCAGCCTTTGGGTGATGCTTCTAGATAACTGTAAAATCTGTTTCCAGAGATTTTGGAGGGCTTTGAGGAACTTTTTGCGGATTGACATGGTAGCTTTCCTGTCAAATTTTTATGAGTTTTAACGACTTAAAATGTTTCGGTTTTTTTCTGGGCGCTAAAGCCTTCCGGGTTTATCCAGTATCTGGATAACTTCGTTTTCTTAACACAAAGGCTGAGATTTCCACTCTGCCCAGAGATATATCTCTTCTCTAAAAAATTGGGGACGACCTTAACACAACTTAAGAACAAAGTTTTATAGAGTTACTACACCTATACTACCCAGCTGGTTGAGAAAACCGATCACTCACCCGCCGAAAAAAA
>CBDTXL010000539.1:0-3851 GCA_965364435.1 uncultured bacterium
AAAGGACAAAAAGCCAGTTGTTCCGACTCCAGACGAGCAGCTGGCTCAAAAAGCGATCACCTCCTTGATTATTCCTGAGATAGTGAATGCGATTCCCTAGCTGTCTCTTTCTCTTACCTCAGCGCCCTGGAGTGCCAGGAGTGGTTCGTTAAATTCTACGTTAAACTGCAACTCAGTATGAGGTGCGATCGCGCTTGAGTTTGCCTCAGCTACCAGGTGCCATAGCAGTACGAAGTCAGTTTGTGTTGAGGTGGGAAATACAGATGTCATTCGTCAATATGATCGACCTGATTCAAATGATGTTTGGTTTAAGTTACAGTGAGCGCTAATCTTTTAGTCACGACGCACCCCACTTATGCGCCAGTACTTTTCATCAAGTTTTCTACATAAAATAGAGGTTAGTGTTGGTCTAGCAGTCTTGGAGGCAACCCTCAAATGGTACAATCACCATCCAAAACTCTGACATTGGAAGAGTTTCTGCAACAACCAGAAACGAAACCTGCTACTGAGTACATTGATGGTCAAATTATCCCCAAACCTATGCCACAAGGGAAACACAGTACGGTTCAAGGAGAACTTGTACCTGCAATCAATGGTGTAGTGAAGCCTAAGCGCCTTGCTCGTGCGTTTCCTGAGTTACGTTGTACCTTTGGCAATCGTTCAACTGTACCCGACATTGCGGTTTTTGTTTGGAACCGAATTCCGCGTGATGAGAAGGGAGAAGTTGCTAATACATTTGCCATTGCTCCAGATTGGACAATTGAAATTCTGTCTCCCGATCAAAGCCAAACAAAGGTGACAAAAAATATTCTTCATTGTTTGAAGCATGGGACTCAAATGGGTTGGTTGATCGATCCAGAGGAGCAAACTGTGTTTGTTTATCATCCCAAGCAAGAAACGGAGGTATTTGATGAGCCAGACGCACTCCTTCCTGTACCATTGTTTGCGAGTGAGTTACAGCTTACAGTCAAGGATTTGTTTGCTTGGTTGTTGGAGTGAAAATGAGCAGTTGTCAGCCCCTGGCAAGGCAACTCTACATAAGACGCCCTAATGTGTTTTCGGCATTTTAGGGCTAGAAAGTGAGTAAGTGAAACTTCTGGTTGGTGGGCATTGCACGACGCACCTTGGCATCTTTTTTAAAAGATAATAGCAATGCCCATCCTAAAAGAGCGGCGAGCGCATTGAGTCGCTCTAGCGCGATCGCCCTGACAACTGCACCATCCGAGCTTTCATCAGGGATCGCACTGTATCTGGAGGCATCCAGATAAATTTACCCTGCAGGAAAAACTCGCAACCAGTTAGACAACAACTCAATTACGGTTTTGAAATCGATCGCTTCCCCTGCCTTGGTCTTTTTAATCAAAGGCTCGAGAATCGGTTTCCACTCATCTGGAGGTTCATCGGCAGCAGAATTCAGCACCTCGGTAAGATGCCTGATACGGTCAAGCATGTCATCTTTGGAAACTTCACCCAGTGCGAATAGATTCTGCAATTCGATGGGTCCATCATATAAAGCTTCGATGATGGTTTCAAGATCAACAGCTTGCTCGTCTTTCACTAATGCCAAAAACGATTTAGTCCATTGTTTCCACTCTTCAGGTGAGTGTTTTGCAGTGGTCTTAAATGTACTACTTGCTTGCTGCAGGCGATCGGTAATATCCCTTATAAAATCTTTGTTGTCAGCCAATACATCTGGCAACTCTGCTAGGTTGTCACCCAGTAGGGTAACTACAGCGTTAGCAAGTTCGTCGGATTCTCTACTTTCTTTAGCAGTGCTATCAGTGCTAGTGGCATACGGTTCCGCACCCACATCAAAAATGGCACCGTGCAGATCGGCACCTTCAAATAGGGTGCCATCAAGCAGTGCGCCGCGAAAGTCAGCATCCCGAAAATATCCTTTCGACAAATTAGCACCACGCAAATCGGCACCACGAAAGTCAGCATCATTAAATCGTGCTGCATTCAGGGATGCGTTGCAAAGATCTGAACCACGAAAGCTAACACCATCTCCCTCCGCATTATCGAAAATACATCTTTGCATTGCAGAGCGTTCAAAAGTAGTTTCGGTAAGCTTAGCTCCGCTAAAAGAAGCCTGGTTTAAATTCGCCCCCTTCATGGAACTATCTTCAATTCGTGCCAGATCGAAACAGGCATTTAAACCCTGAGAACCATTGAACAAGCACAGGCGGACTGTAGCGTTACTCCAAATCGAATTATTTAATCTCACCTGGGTAAAATTACAATTACCTAGCCGTACTTCAAGGAACTTAGCTCCCTGCAAATTGGCACCAGATAGGTCTACCCGATCTGCCTCAAGTTTTGAGAGTTCAGCTCCTGGAAGATTAGCCTTACGCAGATTAAGGCCATTAGCCCTGACTTTCCTACGAATACACTCAGCTAACTGGTCTAAGCAAGCATTCTCTACACTGTCTTCTTCAGGTACTTGATGCATACTTTTTAATCCTACGCTGTCTGGGTTAATTCACCCTTGGACTCTTCCGGATAATGCCACCACCAATGGTTTTCAGGTAGTCCATTAGGTATAAACTCTTCAGGGATCGGCCCTTGCTCCAGCCCAACTCTACGCAACTCTATATCGAGATCACTAACATCATCTAAATCTATAAACTCCGCTACAGGAGTTCCCCTATAATCATCCAGGAGTAATTGGATTATTGAGCGACGCATGCACAGCTCATACCACTCATTTTCATTAGCTCCTTCCGCCATAAAAAGCGTAATATCTGAATAGGCACGTAATTTCTTTTCAAACTTAACCAATTCTGCACACGACTCTTCACGAAACTGTTTCAGGACATCACTCTCTTTAAAGTCCGCTTTTGCTAACCGATCATGTAAACCAACAAGACAGACAAGCGCATCCCGAAAAGCATACTCTCCCTTGCGACCATCGATATGCGCATTATTTACTTTATCCATAAATCTATTCATGATATCTCGTGGTGCGCCAGTAAATATATACGTCATAGTTTTGCTTTTTGTGCTCCATAAGTTGCTAAAGTTACTCGTCCATCGGCACTGACGTATACTATCGCTTCCATTACCGTCCCGTCATAGGTTTTGCGAATTATGACGCGAGTAGATTCACCGACAGCTTTTGTATCTGCAACAGTACCTGTCTGAATAGTGTCCTGTGCTGCTCCCATATAATCAGTGACAGCATCACCGCTAGCAAAAGCCTCTGGCAATTCACCTTGATGTTTCTGTGCATGGTATGCTGCTGCTGTTTCGCTCTCAAAACCAACACGATCAAGCCCTTGCACCCCCGCTGCAATCTCATCTGGCGACGCAGTAGGTGGTAGCCCTTCCAAACTCTGCTGCGGTCCTAGATCTTGCACAGTCTTTATGTCAGTGCCTAATTCCGTCGCCAATCTTTCAGGTGTTATCGCTTGAGCCGCTTCTTGGGCTGCCCTGGCACGTGCGTTAGGCTGTCCAGCAAGTCGCTCCAAAGCAGCAGCACGGGCCTGGTTGAATTTTGCCCTGGCATACTCATAACGATTGGCGAATTCCCGGGGATTTCCCCCGGACCCTTCAAGTGCCCATTCTTGTGCAGCTCGCTGGGTGGCTGGATCTACTTTTGCGATCGGATCATCCTTTAAAGCTGTGTTGACCTTGCCCTGAGTTTGTGGATCCATCCCATCAAACGTCGGCTCTCCATTAAGTCCACGTTTAGCCAGTTCTGCATCGAGTTGGGCCTTTGTTTTAGCAGCACGCAGTTCCATCTCGGTTGGCTGTGGTGCGGGAGTGCTGCCACCTTCAGGAGTAGTAGCTGGAGTTCCGTCAGTAGTAGTTGGAGTTCCGTCAGTCGTGGTAGCTGGAGTTCCGTCAGT
>CBDTXL010000540.1:0-3849 GCA_965364435.1 uncultured bacterium
TGAAGCACTGGAGCTAGACCAAGAGGACGCGCTAAGCGGAAAGCCCTTCGCGAATTTTGAAGCACTGGAGCTAGACCAAGAGGACGCGCTAAGCGGAAAGCCCTTCGCGAATGAAGATCAGACTTTTATGGAGCTGCTGTTGGATGAGCCAGTAGAAAGCACAACTGAGGAAATGATCGCCTCACCTGAGTTGGAGTTTGAATGGGGTTTTTTCTCACAAGAAGCATTTGAGTTGGAGCAAGCAGAAGCGGTAAGCCATGCCATGCCGGGAGAGCATATCGCTCCTGATAATGAAGCCTTAAGTGAAAAGGTGGAGGATGAGTCATTAAATCCCATTCAAAACATAACTTTGCCCCCACAAACCTTGGACAATGAATCGGATGCCTTCCCAGACGCAGCAGTGGACTCAGAGCCACAAGAAGAAGCGGTAAGTATGAGCGAAGCGGCTCCCAAGGAGCCAGTCAAGCCTGGAGGAGTTATTGCTCCTGATAACGAAGCATTGAGGAAAGAGAAGCCAGACGACGAAAAAAAATGAGACTCCGCTTTCTCGCTAGACAATAGCGTCTGAATCCTCAGAGCCATTGCCCAGGTTGGAGATGCCAAAGAAATAGCTGGCTTTATCCAAAATCCGAATCTACTAAGATAAACACTCAATGCCTGCACACTCAGAGCAGCCAGAGGCGGATATCAGCAACGCTGTCTGGTATTTGGGAATTGACTTCGGTACCACCGGGGTTTCAGCTGTCCTCTTGAATCGCTCGACCGCTCAGCGATACCGCATCTATTGGTCGAAGAAATTGGGAATAACCAATGAAGAATTACGAACTGTGAATCCTCAAGTCGCAACTCGTAGTTCTGACGAGACCATCTTTCGTTTACCGGCTGTAGCATACTCCGCCACTGTTGCCAGTAGAGACGCAATGGTCTCTACTGTTCAGTTGTCGGTAGCACCTGTTGTCGTCGGCTCCTTAGCGTCAACACTAGCGAATAACAAGCCTGGAACATTCCTACACAACTTTAAACCCTATTTGAATATTGGCATTCCCTACTATTGTCCCAAGCGTCATGACTGGGAACCGAGATTGCAGTTGCCTAGTCAGCAGATAGTTTCCCTCTACTGGGTTCGACGGGCTTTACACGCACTGTTAGCAACACTGACGCCGAAGAGGACAATACCGGATTCAGGGATAAACGTGGGAGCCGTGGGTCTGAAGTCCGAAACTTTAGTATCCGCCTTGGGGCAGCTAGAGGGAGTTATTCTGGGTTGCCCAGCTGTTTGGGGCGATAGCTACCGCTTAAATTTGCGGGAAGCTGTGCTGGAATCAAAACTGGTAAGGCATCCGGAGAAAATTTTCATCCTGGAAGATGCGATCGCTGCTATCCTTGCGGGTAGAGAGTGTTATGAGTTAAAAGATTCTAAAACTCAAAACTCAAAACCCCTACGGGGCGCGTCTCCTGATTCGGAAAAGGTTCCGAATACCGACGCACTTCCTACTCAAAACTTTCCTCAGGGCGGTGCCCTAGTCATTAATGCCGGTGCAACCACAACGGAAATCGCTTTGGTTGATTTGCCCGATAACCTCCAAGACTTAACTCACAGCGACTTTAGTTTATGTAGTTTGGCTTATGCAGGCAATGCCATCGATCAAGATATCTTCTGCCAGCTGCTGTATCCTCAGTTATCTCTTGCTCAACACCAGCAGCTTTCACTCCCCAGTGATTTAGAGCTGCCGCTAGCGGGTCAACCTGACCAGCAAAAACGCGATCGCTTGGCATCCCTGTTGCAGAGTTCTCCCCTAGGACAAGCGCTCCTCAAAGCCACTGGGTACCTGAAGCTGATTCTGCAACACAAAGATGAATTTACCTTGGAGCTGGGCACTGATCGGTGGACAGTGAAGCGCGTAGACTTAGAATCTAGCGTGCTTCTTCCGTTCATCCAACAACTAAATCGACAGCTGAACGCGCTGGTGATTGAAACAGGAATATTGGAACAAAGAATTTATCAAGTCTTCTGTATTGGTGGCACCGCTGGTTTGGCAACACTGGTCAAATGGCTACAGCAAAAACTACCCAATGCCACGATAATTCAGAACGCTGATTCATCGACGGACAGCTGGGTTGCTGCTGGACTTGCCACCTTGCCTCTCTATCCCAACGTTTTAAATCGCAGCCAGCACCAGTACAGCGACTATTTTCTCCTTTTGGAACTTCTACGTGCTTTCCCCGGAACCGCAGGTGATTCGGCAGCTCGTCCCTACAGTATTGAGGAAATCATGCAGCAATTAGAGCGTCGTGGTCTGAACACAAGCGCTTGTTACGAGCGTCTTGTCCGTTTGGTGGAAGGTCAGCTACCGCCCGGTCTGGTGCCCTCAATTGATAATGCAAGTTTGCTATCTGAGGGGTCAAAACAAAATCTGCAATACTCAGAGGTCTCGGCACAGGCACTTTTTTTTCAAGAGGGTAATCAGCTCTATCGCCTTAATCCTCAGCAGCAAGAGCATCTGTGCCAATACCTGAATATGATTCTGTTTGGAACTCATCAAAAATTCGAGGAACCCCTGATTGTCAATATGGAAGTCGGAGGTGAAAGAACAAAAAGCTTTTAGCCCACGCCAGTTCCTCACCTGTTAAAGTATTAAACCGTCCCAAATCCTTCATCAAAACCAAACTTTATGAACACAGTTGATGACAAAACCGTTGTCAAAGAATATTTCAATGCCACAGGCTTTGACCGCTGGCGGCGAATTTACGGCGACGGCGAGGTCAATAAAGTCCAACTGGATATCCGCACTGGCCATCAGCAGACAGTCGATACAGTCCTCAGCTGGCTAAAATCTGACGGCAACTTAGCCGAGTTATCTATCTGTGACGCTGGTTGTGGCGTTGGTAGCCTCAGCATTCCCCTTGCTCAAGCAGGAGCCAAAATCAATGCCTGTGATATCTCTGAAAAAATGGTGGGGGAAGCCAAGGAAAGAGCTAAAGAAATCTTGGGCAATCCTGGCAATCCTACTTTTGCCGTGCAGGATTTGGAAGCATTGAGTGGCAGATACCATACCGTTATTTGCCTGGATGTGTTAATTCACTATCCCCAAGACAAGGCAGTTCAAATGATTTCTCACCTTAGTTCACTGGCAGAGTCTCGCATAATTCTCAGCTTCGCCCCTAAAACCCTTGCCCTTAGTTTGCTCAAAAAAATTGGTGAATTTTTCCCAGGACCAAGTAAAGCTACCCGTGCTTATCAGCATCGTGAAGCCGACATTATTAAAATATTGGAGAGCAATGGCTTTTCCATTCAGCGCAGCGCGATGACTAGCACTCGCTTTTACTTCTCCCGCTTACTGGAAGCTACTCGTACGTGAGGTGAAAATAGCGGCGAGGTTTAACGAAACTAGGCACTAGTCGAAGGTGTTGATGAATGACTCGAATTTTTCTGGCGATCGCGGCCCTTTTGGGAGGTCTTGCTGTTGCAGCTGGTGCCTTTGCCTCCCATGCTTTGAAGGAAAAACTCACTGATCGTGCGCTGGAAATTTTTGAAACCGGCGCTCGTTACCAGATGTACCATGCGCTGGCACTCCTGCTAGTGGCGTTGCTCTGTAATAGCGGGCTTCAAACCCTCCCTTACGAGGCTCCCCCGCCAACTCTCGTGACTGCTGGCATCGCCTTCATTGTTGGCGTCGTAATCTTCTCTGGAAGCTTGTACGCTTTGAGTCTAACTGGCATCAAGTGGTTGGGAGCGATTACACCACTGGGGGGAGCGGCTTTTCTCCTGGGATGGGGTTGTCTGGCAGTTGCAGCTTGGAGTTTCAAGTAATATCCAATCTGGTGGCATCGTCTCTATCAGTGGCTAAT
>CBDTXL010000541.1:0-3847 GCA_965364435.1 uncultured bacterium
ATCATCGAATCTGAAGGAATTGAGTTTCGTTCCATCAGACCTAACGGGTTAATCAACGTGGAAGAGGAAGGGGAGTTTATCGGGTTGCTCAGGGACTCCCAACAGGTTCTTGACTACGGTATTAGCTATCTGATAACTCCCCATTTGCGGGCAACCTACAGCGACTTGGTGGAAGTGGTACGGGAAGCTGACTTGCTGCTAACGCACCAGCTTGCTTTTGCCGGAACTCTTGCGGCTGAAAAAACTGGGACTCCCAGGGTATCCACCGTCCTCTCACCTGTCTCGTTTATGTCTGCTTACGATTCTCCCAGCCTTTCACCCCTGCCGACATCTTCTTACGAAGATGCCTTAACGCTGGTTGCTAACGATGCGAAGTTTCGTTTTTTTCGGTGGAAGGCACGCTTTTGGAGTGCGCCAGTGCGGCAACTGCGGGCGGAACTCGGTTTACCACCGAAAGGTGATCCTGTCTTTGAAGGTCAGCATTCACCTGAGTTGGTGCTAGCTTTGTTCTCCCAGGTTCTGGCCGCTCCTCAACCCGACTGGCCACCCCAAACTTGCGTGACTGGGTTTCCTTTCTACAATCACCAAGCGCGTCAAGATTTGTCTGCTGAACTGGTGAAGTTTTTGCAAGTGGGGCCACCCCCTATCGTGTTCACCTTAGGCTCGTTAATGGTGTGGACGCCAGGGAACTTTTATTTAGAGGGAGCGATTGCCGCCCAGCAGTTAGGCTACCGAGCAGTCTTGCTAATGGGAGAGGCGGCGCATCACATTCCCTCACACCAGCTACCAGAAGGAGCGATCGCCGTTGACTATGCCCCCCACTCCGTCATTTTTCCTCAAGCGGCTCTAGTCGTCCATCATGGTGGTGTGGGAACAACGGCGCAAGCCTTGCGTGCGGGTCGTCCGATGCTGGTCGTTCCCTACGCTTACGATCAACCGGATAACGCTGCCCGTTTGGTGTCGATGGGAGTAGCACGGACGCTCGAACGTCAACATTGTACGGCTGACCGTATCGCTGCCGAACTCAAACATCTGCTGTTTGACCCCACTTATACAACCAAAGCAGCAGAAGTTGGTCGTTTGGTACAAGCGGAGGATGGTGTTGGAGCCGCGTGCGATGCGATCGAAACGTATTTAGGACGAGATGGGAAGGCGTAGGAAGTAGGCAATTCCTGACTCTTCGCCGCTCAGTAGAGTGTAGAGAAAGGTTTTAATATTAACTTTGGTTGAAAACCTGTAGTAAAAATCTCCCTACCTCCCCATTACTCCTAATTGGATATAGGATTGCTGGGACTAATCACGCTAATCAAGAGCCAAATCACGACTACTGAAAGTAAAATTATCACTAGAAGAACGAATGACCCTGCTCCCAATTCTGGATAAGGTGAGGCTTGACGAACTTTTTTCACAGCTAATGACATTCCCCCCCGGTTATCTGGGAGAAGTTCGTCGCTAATGAAAAAATTAACTTGACCATTTGAGGTCAGAGTAAATGAGGTAGTTTGAGCCGATTTAAGCGCCTGTTCGGGTGTTGAATATTTGCCACTACTGGGAATATTGATTTTAAATTCACTTGAGGCTATGTTATATTCATTCACCCACCCGGTGATGCAGTTTTCTCCTTTTTCGTCGCATCCGGTCGTAAAATTCCAAAGACTCCACGCATCAAACTGTCCTCCTTCTGGTGTACCGATAGCCTTCACTTCATAGGTTCCTGCTTCAAAGAACTGGCTAACTGGATTTTCTTTGTTGTTCGTCGTTGCATCTATGTTAATAATCGTCACTGCTTCAGACCCCAATGATGAGCTTTTAGAGGATTTAACTTGATTGCCGATAAGTTTTACCTGTTGTACTTGTCTTCTTTTAGACCAATCTTCCCAGCTGAGTTCAGGTAAAACTCTGCTGTCGGAGATTCAAATCAATTAATAATTAAATCTTGCTGTTTCACTATAAAGTTGTCAATAGGCAAAATAAACAAATATCACTCAAATTCATTTTTATTTGTAAAGTTTTATAAAAAAATACTTAACTTTTAGGTTGACAAAATCTAAGCTACATCTAAAAGATTAAAACTTTTTTGAGGCTACCTCTGTGACAACGAATTCAGACATCCGCATCACCCCAACTGACGAGCAAATTGCTAAAACCAAAAAAGCAATTGAAAGCTACTTTCTCAAATGGTGGGCTGCTCCAAACAAACGAGAAAATGCATCCCCTTACTACCAAATTCACGAACCAGGGAAACCGATTCGCGGTACGGTCATGGTTTTTCATGGCTTTGCAGCAAAGCCACAGCAGATGGAGATCTTGGCAGACTACCTGTTTCGTAACGACTTCAACATCTACCAAATTCCTCTAGCCGGTCATGCTTTTCTGCCCCCTGATCATTACTGGCCACAAATTGATCTAAAGCCTGAATTTCTTGACCCTTTGCGAGAAAGAGTACGGCAAGATCCGATTTTACAAAACTTCTTCTCTAATCGTAGCGGTGATAACCCCTGGAAATTTCAGCGCCCTCACACTCCCCAGATGTTGTCCCTAATGGCTCGTACTTTGAAGCTGGCACCTCAATTGGCGGATATGGTATTAGCGATCGAGCGTTACAACGATCCAGACTTCAATCGCTATTTCATCTCCTCCCATATGAATTACCTGCATGACGCCCAAGAACGCTTGGCAGAATTGGAAGCGATGCCAGGGCCGATTTATACGGTGGGACTATCTGTTGGCGGCGCAGTAGCTTTGGCACTAGCTGCATCTCGACCCGATCGCATTAAAAAGGTAGTCGCCTATGCTCCTTTGCTGGAGGTTGAAAATGAAGCGCGGGAGCGGTACATTAATTTAACTGGACCACTAGACCTCCGAGAATTTTCCTGGGAGCAAAATATCAGCTTTCCTGTCGGTTGCTTGACTGCCGCTAACTACTTTGGTGGGTTTGTCCGCAGCTATAAAAACCTGCAAAGCTTAAAGAATATTCCCACCTGTTTTGTGCTTACAGAAAATGAGGATGCTACGGATAACCAGACTATCCAGAACTTCTTTAAATCTCTGGGGAGTGAAGCCAAGGGTCATCGCTGCTATGGTTATGCGGCGAGTAGCCTTGTGCCTCACCCGATGATCGATCCCAGACAAACTAGTCAGGGAATGAGTAACGCCTTCTGGAAGAATCTGTACCAGGAAACCTTCCGCTTCCTCACCGTTGGTGAGATTAATCGCAAGAACATGAATAGCCTAAATGAAGCGGATGACCTACCGCATATTCCAAACTATTCGTGAAGGTTAACAACAGATAACAAACACGCTCTGAGATTGAGGGGATAAACAGCGAAGGCTTTCGCCTACTCTGTGGCTTCTTCCTCTGATGGGTAAACTTGAATGCCAAGCACATCTTCCGGCACTTGGTAGATCAACTCACCGTAGGACGGTTTCTGATGTTCCAGAGAAAGGCAAGGCGGTAGAGAAGGGGGACGCGACCACAATTCGTCGAATTCCGTCCACAGATGCCGCAACTGCGGATTAATAGCACTCTCGGCTAAAATTTCCATCACCACTTGGTGAATCCCGAGCAAGTCTTGTAAACTACCACGCAGGTAAATCTTCTCAGCAACCACTGCTTTGTCGATAGTTAATCTACCCGCAATTACGTCTCGGAGAGTTTCGGCTTCGCTGCGAAAATTGACTGATTCCAGTTCTAGGGGATATTCGCTCTCGACTTGGAGTTGTTCGCCACCGTCGGCTAGCAGTCGGCACTGAATTCCATCTAAGTCAATTACGGCAGTTTTTCCGGAAACTGTCTGCACCAAGGCTTTCCAGGTGGAACCTCCTTGGGTTCGCAGGATTTCCACCA
>CBDTXL010000542.1:0-3835 GCA_965364435.1 uncultured bacterium
AAGCTGAGGAACAAGCCTACATCCGTGACCACGCCGACGGATTCCACTGAACCGCGATCGCTCAATTTCGTCACCACTGCTGGATTAATATCCACACACACCATCTTCACCCCAGCTGGCGTCATATTTCCAACACCAATAGAGTGGAGCATCGTGGATAGCATCAAAATCATGTCTGCCCCTTCCAGCAGCTTGCCATACTCCGCTTGAGCTTTGATTAAATCCATCTGAGTATCCGGCAATGGTCCATCATCGCGGATCGAACCGGCAAGAGCGAAGGGCACATTGTTCCGCACACACTCATACATCACGCCTTTAGTGAGCAAACCCTGCTCTACCGCTGCTGCAATGTTGCCGCAACGACGGATGAGGTTGATCACCTTCAGATGGTGCCGGTGTCCACCTCGAACAGCAATGCCTCGCTTCATATCCACACCCAGAGACGTTCCCATCAGGGATTGCTCAATATCGTGAACTGCGATCGCATTGCCCCCCAGTAGCGCCTGCACATAGCCTTCTCGAATCAGACGAGCCAGGTGTTGACTCCCCCCAGTGTGAATCACAACCGGACCCGCTGTCACGACAACTTTACCGCCTTGGTCACGTAGTTGCCGTAGTTCCCAGGCAATTTGCTCAACAACCAATTCCACCCGACGTTCACTAGAGACACCAGAACCCATGAAGCTAAATTCTTGGGTGTTGCGCTGTTCTCTTGATTCCGTCTTACGCACCGTGCGGATACCTTCGACGCCGACGATCACCTGTTCGCCGACTTTTAGATCCCGCAGCAGTTTGCATCGAGCAACGGGTCCCTCTGAGTTAAAAGTCACCGCAATCGCACCATCCATGCGCTGCTCTTGCACTTTCACCCACTCACAATGGATTCGCACTTCTGTCGGATAGATAGTCGTGACATAAAAGTCATCTGGAGCCACACCGTCTTGAGTTACAGGTTCCAGGTTAGTATCACAAACCTCTTGAGGAGGAGCTACAGCACCCAGATCGATCAGCTGGGTCATAATCTCTTCCATCACATCGTGGGAAGGAGCAGACACCTTCACCTCAGCGCTTGAGGTACTTTGCCGCTGTTCTCCTAGTTGGAAGTTGAGAACCTGGAAACTGCCGCCACCTTCCACAATTGTGTCTAGGGCACGGTTAATCAAACCAGAGTCTAGTAGATGTCCGTCCATCCGAATGATGCGACTTTCCACCAGCACATTGGCATGAACTTCGGCTCGTACTGGCTCAGTGACTCGTAGCGTCAGGCACTTCGCCGCGCCACCAGCTTTGAGAAATTCCGTCAACGGCGTCTCAATCACCTCAAAACCAGCTTCCGCAAAGCGTGCCTTTAGGCCCTCGCTGGCTTTGTTCATCACCACAACCTGGTCAATATTGACCGCATTGCAGGCGAAGTTTACAGCATCCGCTTCCTCAATCGCAATCCGCTTTTCCGGCGGCACCCGCATTTCAATTAAGCGGTTGGAATACGCATCAAACGCGGGTGGATAGTAGAGTAGATAGCCACCACTGAGGGGACAGAAGCAGGTATCCAGGTGATAGAACCGCTCATCTATCAGCCGCAGAGACACCACTTCGATGTCTAGCCATTTCGCCAGGTAAGGGTGGGAGTCGAGTTCCGAGCGGAAGCCATATCCTGCCCACAACCAGCGCCCTTCTCTATCTAGTAAAGCGTCCCCAGCACCTTCAAAGGGTAAGTCCTTGGGAAGTTCATGTACAGTGTAGCCCTGTGACTCAAACCACTGTTTGAAGTAAGGCTCTTCACCCTGACGCTCTTTGTGGAAGAAGCGGCTGAGTACCACAGTTTTGCCCAAAACCAAACCCGCATTGGCAGTAAACACCATATCCGGCCAGCCCGGTTGAGGTTCAACCAAATCAACGAGTGTGTGGTCTTTGAGGATGTAGTGAAGCTTTTGCCACTGCTCAACAGCGCGATCGCGCGATGACTTGTGAATATTCCCCTCCATCCACGGATTAATCACATAATCCACGTCGTAGTGGTCGGGGGCACACATCAGGAAACGAATCGAATCAGTCATAATCGATTTAAGATGAGGTAGACGCCTACAGGCTTGAGCTGTTTAGCAATTGATAGATATATAGATGAGATGTCACCGCAATTGCCACTCCTGAGGCTTTCAGGAGGATTGCGTTACTGGGCGCGTTGAAAGACTAATTTCCTATTGTGACATAATCCCAGCCCCAACCACCCAAACAGTAGGCTGGCGGTGTGGTCATACACCAGTTGGTGGGGATTGGGGAGATGAGGACGATGGGGGAGATGAGGAGGATAGGGGAGATGAGATTACATAAGAGCCTATCCGAAAAATCATGAGCATTAACGACTCTCACATCTGCATTCATCTGTGTTTATCTGTGTTCATCTGTGGTTTCATCTCTAAAGAGCCACTTTTCGGATAGCCTCTAAGTCTAGCTCAGTTGGGCAACCAACTGATTTTGTAATAATGTTTGATTAGTCAAGAGGTCTTCAACAGTAATTCGTAACGAACGCTGGGCATCCACCCAAAACTGGATTTTAATGCGATCGCGTCCTGGATTTCCCGGAGGTGCCAGTTGTGCAATATTTCTCGCCCCCTCCCGATCATTGAGCGGTTGCACAGCAGTTTGACCACTCCCTAACTGACGAGTGATTAAGCGATCGCCATCAAAGTAAACTTCAGTCGCACCCGTTTGTGCGCCCAACTCACCAACAATCAGTTCAATACTCGGTTGGTTCTCCACAGATGCCCCCAAAAACAGTTCTATCGGGTCACTCATTGGGTAAGCCTGCCCCGCTTTGATGATTGAATGCCAGTTGTGGCAGTTGTTGCGTCTATCCCAGTAGCGGATGCCGTAGCTGTGGTAAAGGAAATCCTGGATTTCGATGCCTTGACTAAGCTGGAGTGCGCCTTGTGCGATCGCTTCAAATGGTTTTTCGCAACGAATTTTTCTTGAGTCAAAGTATTGCTTTACCCAGGTTTGAACGGCTGGGATTTGCACAGTGCCGCCGACTAATAAGACAGCATCGATATCTGACACTTCTATTCCGGCACGCCGTCCTTGTTGTAATAGTTGTGCCATCCTATCATCCAGGATATCAAAAAACTGATGGTCTTTAAGGATGGTTTCAAACATGTTGCGGTCTAGTTTGAGTTCGTAACTCTCAAAGGTTTCGTCGTTGAAATAGACTTCTGTTGCCGACTTCTTCTCAGAGAGTTGAATTTTTAAGCGTTCTGCGAGTCGGGTAGTAAGAGGCGATCGCGTCAACCCTTGAGTCTGGGCAAAGTAATCCACTAGCCAGTTATCAATATCTGAACCCCCCAGATTTTGCCCAGCTTTTGCCAACACACGAGCAATTTTTGCCTTCTGCCGCTCACTTTCACCGAGTAACTTCTCGCCCCACTTCAGGATAAAACCCATCGGCTTTTTGCCAGCCTGAGCATCCTGATTCAGCTGCACCAAGGATAAATCCAGAGTGCCACCGCCAAAGTCAATCACCAGCAAGGTGTCCCCGTCTGCAATCCCATAGCCCAAAGCCGCAGCGGTAGGTTCATCTAACATTCGTACCTGTTCCACCGGCAGAGATTGGCAAACCCCACTCAACCAATGGCGGTACGCTTCAAAACTATCCACAGGCACGGTCAAAATTAGGGATTCAATTGAACTGTCTTGGGAGGGTTGCAGTTGTTCAATAATTTGCTTAAGGAACCATTCCCCGACTTGCTCAAACCTAACGATTTTCCCATCCAGTTCTGGGAGAAACCCCTGAATATCTGCCCCAATCCCCCGTTTGAAGCTGCGGAAGAATCTGGGGTCA
>CBDTXL010000543.1:0-3831 GCA_965364435.1 uncultured bacterium
GAAGGAATTTTTGCAATTGGTTCAGGATGAGTTAGAAGATGCAGACCTTCCTGAGACAGAACTGAAGCAATATATTAAACCACTAAAGCAATTTATTAAAGATAAATCAGTTAAAGAGATTCTGGGAAGTGCCTTTAAAGATGACTGTCATACCAAGTTGCAGTCTAATGTAGAATCTAGAGCGGAGAGTCATAGATAAGCCTAGATTATGGTTTTTCCCGGTTCACAGCGTCATTAGCTAGTGGTGCGCGTGATGTTTAACTTTATTGGCCAGTTCAGGTGACCCACAATTTTTGGGGTCATGCCAATTCTCTGTAAACCTCTGTAAACTGGGCTGAATAAGTAGATATTGACTTGAGTGTCCAGGGCGATCGCTTTTCCAGTCAGGGCAATCGCTGAGAAGCTGGTGCTGGCACACCAGCTTCTTAGCGATCGCCAGCAAGCCAGCAGAAATTTTCCGGGCATCTGTGCGAGTACAGGGAAGTTCAGCCTCTCGCCCAAAAGACGCGCTCGAGTCAAATCAAATTGCGTTCTAGCAGCTAATTCTCAAATGAGGGAAATAAGTTAGAGAACGTAATCTTTCTGGAGCCGATGAGAGTTCGATAAGACCCTGACAAAGCCTATCCACGACCTTGTCCATTGATTTCAAGATGCGATTGTAGAAATAGTTCTCCCTACTGGGAGATCGCTTTATGAACCGTAGCTACTGATACCCCTGTTTGTTTGGCGATTTCAGCGGCGGGTCTGGGGTCAACCAAGCCATTGTAAACAATCAGCCATTTGTCTGTGCCAATAACTGCTGGCTGATTTGAGCTTCTGTTCTACCGCTTCCACACTGAGATGGGGCGCTGCCCTACTCACTCGGCTCATAGGGTTTACTTATCCATGACTCTCCGCTCTAGATTCTACATTAGACTGCAACTTGGTATCAGGTGCTAGATGCGGCAACATTGGCAAAAACCTGGACTCAGCTGAACTTGCGATCGCTGCCGGATCGGTTTGAATGGGAACGAGTTGCTAAGCGGTATCTCAAAAAGGTAAAAGCGATCGTCCGGGAGTCAGATGAGTTACGCGCCCTTCTTGACTCACAAAATCTGGAAGGGATTGAGCAAAACACGAAAGAACTTGCTGGAATTGTTCCTGAGTTTGACTTGCGGCGATATCAGGAAGGGCTTCAAGAGCGATACGGCAATCTCAACTTGGATAGTTTAGATGCGAGTGTTTACGACTATCGAGAAAAACTCAAGGTATGGCAAGTATTTATAGCACAAAATGTGCGGGAATGCGAGGAGTTTTTACCTCAAGTTTACGAGATTCCCAAAGAATATCAAAGACGCCTGAGGGAAAGTAACGAACTTGAGGCAGAAGTTGACCCAGAGGAGTGGGAACGATACAAGCATGTTTATTATCAACAGCCAGTGCGATCGGTTTTGGATGTTGTTAATGATCTGCAAAGCGATCGATTACCCCCCCAGCCCCCCTTGGTAAGGGGGGAGCAAGATTTTTCTCCTGTTCCCCCCCTTAGCAAGGGGGGGCTAGGGGGGGTAAATGCAGGATGCAACTATATTGTAATTTTGGGCGATCCGGGCTCGGGAAAGTCTACATTGTTGCAATACCTCGCTTTGAATTGGGCAAGGACGCCCCTCAATAATGTTATTTCTCAGGCGATTCCGCTGCTGATTGAATTGCGGACTTATATTCGCGATCGCAACTCTGGACAATGCAGGGATTTTCTGGAATTCTTCCACAAAGGCAGCGTTATCTGTCGCCTCAATCAGCATCAACTGAACGAACAGCTAAAAGCTGGCAAGGTTTTGGTGTTGTTTGATGGGTTGGATGAGGTGTTCGATCCGGCGCAACGGGAGGAGGTGATTACTGATATCCATCGCTTCACAAATGATTATCCCAATGTGCGGGTAATCGTGACTTCTCGCATTATTGGCTACAAACCGCAACGGCTGCGAGATGCCCAGTTTCGTCACTTCATGCTGCAAGATTTAGAGTCAGACCAAATTCAGGATTTTATCTATCGATGGCATGAGTTAACGTTCACGGATGAGGCAGATAAAGTTAGAAAGCGGGAGCGACTGCAACAGGCAATTAAAACGTCTTCAGCGATTGGGGAATTAGCAGGAAATCCTCTGTTGTTGACGATGATGGCGATTTTGAACCGCAATCAAGAATTACCAAGAGATAGACCAGAACTCTACAACCAAGCGTCGCGAGTCCTGCTGCATCAATGGGATGTGGAGCAGAAATTGTTAGAAAATCCGAGGGTAGATTCGGTAGCGATCGACTATAAGGATAAGCAGGCGATGCTGCGTCAGGTTGCCTACCACATGCAAGCAGCAGATAAAGGTTTGGCTGGTAATCTGATTCGGGGAGACGATTTAGAAAGGATTCTGACTGGCTATTTGAAAAGCATAGAAGTCAGTCAGGCAAGAACGGTTGCTCGGTTGCTGATTGAACAACTGCGGAGTCGCAATTTTATTTTGTGTTTTCTGGGTGCTGATTCCTATGGGTTTGTGCATCGGACATTTTTAGAATACTTCTGTGCCTGCGAGTTTGTTGAGCGGTTTGGGAAACGGGGACTTGAAGGGGGTTTAACGCTTGAAGAACTCAAAAGGGAAGTTTTTGGTACGCACTGGCAGGATGAGTCTTGGCATGAAGTGCTGCGGCTGATTGTGGGGATGATTGATACGAGCTTTGCCGGTCAAATTATTGATTATATGATAACTCTGAATGGCGAAGCGGATAAGTTTATCAATCTATTTTTGGCGGCTGAGTGCCTCTCAGAAATAAGAAATCGTTCGAGTATCAACGCCGCTGACATTCACTTAGCCAGACGTATAAAAGAACTCATAAATTATGGAGAGGTTACGTCAACTCCTTTGTTCGTTGAAGAAAGGGAGCTAGTTGATGGAATTCGTAGCCAAGCTGTTTCCGTTATCGCAACTATTTGGAAAGATAATCCAGAAACTCTACCTTGGCTAAAAACCTGTGCTCAGTCTAACGACGGTTTGAGAACTCGAACAGCAGCAGTGCAAGCAGTAATTGATGGGTGGAAAGATGACCCGGAAACTTTGCAGTGGCTCAAAACACTTGCTCAGTTCCCTAAAATTTCTTGGTGGCTGGTACAGCAGACAGTGGTGCAAGGAATAGCTAGGGGTTGGAAAGATGACCCGGAAACTCTACAGTGGCTTAAAACTTGGATTCAGGCAGATGGTAATAAATCTGACAGATTTACTCAAGCAGCAGCAGTCGAAGAGTTAGTTAGAGGTTGGAAAGATGATCCGGAAACCTTACCTATGCTCAAAACCTGTATTCAATGTGATGATAGGTCTGATGTAGCACGCCGGACAGCGTTAGAAGAGTTAGCAAGAGGTTGGAAAGATAATCCTGACACTTTACCCCTTCTCAAAGCTTATACTCAGTCGGATAAAAACTGGTTTGTGCGAGAAGGAGCGTTGGAAGAATTAGCAGAAGGCTGGAAAGATGATCCGGAAGTTTTGCCTATCCTGAAAACCCGTGTTCAGTCAGACGATCATTGGCGTGTACGATCTACAGCTCTAGAAGAGTTAGCTAGGAATTGGAAAGATGACCCGGAAACCTTACCCTTCCTTAAAAAATGTGCTGCTTCCGATGATACTGGAAATGCGCGAGCTGCGGCGGTGCGAGAATTAGCCCGTGGCTGGAAGGATGACCCGGAAACCTTACCCCTGCTCAAAACTCGCGCCCTGTCGGATGACCATGAGTACGTGCGACGTGCAGCAGTACGAGAATTAGCCCGTGGCTGGAAGGATGACCCGGAAACCTTACCCCTGCTCAAAA
>CBDTXL010000544.1:0-3823 GCA_965364435.1 uncultured bacterium
AAAATATCTTGGAACCACTGCTCGATGCGATCGCCCATCGCTTGATTAGAATATTCAGCTTCTACTCGTTGGCGACAGCTATAGCGGTCAATTTTGTCCAGATTGCCTATTGCCTCTACCAACCCTTCTACACTATCTGGTTCTACTAAAAAGCCACTTTTCCCCTCCTCGACAATTTCCGCTGGACCCCCTCGACGGTAGGCAATCACCGGCACCCCACAAGCGAGGGCTTCAATTGCCACATTGCCAAAGGCCTCTACCCAACGGGGCGTCATCAAAAGCGCTCGACACTGACGTAAGCGCTGTTGGAGTTCAGCCGTTGAGAGAAACCCCTCGTATTCCACTGGGGCGTCTGGGTAATTAAGGACAATCTGCTGCCAGTAGCCTTCATTTTCCAGCAAGCCCATAATTTTCAGGGGAATGCCGGTCAACTGGGAGGCTGCCACCGCATCTTCTAAGCCCTTTTCTGGTGCAATTCGACCCACCCACCCTACCCAGGGTGCCGGTTGTGTACAGAAGTCGTAAAGCGACAAATCAATGCCATTTCCCAAACACCGACAACGCTCCGCAAAGGCAAAAGTTGCTGCCTGCGCCTGACTGTGGACACCAATTGTACCGGGAAACTGAGTGGCCACCTGTTCAATAATCTGGTCCATCGCCTCGGTCAAGGAACCCATGCTGACCAAGTGGGCAACAGGGCAGGTAAAAAAGGGCGTCAGGTAGAAGGGCAACCAGTCATAGGCGAAGTTAAGAATCAAGTCATAGTTGGTTTGAACTTGCCGTGCGTAGTCCCAGAAATTCGCCAAGACGGAAGAGGCCGGGATTATTATCGGGGCATCTCGCCCTTGGGTTTGAGCGCTGATTTGTGGAACACCTGCAATCTCAACCAGCGGCATTCCCCAAGCTGTAGACCCTTGGGTGGCTAAGATTTTGATGGTATGACCCCGCCCAATCATTTCCGTTGCGATGTTACGCAAGGTCAATTCGACGCCACCCCCCAATCCCGAACCCAACGGTCCAATCGGGTTAGAGACGAGTAGGAGCCTGAGGGAATTGCTGAGTGCTGTGGTCATCTGATTTTAGATTAAAGAAAAGCCGATTTTGGATTGAGTTGCCCTGGACTGATCCAGGAACTTGAGACAATTCGATTTCAAAAATAATCCAAAATCCAAAATTTAAAATCTAAAAATGTTTTGGGTCATTGCCATCAAGCTAGCGCGGTGGTTCCTTTGGCTGATTGTCTGATCGAGTTGACGAGTTTGGCGAAGATGGGAAGTTGTCGAGTGTCTCTAGGGTGCGAATGCGACTTAACTGACTCATTGCCCATTTCGCTGTTTCCTGAACTTCCGGATCGGGGTCATAAGCGGCGTGACCCAAGATCTGCGTCATCTGAGCAAGCATGTCATAAATTTGCGTCAACTCCCGAATCGCATTTTTACGCACCTCAGCATTGTCATCTTGCAATGAGACTATCAGTGCCCTGTTCATCGGTTGAAGCGTCTTGACGCCAATTTGCGACAGCGCCTCCAAAATTAAACTGCGCTGGATAGAGTCTGAATCGAGCATCAAATCCACGAGAGGCTGTACCGCTCTGGAATCTCCCCGCTGTGCCAGTTCCCAGATTGCTTTGCGTCGCTTCTGTGGGTCATTTCGCGCCAAGTCTTTGATTAATTCATCAATAATATTAATTTTGGCGAGGCGAGTGGTTTGGTTAATCGCTAAGGTACCATCGGAAATCTCAACTTTCGACGGAATTTCGGGAGAGTTTGGGCGTGAAACAGTCAAAGAAGAGTTGTTGTTGCTGTTTGTATGATGTTGTGGGTTAAGTGTCTCAGTTTGGGTTTCAACGCTGTTTACTGGGGAATTTCCTGTTGGAAGGTCGGTTTCATCCGCAAGTGAGCTTGGTTGTACCGCTTTTTTGGGCTTGTGAAGCCACTTCAGCAAGAAGAAGACTCCTCCTCCAGCGATCGCCATAGTAACAACTAAGGCGATTAGCAACCTGCGCCAGCCCTTGTGCTTGTCAGGAGGTTTAGCAGTAGCCGCCGCTGCTTTGGGAGGCGATTTTGCCGCTTGGGCTTCTTCCATGCGCTCCCAAGTGAGCGCCGCGGCGATTCCATCCGCCTCAAGACCAACAGATTTTTGGAATTTGGAGACAGCCGCCTCTGTGCTGGCTCCATAAATTCCATCTGCAATGCCGTCGTAGTACCCTAGCTCCTTGAGCTTTTTTTGCAGATCGGAAACATCTGTCCCCTGACTCCCTGGTTTAAGAATAGGTCGCTCAGTGGCGGTGGGAGAAGGGGACTCAGCTTTGAGGATAGGGGGGGGTAAGTTTGCCGATGAATAGGCGATCGCTGGCTCTAATCCAGAGTTAGTACTGGCATCCAGAGCCAAAGCCCAGCAAGTCACACAGGCGGCTAGAAGTACAGTGGAGCGATGGCGAATCATAAAACAACCAAAGACTTGAAGGTAGAGCCAGTGTTGACCATTAACATATAACTTCAAGCTAGTGCAATCGTAACTGCATTCAAGCCCAAAGCGCTACGTTAGCTCTTAATTGCTACTTTTTATCGGTGCGGTGCTGAACTTCCCCACTGGTATTTCCATGCATTCTACTGATTTGGTAGCATTTCAGCTTTCGATTCTGCTATTTTGACAGGCATTGGTGCCAAAGTCAGTGAGTGAGATCCCTCCGGCAAGCGATCGCTCTTGGTCAGGGTTTCTTTAACGAATGCCTGATTTTGGGCAGCGACTGGTTGCCCAACAAGAGATCTTAACTTATCGGCTATTTTCTCACGCTGATTGATTAAATAGATACTTACCAAAGTCATAGCTACACCAATCCACTGAAGGGGATTGAGTACCTCAGACAAAAACAACTTACCAAACAGCAGTGCAAATACTGGTGTCAAAAAGGTCAGGGCACTGAGACTGGTGAGATTACCGCTGGAGGCAAAATAAAAGAATAGACCGTAGGCGAGCGCACTACCAAAAATCGTTGAGTAAGCCAACGCTGTCCAGCCAGATAGGTCAATATGTACCCACTGCTCCGATTCCCAGACACCTGAGAGGGCAAACAAGGGCAATCCGCCCAATATCATATGCCAACCTGTGGCGCTAACCGGGTCAGCATATCGCGTCACAAACCGAATCATCACCGTTCCCACCGCCATCGACAGCGACGCCAACAGCATCAGCCACTCTCCATTCTGAAACAGCTGCTGCCATGTGAACTCTACCGCTAGGGAATCGCCCTGAAATAGACTCAAAAGCCACTGTTGAGGCAAGCCAATCAGACTAATTCCCAAAACACCAATCCCGAGTCCGACGCCGCCCCACAGTCCAATAACTTCGCCAAACAACAACCCTGACAACAGCGCCACCGCGAGGGGTTGAGAGTCAATCATCACTGATCCCAAACCCGCACCAGTTCTCACCAATCCTTCTGCTAAAAATCCTTGAAACAGCGCCCCATCTACCAAAGCAAACAAGCTAATCCACAACCATGCTGCCCAACCCCGCGGCTGGGGACGCCCCATCAAAGTTGCCGCAACCAAGACTAAAACTCCTGCGGGTACCAAACGCACCCCTGCCATAAACAGGGGCGTTGTGTTCGGGATGACGCCCTTCATCGCTACCATTGCTGTCCCCCACAGGAAGAAAGGAGCAATCAGTAGTAAGGACGCGAAAGGTGATGGGATAGAGGTGAGCTTTAGCTGCATGAGATAGTTTTGGCGCTGCCTGAACAACAAAGAGATACAGAAAGATAATTTTTTATTATTCGTTACAACAATTGTACTGAATTATATCTTTTTGTTAAGTATAG
>CBDTXL010000545.1:0-3820 GCA_965364435.1 uncultured bacterium
AGCTATCCCGATGATGACCTCAAAGCCCTGCTGGAGGATGGCAAGTGGAAATTTGCTCACAAAGACGGCACTCCGTACTAAACGGCTGACCCCACCATTCCCAGTTCTCCTTGCTTAGAAGACTAAGGAAAATTAATAGTTATTAAATCTCCTCAAACAAAAAACTTTGGCTATGAGAAAACTGTCTATAATTCTCCCCTTAGCTATCCTAACTTTTGGCAGTGTCGTTGTTAATAGCCAAGAAACCTCCTCACCCAATACTTACACTCAATCTGTCACTCGTGAAGTTTTAGCGAATGGTTATCCGACTCAAGATCAAAAGCAAATTCTTGAACTTGTCCGCTATACCATCGCACCCAGAACAAAACTGCCTATTCATACTCATCCGGGAATGCAGATTGAACGAGTAGAGGCGGGAACTTTAACTTATACGGTTGTGCAAGGAGAAGCTAAAGTCCAGAAAGCTAACGGCACAGAATTGATTCTTCAAAAAGGGAAAACGATACAGCTTACTGTCGGAGATTCTTTAGTTGAACCTGCGGGAATGGTTCATTATGGAGAAAATCAAACCGACAGTCCGGTTATTCTGTTGTCTGCTTCTCTGTTTGATGCGAATCAACCAAAGGCTATTTTAAGTAATCCTGACTGACAACAGATGAGAGATTTCGACTGTTGCTAAAAGTCTATTCATCAGCATTTGCTAATTATGTGGCAGTACCACAGAAATTTCAATCAACGGCGTTTCTACCTGACCAGTCCACATACTTTCCGATATCCTCGTTTTATTCCTTTCTAAATCGTACATACGTCTCTTTTCCTGAGGATTGTTATATCTGAAATAGAGACTATATCTGCCAGGTTTGATGTCGTTAAGAAAGTGCCATACTGCGCCACATTCACGACGACCTTTAAGATGAAGTTTGTTATTGTTCCTCCAAGTCCAGGTAAGCTCTCCATCTAGAAAAAATGTCACGCTCTCTCCCGGTTCAACCAATGGACAATCAGATTCCAACATAAAGCGGGATGCATTAGCGCCCACCGCAGCTCGTAGATTTTTGCCGTTTGGTTCTATCAAAGCAGGCCAAAAAGTACGATAGCTAGAAAAACGCAGAGGCTTCTGAGTTTTGTTGGTCATACGAATTGTGCACTTCACACGAGTCTCAGCATCCAACTCTGGAATTGACCATACGCGCTCCGGTACCAATGTTTCAAAGCTTACACCATTGTGTTCAATAGCCGGAGTTTCTACATTCTTTTGATTAGGCATCTTGCTTGAGTTTTATTTGATCAAGAAATCTGGGATAGCGCATTCCCCTGCTATAGTCTGCCGATCGCTCTAAATATCAGGTAGTCGATGGAACTTCCAACAACTCCGGTTGTTCTTGGACAAGAGCCAAAGGTTGTTTTATTTGCCAGGTTTTGTCTTGGGAGAGTTCCAGCAAAGACTGATGGTAGTTCGCCAATGTAGAGCGATGCCCCACACTCATAAAAGTCGTCCCTTTCTCCTGCAAATGTTGATATAACCGTTCCTCGTTACCCAGATCTAACGCGCTAGTCGCTTCGTCCAAAATGACGTACTTGGGTTTATTCAGCAGCAACCGAGCGAAGGTTAACCGTTGTTGTTCACCCAACGAGAGGACATCTGCCCAATCCTGTTCGGCATCAAAGCCACCAAACCGTTCATCCAATCCCGCTAAGTTCACCTGTTCCAGAACTTGCTTTAAGTGTTCGTCCTCAACCTCAAGGTACGTGTTTGGATACAGCAGTTGATCGCGGAGGGTACCCAGCACCATGTAGGGACGTTGCGGCAAAAATAGAATCTGGTCGGGTTCAGGACGAACGATCGCACCCTTACCAGAATTCCACAATCCAGCGATCGCTCTTAGCAGTGAACTCTTGCCGCAACCACTCGGCCCCATCACCAAAAGTCCCTGTCCAGCAGCTAACTCTATCGACAAATCTTCCACCAACGTCCGCTGATAATTGGGAGTTTGCAGAGTGAGGTGTTCGACTGCCAGCCGATCTGCCTCAATTGTCACAATCCTTGGCTGTTGCTCGTCGGATGCCTGGGTTGCCTCTGTCTGTTCTAAAAACTGAGCAAAGGTATAGAGACGATTAATTCCAGCGCCAAACGTGGTCAATTGCTGGAAGCGAGCAACGACAAGATTGAGCGAGAAGAAGACGCGGATAAAGGCTCCCTGCGCCTCAGAAACCTTACCCACCTCCATAACTCCTGCAAAAATCGCAGGTGCGACAACCAGCGCAGGCAGGACGAAGGGGATGAACTCATAAGCATTCGTCAGAATATTTAAGTTCAATTCCCAAACCAGCAGCCGTTTGACATTCTCAAAGACATCCAAAAACCGATGCTTGACCTGATTCGACTCCTGTTCCTCCCCCCGGTAAAAGGCGATCGCTTCTGCATTCTCCCGAATTCGCACTAGGCTAAACCGGAGATTCGCTTCTTTCTTGAGTTGTTCAAAGTTCAGCCTGACAAGCGGCTTACCAAACACAACCGTTGTAACCAGAGTTCCAATCAGGGCATACAACACCAGAAAAAACACCAGGGGTTTAGAAATGCCCCAGAGTACACTACTGAAGGCAATCACCGACAGCACCGATTCCACCAACACCAGCAAAAAGGTGAGAGATTCCTGGGTAAAACTGCGAACATCCTCTGCAATTCGCTGATCCGGGTTATCAATCTCGGTTTCTGAGATATGCAGGTTGTAATAGGCGCGAGTCCCAAAGGGATCGCTACGCGAAACGCGAAAGTAATTATCCACGAATCGATGGGTGAGCCATTTGCGCCATTGCAAACTGAGGCGATCGCGCAGATAAGTATAGCCTGCGAGCAAGGGTGCATAGATCACCAGCACAGCGATGAAAACGATGACCGTTTGCCAGAAGCGTGGCTCATCCTGGGCTGAGAGGGATGAGATCAGCACTCCTCGCTTGTTGTTGAGTACGACACTCAACCCCGTATACGCCAGCAGAAACAGCACGACAAAGAGCAGTAATCCTCTTGCTTGCCATTTTTCATCCCCTGACCAATAAGACTTGGCGATCGTCCAGAACTGCTGGATTACATTGACGTTCAATCGATCCATCGGCTTGTTTCCCTTACAACTCGGTCTGCGGTGGAGATAATAGATAAAGCTGAATTAGAGCAAAATTTCCTCCTGACTTTTCACGTTATGTGGAAAAAGACATTTGAACCTAACCCCCCAACCCCCTTCCCTAGTAGGGAAGGGGGAGAAATTCAAAGCCTCTCTCCTCTTAGGAGAGAGGTTTGGAGAGAGGTTTTCTACATCCCGTGAAAAGTGAGAATCTACTCAACGACTGATACAACTCATCTCTGGGCAATTGTAAAATTATGCTACAAATTTCTAATACCGTGAGCATTCCAGAGTATGAGATTGAGATGAGTGCAGTACGCTCTCAAGGGGCAGGGGGGCAAAATGTAAATAAGGTGGCGACTGCCATTCACCTGCGCTTCGACATCGTGGCTTCCTCGTTGCCTGATCGCTACAAAGAGCGGCTGTTGAAGCTTTCTGACCAGCGCATTACCAAGGAAGGGTTCATTGTCATCAAGGCTCAAGAATACCGCAGTCAGGAGCAGAACCGAGAAGAGGCGTTGCAACGACTGCAAGACTTGATTAAGAGTGCAGTTGCACTACCCAAACCCCGTAAACCCAGCAAACCGAGTCGGAGTTCTCAAAAGAAACGTCTGGATAGCAAAACAAAGCGAAGTCAGATTAAATCGATGCGAGGAAAGGTCACGGATGAGTGAGCGGTTCTACCCGTTTTTACCCTCTTT
>CBDTXL010000546.1:0-3817 GCA_965364435.1 uncultured bacterium
CCTTTATCCGCCAACAACAGGCACCGGGACTCTTGGCAGAACTGGCAGAAGCGAAAGAGAAACAGAAATTAACTGAAGCACAACTGAGGCAAGCCCTTCGCGAGAAAGAGGAGGCACTGCGTCAAGAACAGGAGGAACGAAAGCGAGCAGAAATTGCCGAGATTGAAGCGTTCAATTCATTGTCTCAAGCTCTTTGGCTGTCGCACGATCAGCTTGGTGCATTAGTAGCCAGTGTCAAGGCAGGCAGAAAATTACGGGACACAAAAGCGCTAGCTGATATCAAGATTCGGACGGTGGGCAGACTATATCAAACAATCTACAAAGTACAAGAGCTTAATCGCTTCCAGGGGCACAGCAATGGGGTCAATAGTGTCAGCTTCAGTCCGGATAGACAAATGATTGCCTCGGCTAGCGATGACGGCACGGTGAAACTCTGGGGTCTGGATGGCGCAGACGTGCATACCTTTGAGGGACATAAAGACAGGGTCTATAGCGTTAGCTTCAGTCCAGAGGGGCGGGTGATTGCCTCAGCTAGCCGTGACCGCACGGTGAAACTCTGGGGTCTGGATGGTACAGAAGTAGAAACCTTTGAAGGGCATGGCGATCGGGTCACAAGCGTCAGCTTCAGTCCGGATGGGCAGATGCTTGCTTCGGCTAGCGCTGACCGCACGGTAAAACTCTGGCGTCTGGATGGTACACTCATGCATACCTTTCAGGGGCATAGTGATCGGGTCACAAGCGTCAGCTTCAGTCCGGATGGGCAGATGCTTGCTTCGGCTAGCGCTGACCGCACGGTAAAACTCTGGTGTCTGGATGGTACACTCATGCATACCTTTCAGGGGCATATCAATTGGATCAATAGCGTCAGCTTCAGTTCCCATGGGCAGATGCTTGCTTCGGCTAGCAGTGATGGCACGGTAAAACTCTGGCGTCTGGATGGCACACTCATGCATACCTTTGGAGGGCATACCGCTTGGGTCAGAAGCGTCAGCTTCAGTCCGGATGGGCAGATGCTTGCCTCGGCTAGCGCTGACGGCACGGTAAAACTCTGGCGTCTGGATGGCACAGAAGTACAAACCTTTGAGGGGCATATCAATTGGGTCAATAGCGTCAGCTTCAGCCTGGATGGGGAGATAATTGTCTCTGGTAGCGATGACCGCACTGTGAAACTGTGGCGTCTAGGTGGCACAGAAGTGCAAACCTTGCAGGGACATAGCGATTGGGTCACAAGCGTCAGCTTCAGTCCAGATGGGCAGACAATTGCTTCGGCTAGCGGTGACCGCACGGTAAAACTCTGGGGTCTGGATGGCACAGATGGGCAAACGTTTCAGGGACATAGCGATTGGGTCACAAGCGTCAGCTTCAGTCCGGATGGGCAGACAATTGCTTCGGCTAGCAGTGACAGCACGGTGAAACTCTGGGGTCTGGATGGCACAGTCGTGCATACCTTTGGAGGGTATAACTCTTGGGTTAGAAGCGTCAGTTTCAGTCCAGATGGGCAGATGATTGCCTCAGCTAGTGTTGACCGCACAGTGAAACTGTGGCGTCTGGATGGTACAAAATTACAAAGCTTTCAAGGGCATAGCGATAGGGTTAGAAGCGTCAGCTTCAGTCCAGATGGGCAGACGATTGCTTCGGCTAGCGGTGACGGTACGGTGAAACTGTGGCATCTGGATGGCACAGTCGTGCATACCTTTGGGAGACATAACGACAGGGTCTATAGCGTCAGCTTCAGTCCAGATGGGCAGATGATTGCCTCGGCTAGCAGTGACAGCACGGTGAAACTCTGGCGTCTGGATGGCACAGAAGTGCAAACCTTTCAAGGACATAGCGGTGCGGTCTATAGCGTAAGCTTCAGTCCAAATGGGCAGATGATTGCCTCAGCTAGCAGTGACAGCACGGTGAAACTGTGGCATCTGGACGGCACAGAAGTGCAAACCTTTCAAGGACATAGCGGTGCGGTCTATAGCGTAAGCTTCAGTCCAAATGGGCAGATGATTGCCTCGGCTAGCAGTGACAAGACAGTGAAACTCTGGCGTCTGGATAGCAAAGAGTGGAATTTGGATTTAGATGAGCTACTGGTGCGCGGTTGCAACTGGCTGCGGGATTATCTGAAGACTAACCCGAATGTGAGCCAGAGCGATCGCACTCTCTGCGATGGTATTTGTACTCACCAGTGAAGAAGCGATCGCCTCACTCTTCAACCAAGGGCGTTGAGCGTCGAATCGGATCTTGTTGGACAACGGTGACTGCCTGACTCACTGCCGTACTAATCTGCTCGCTTAACTCCTCTCTCCCTCGTTGTTTTTGGTAATTCCAGCCTTCTTCAGTACAGGCGTACAGCGGCGGGAGATGATTCAGGGCATAGGTAGCTACCTCTACCCAATTAATACCGTTAGCAATCTTTGGAGAAAGCGGCTTTATTCGCCGCTCTATTTCTTCAGCAACGAGCCATTCCATCACATTTTTGGAAGTTTGGGCTTGATTGACTTGCATAGCTTTGATGGCTCAATCAATTTTTCAAGTAAATGCTGGAGAAAATGCAAGCGGAGATTTTACCTTCCCAGAGGTTTGCTCAGGTTTTTTGGGTTGAACCCCCTACCTCGTATTACTCCCTTGCCGCTAGAAGAGTATCTAGGGTTGGGTTGGGGAGTGGGGAGTAGGGAGTGGGGAGTGGGGGAAGACTGCCGATAGATAATCTTACGGTGGGAAGGGAGTAACTTTTTGTTGGTTCAAAGTCTGATTGAGATTTGAAGATTTTAGCCCATTTGCCAATAAATTACAGCATTATCCAGGAACAAATACGATACCCAATTGGCACTCAATTTCAGACCCAGGCAAGCCAGTGGAGGGTCAGTAGATTGGTTGCATTTGCTCTGGTATAGCGGTGAGATCGATGATGCCTTCGGTAAACTGCACTAATGCACTGTATTCCCTGATACTCTTGCCAATTATTTCTTTAGGTTGCAAAGTGTTGAGAAGTATATCCTTCTGCTGAACGATGCTTAGTTAGTAGCTCACTGCCTATTCTTCAAAGGTATTGCCCAATTACAAGCCATAAGCTTTACAGATAGATTACCCAGAATGGTTAGGAATACTGTCGATTGCATCCTAGAAGAGACATTACTTCTCCCAGTCCTAGAAGTTTCAGAGAGCACAGCATTAAAAGAGGCGGTAGTTTTTCCAAACCCGCCTCTCAAACTATCTAAAGCATCAGTTCGCACTAGCCTGCGGGCGTCTACCCTGGATGGCGTCTTTGCCGCAATCTTTGGTGGCGTCACAGGCGGCGTCTTGCTGACTAACTTCCTGCTAGAACTCGGTGCGACAAGCGTGGAAATTGGCTTACTCTCGTCAATTCCCATGTTTGTAAACTTGCTTCAACCGCTGGGAGCCTACTTAGCAGAACGTACCACTAGCCGTCACTGGTATGGTGTATGGGTTTTTGGCTTGTCAAGGCTACTGTGGGTAATTCTGTTGCTCTTCATTGCAGGGTTGAGTGACTCCCAAACTGGACATCACCAGCTCGTCTTTTGGACAGTGGTAATTGTCTTGGCAACACATATCCTCGGTGCATTAGGCAGTGCCTCTTGGTTCAGCTGGATGGCAGCGTTAGTTCCCCGGCGCTTGCGTGGGCGATATTTTGGCATTCGTAATAGTGCGGCCAATTTGATTAATCTCCTGTGTGTGCCGTTAATGGGATTAGGAATTTCAGCTTGGAGAGGTGGAACAATCCAAGGCTACGGCATCGTTTTATTTTTTGGCGTTATCGCGGGGCTGATTAGTTTGGTATTTCAGTTCTTCATCGCTGATGTAAATC
>CBDTXL010000547.1:0-3816 GCA_965364435.1 uncultured bacterium
GGAGCGTCACTTTCAACATTCAACCGGGTAACCTTCAACTCTTCGTTGGGGTTAGAGCGACCAATAGCTAGTTCCAAAACTACCAAATCCACTGCGTCTTCACGCTCGTGCCCCCTCAAGCGATCTAGAGCTGCTGCACCCGTATCTGCTTCGGCGACGACTTGCAAGTCAGGAAAGGGTTCCAGAGCTGTGCGTAGACCCAGCCGGAAGATTGGGTCATCATCAATCAGGAGGATATGAGTTAAGTTAAGGACGCGATCTGCGCTCCGCAGCGCAACGCTCTCGCCTCCCGTGGCGCTATCGCTCATGGCAACTAAATAGCAAGCCCTCCAAAAAATCTGGGATTGGGCAAAAGGATATCAGGAATTTCCGACGCCCTAGTCCCCAAACCCTAACGCTCGTTAGCATAACATTCTCGTTGCTTTAGTTCTGCCCAGGAGCCACTGGCTGAGGTTCACCGCTGATAGCAGCTTTTTGGGATGTCCAACGGGCGATCGCGGCTTGAGCTTGCCCGTAAAGCGCTCGTTCAGGAGGAATCTGAGAAGCGGTTGCGATCGCGGCGTCGAAACGGCCTTGAGCAGCGAGGGCGGTAGCGGCTTCCAGGATCGGACGGTCTTGGGCGGTCTGGACTTGAGCCAGCCAGTTGCTGATTGCCCTCTGTGCTTCAGGATACAGCGCCCGACCGGGACGAATCTGCCCAGCTGTAGAAATCGCGGCCATCAAATCCCGGCGCTGGGCAAACGTATCGGCTAAATCCAAGGTGGGCTGGTCTTCCAGCCTTTGAATTTGCCGGTTCCATTTAGCGATCGCACTTTGAGCTTCGAGGCGCAGGGGCTGACCCAGCTGAATTTTACTCGCGATTTCCACGGCTGTCTTGAGCTCTTCAATCTTTCCTCGCTCTGCCAGCTGTTGGGCTTCGTTGAGCTTATTGCGGTCTTCAATTTGCTGAATTTCCTTACGCCACTGGGCAATCAGCGTCTGAGCCTGTATGCGTTGGGACCGTCCTGGTGCTACCTTAGTTGCTTGGTTAATCGCATAGGCGAACGTCTGCCGTTGCTGCAAACTAGCGATCGCGACCGCATACTGCAACTGAGCGTGGTCTTGCAACTGAGACTGCCACAGCGCTGCTTGTTTTGAGGCAAGGCTATAAACAGGGCTTTTGGGCGCAATCTGGCGTACTCCTGCCAGAGCGTCCACTAATGCAAGAATGTTATCCTCCTTCGCCGTTTTGGATGCGCGAACCAGCTGAATCCATTCCTGAGCTTCAGAGTAAAGGGGGGTATTAACAGGAATCCGCTTTAGCACATTGAGCGCACCGTCAAAATCCTGATTTTTGAAGTTCGTTGCGGCAATTTGTACTAAGGTGCGACTCCACCGGGACTGTTCCAGTTGAGCCTGGGTTTTTACATAGCTGTTGGGGTTGATTTTAGAGGCAAGTGCGATCGCTTCCTCCAGTTGCGCCAGCCTATTAGACTTCGCTAAATCCCGCGCCTCTTCCAGCTGCTGCCATGCCTGTTTTTCTGCCGCCAGCTGCTTGATCAGGGCATCAACATGGGATATGCTCCAGTATTCCTGATTGCTCTGGGACAGGACGGCAATGATCTGGGATGCCTGCTGCCAGTTTTGCACTTTCAGAGCATTCTTGAATTTGCTAATAGTTTCCTCCCCCTGTTTCCACTCCTGTTTCCAGGTCGCGATCGCAGCTTGTGCTTCAGGGTAAAGGGGGCTACTGACGGGAATTTGACTAGCGATTTCCACGGCTCCCGACTGGTCAGACTGGTTAATTTTCCGCTGCGCGATCTCCAGAAGCGCCCCAGACCATTCCTTAAGCTTTCGCTGCGCCTCTGAGTAGAGGGGGTGGTTAACAGGCCAATCCTGGACTAACTTTATTGCCGCCACTAACTGGTCTAATTTCCCAGATGAGGCAGCCAATTGGGCACAGTACAAGCGATCGCTATCAGCGGACAAGGGGGAGATGCGTTGGCAATTGATCGGGGGCGGCAGCATTGTTAGAAATAACACACCTGAGGCGAGGCTGACCCCCAGAATCGAGAGGACACTCAGCCACAGCAGTTGCCACCGCCCAACGCGAAATGAGCGGCGGCGTTTTTGAGTAGGAACCAGGGACGAGGACGTAGGAATTCTAGAATCTTCCCTACTACCCACTCCCCCCTCCGGACTCTGTTCTAAAGTAGATACCTTACTGTCCTTTCCCAGTCGGATGACCAGTTTGCGTCCCCGTCGTTTGTGAGATGGAAGGCGGGTTTGGACATGGAATCGGTGCATTTCTTTTTTTGGCACGGATACGCGATTAGTCCTTAGTGGGCGATGAAGAACTCAACATTGTTGATAATTCGGCTAGGCTTGAGTAGCCTGACACAAACAGGCGGATTGCCTCGTCGCGATTGCCTGTAACTCGCACTCATTGTATAGGGTTCAAAATAGGATGAGTGAGCAATTTCGGAGTAATTAGGGTGGCATGAGCCTAAGCATTCGGCATTGGCTAGCAGAGCGCCACATTGAACTTACCCAACTGGGACACCACAGTGCCCAGATTGGGGGCATTGCCTTTCGCATTGCCCAGGACATGGACGTCAAGAGCCTAACCCCTTTTTCAATTAGTTCCCTAACCGATGTTTTGGAGCTGCCTTTAAAAGCTGCTTGTCTTGCGGCTCCTGCCATCTCCCAGTTGAGTGTGGGACTGCTACGCATTTTGAGTCGGAAAAAGCCCCTGCGGCGTAATGAAGGAACATGGCTCACCTTTCAAGTTGCTTATCTTAATGCCTTACAAGGGATTTTAGAACAAGAAGCTCTGGTTGGAAGACCCTGGGTTAATCGAGCTGAGGTGCCAGCGGTTCAAGATGCTGACCAACCCCTGAGTGACCCGCAACTGATCGCTCTACTGAAAACCCTGCGACCAGGTCGCCTCAGTGATAGTCAGGCTGAACAGGCTCTCTCGTTGGTTGCTGACTCATTGCTGGTGCAGCAGATGAATAATCTGGCGATCGCTTGGTTTGTCGCGAATGGGGCTGAGGAAACCGAAGCCAAACTGCTCACGCAACGCCTGAGTCATGGACTAGCTGGTCATCTGCTTACCGTGATTGCCGAAAATGCTCTGCCCCTGGCGCAGCTGCAAAAGTTTGTGCGGTTGGGCAATTTAAGTAGTTGGCGAGAGACAACTACCCAAGAGGACGCAGATCTAAACTCAGAACTTCCCACAGCAACATTACCACTTAACTTGGATCGGGAATACTACCGGGCAGGACTTTTGCAATCTCTGAGTGAACCCTTACTGGCAGAACCCTTTGCCCTCAAGGATTTATACGTTTCTCTTAAGGGAAAAGAGTTGAAGGTTGAAGGTTGGCAGGTTGAAGGTTTAAAACCAGCGCGTCACCTTCAACCCTCTGTCACCTCCGAGCCAGTGGATTTGATGCAATGGGCAATGTCGCAGTTGGAAGATAAGACAACTATCGCCGTCATCGAAGCTGAACCGGGTGGTGGCAAGACCAGTTTTTGCCAGATGTGGGCATCCAGAGTAGCTGAGGAGCTTTATCCCAGTTGGATGCCGGTGATGATCCGGCTTCGAGATGCGACCTTAGGTCAAACACTGGAGCAAACCCTGGAAAGTGCCTTCCCTGTAGGACGCTTCACTGATACGGATGGCTGGTTCTCCCTTAGCTCACCTCCCTGCTTATTGATCCTCGATGGTCTGGATGAATTGCCTCGCTCTCCCAAGACAGATCGTCACCTTTGGACTTTTATGGAGCAGATGATGCGATTCCATACCCAGAACATCGGTTCGGCTGGTCTACCCCG
>CBDTXL010000548.1:0-3813 GCA_965364435.1 uncultured bacterium
TATCTCCCACCAATTACCCAAAGAATGATTGACCTCCTAATAGAGTGGCTTACCGGGTTTTTTTACGACTCTTTCAAGTTTTTTGGTGAGACAGAGGCGCTAGCGCTCGCCAAAGACCGCCAGCGAGTCTTCAGTGAATTCCTCAAGTCGGAAGAAGGCTTTAACGCAGACAAGCTAGCCATTCTAGACAAAGGCATCAAAAACTCACCCTTCATAACGCAGGTAGAGAAGTACCCGGAGCGTTTAACCCAAAAGCCTGGTTTAGCGATCGCGGGCGCTCCCTCTTACCCTGCTGTCGCGGAACTTCCGTTTATTGACGAGCAAGGTCTGGAATTTCTCCATCTCGACATCAAGCAAGCCTGTGTCTGTATTGGCGGCACCAACGAGGGACCGTTCAAAGCTCGCTGGTTGGGGAGAAATGCCCTGGACAAGGAAGAATTCTGGAGTACAACTAAAATTCTTCCAATTCTAAATATAGTCTGCTCCATTAATGAAGATATCAGCGCTTGCGCGGTTAGGGGCGAGGGTAAAAGCTTTAGATTTCTCGACTTAGTTGAAGATATTGTCACTTATGAGGAAAAGATCGCTTCCTCCAACGCTTTAGCTGCGATGATGAAGCGTTTTCAAACCTATGCTGGGTTAGAAACATGGCTCAAGGGAATTACTGGTAACCAAAACGCAACATTTCGGGGACTGTACGGTGAAGCTCCCCTGATTGCTGCACCGGAATTAGTTGAGCAAGACCGGGTGTTATTGACAGCAGCACCGGAAACCGAGAAAGGGGACAACTCAGTTACAACTTACGACTTGACGAGAATCATCTCAATGGTTGGGTGGCACTATCACCTCCCAGTGTCGGCACAATTGCCTGGAATGAAGTGGAACAATTTGAAATCGCTCGTTCCTGCCCTTGGTAAAGACACTGCCCGTTATATTGATGTAGCACTTGAGAAGCTGGGAATTCGCGACAGTATTTCAAACCTGATTATTCTCTCGAAACTGGGGTTTGGATACACTAAGCTTAGGAAGCGTACAGAGATAACCTACACCTGCTTTATCCAGTTTCGCTACAAGGGCAGATTGAAGTCTGTAGCAATGGCTTTGCGAGGTGCTAAAGCCTTAGGGGATTTAAATCGAGAAGCAGTTGAAATCGACGCTCGGATGGCTGCGGAAGTGACAGAGATTTTGAGGAGGCTGGTAACAGGTGAACTCAAGTAATAGCACCTTATTCCTAAAAACTGGCTACTGAGCATAAGCACTTACGAGCCTCGCTTCTAACTGAACTTGCGTTCAACTCTCAAGTTTCATCTGAGCGAAATGTTCCAGCAGCAGGCGATGGATGAAGATGTAACCGCCGCCAACTTTTTGCAGGAAGATGCGCTCAGTGGCGTAGTCGAGGAAACGGGCATAGTTCCAGGGGATATAACCGTTGCAATAAAGGATGAGGCGCAAGGTGAAGTGTTGGATGCAGGCTTTTCCACCTCCATCAACCAGCCCAATATTCAGCACATAACTCAGCAGAATAATCAGATTAATAATCAGCTCAACAATCGAACTTGAAATCAGCCAATAAATCAGTCCAACACCAACAATCGAACTTAGAATTAGCCTACGCCGTCCAGTTGCTTCTTTCCAATACCATTTCAGATTTCCTTTTATTTCTCCCATGTCTCCCTTAAGCGAGTAGACAGACAGCAGCGCACAACATAGCCCATGAATCAGCCCAAAAAATAGCCAATGAATCAGCACATCATCACTTTGCCCATCAATCACCCCAAAAAATAGCCAACTAATCAGCGCACCAATCGGCCAACTAACCAGCCAACTCATGAAGAAAATTCCCAGCAGACAAAGTATTCTTTTACATTTCCCCTGCAACCATGTAGGCTGCATTCCCTCGATGAAAAATACTGTCTGCGACTGCTGAACCATCTTTTGCGCCAGCCAAGTCAGCCAACGCTTTGTTTGTGCTTCCGAATATCGTTGCTCAACCTTAAGGCGAGTAGGACGACAAAACATCCGCTCAATGTAGGCATCAAATAGCTGCTTGCGCCGTTCTTCTATGATTTCAGTTCTAGGTAAATCTTCAACAGCTACTCCTTGATATGCCAGAACCATAATATTGAGCATTAAAGGTGACTTCGCTAACTCCTGTAATGCCATATCCCCTTTAATTAAAGCTCTCAATCCTGTCAAATCAGCATTAATCCTCTTTAAATAGTGACGGATTTGTTCTGGAGTGAGTGGCTTTAAATAAACTGCACTTTGAAAATTGAGACGGTTAGAGAGTTCTTGATAGTCTTTGATGCGACTGCAAACCACCATTTCAGGAGCATAATTTTGATGAAAATCATTCAGCGCTGCCACACAACTCTCTCGGTGTTCCGCTTTCACTTCATCCAAGCCATCCAGCAGCAGCAAAAGTTCCTGTTTTTCCACCCAATCAGCTCCAATTGACTTAGGAACCTGATACTTGCTATTGAGTTCTTCCACCAGCCAATGCCCAATTGGCTGCTTCTTCTCCGCCCAAGCCGAGAGGTTAAATACGACAGGAATACGGCAATCTAAAGCCTGTTCGGCACGGTTAACAAAATCGCGGGTGAGTTCCAGTAATGTGGTAGTTTTTCCCGCCCCTGATTCACCCAAAATCAACAGCATCCGCCTCTCACCCAACTGGTCAAAAATAGAAATAACGTTAGTCCCCTTGGGTAGAGGTTGTTGCACCTCATCAGTTATTGCTAATTCCCTGGCACAGGAAGAAACTACAGCATCAGCGCGTTCCTCCAAATCTAGTTCAATTAATACTTGGTCTTGTAAGGAGGTTTCTAAAACACCTTCAACCCAGAATTTCCTGACTTTATTTAGGAGGGCTTGCCGATTTTTTAGTTGTTGTCGAGTCAGGCGACGTAGGCGCATTTCAGTGTCTTCTCGTTCTATTTCTCCCCGATGAAATAACGCAGGCGCGTGGACTTTATTCAAGACAGAGGTATGTCGGTTGCAATTCCCGAAGAATCTAACAATAGCACTCCAAGTTCGTTCAATTGTAAAAACGGATATTATTGAACTACCCGTTTTTACCTGAGGGGTCTATGGATCTACGACCAAACCCTAACCCGTTATGGACGCAGTAATATCGCCCCTCAGACTCCCCTTCTCGATAGGAGTCAATAATTTGACGGAACAATTGGGACCCAATCCGAACCGACCCTATCCAATGGCAGATCATCGACGGGTCTGCTTCATCAAGAATTTTGTGAAGTCAGCCAACATTATTGTCGGCGATTACTCGTATTATGACGACCCGGTTGACCCCGAAGGCTTCGAGAGAAACGTCCTGTACAATTACGGGAGCGATCGCCTAATCATCGGTAAGTTCTGCGCGATCGCCACCAATGTCAAGTTCATTATGAATGGTGCCAATCACAAGTTGGATAGCATTTCCACCTATCCCTTCCCAGCATTCGGACAGGGTTGGGAGAAGGCGATGGATCAGTTGATGAATCTGCCAAGCCGAGGCGATACGATCATTGGCAATGATGTTTGGATTGGCTATGAGGCGGTGATTATGCCGGGAGTCAAAATTGGCGACGGTGTGGTCATTGCCGCAAAGTCCGTCGTGACTAAAGACGTTCCTCCCTACACCGTTATTGGTGGAAACCCGGCACGTCCAATCAAGCAGCGCTTCAGCGATACTGAAGTGGCGCAACTACTGGAGATTAGCTGGTGGGATTGGGATATAGAGAAGATAACGCGCAACATCGACAAACTGATGGAGAGCGATATTCAGGCACTCCGCGAAGCCAAGTGAAGTAT
>CBDTXL010000549.1:0-3813 GCA_965364435.1 uncultured bacterium
CAGCTAGAGGAAAAATTGTTAATAACCAGCTGACTGTTCTTGAAAAAGATGATTTCATCACCGTCTACTCTCTTGATTTTTATGGGTAACACCTTGGTCAATGAGGTAGACACACTTAATCCGTTGGCTTTTAGGCGTTGCTCCAACTAACGGCAGGAGCAGGTAAAAGATAATCTATAACATATAGTGACCTTCACCTGCTGAGCACCTCAGTCCGCAAAGCTTACAAATCAGGGGTAAGCAAGAAAAATCCGGTTCCCTCCCCTGATTCATGGGGAGAGTTAGGGAGGGGTTTTTTAGATTTTTGCAAGAGGTCTAATGGGTAATGGGTTATCCCCGCTTTACTGCTTTACCCAAAAACGCTGGTGGCTTTCCTCCCACTTTAACAGCGATCGCGTTCTCCCCTCACGCAGGATTTGGTCATAAGTAGTTGGTCTTTTTGCCAAGAGTGAAGATGGGGAAGGTGAGGAAGACGGAGAAGGTGAGGAAGATGGGGAAGGTAGGGAAGTAATTTCTCCCCTATCTTCCCTATCTTCCCTATCTCCCCTATCTCCCCCATCTCCCTCATGCAGTACCCTTGGCAGCAACCCTGAGATCGGTACTCCTCTAGTCGTTAATTTACTGGACAATAATGGACAATAAGCACATAATTTGAAATAATCAGCTTATGCCAAAATTTGTCAAACCTAATGAAGCAGCTAACACTCTGGGGGTTTGCCTCCGAACCCTCAGGCGATGGGAAGCCGAAGGTAAAATCAACACGGTCAAAACGCCATCAGGACAACGGCGATATGACATCGAAAAGTTCATTAAAGAAGAATCAGAAGACGGAAGAAGACGCGCCACTGTTATCTATGCTCGCGTCTCTACCCGACCTCAACTTGGCGACCTCCATCGACAAGTTGAGCGACTATCAACGCTCTACCCAAGCGCAGAAGTTATTAAGGAAGTGGCAGGAGGACTCAATCTTAGGCGGAAAGGACTGCTCTCCCTTCTGGGACGAGTTCTCAAAGGAGATGTCAAAGTTATTGTGGTTGCCCACAAAGACAGACTTGCTCGGTTCGGGTTCGACCTCATTGAATGGTTGTGTGAAATCCATGAGTGCAAAATCGTGGTTCTCAACCAAGATAGTCTCAGCCCCGACCAAGAGCTTGTTGCCGATATCATCGCCATCTTGCATAGTTTCTCGAGTAGACTCTATTCCCTTAGAAAACACGCCAAGCAAATCAAACAACTCGTACAAGAAGGCACCGAGACACAAGACCAAAAAGCTAGCTCCAAATAAGACGCTTAAAATTCGGGTGTATCCCGAAGCTGAGTTGCATAAAACCTGGAAACAATGGTTGGCTGCTGCCAGATATTGCTACAACCAAGCAATATCTATACTTAAAAACAACCCAAGCCTAAGCGCCTATTCGTTGCGAGATAGCGTAATGAATTCCGACTTACCTGATTGGATAAAAGCCACTCCTAATCATCCAAGAGAAAACGCTATTTTTGATGCTCACGATGCTTGGAAACAGGCGAAAAAGCAAGGAGAGGCTCATTACAGAAGCTGTCGGCAACCCGTGCAAACCCTTAAGTTTCATGCCTGTAACTACAAATCTGGTACGTGGTATCCAGGTTTGACAAAGAAGTTAGCATTCAAAGCTAGCGAAACTCTTCCTGTTGTTTGCGAACACGCAACCCAATTGATACGAGATAGGCAGCGCTGGTTTGCTGTTTTTCCCGTTCGTGTAGAGGAAGTTCTTTCCAAAGCTAGTAAGGTAATGGCGTTAGACCCAGGCGTGAGAACGTTTTTAACTGGCTACGACGGTGAAGCTATTTTAGAGTTTGGCAAGGCAGACATTGGACGCATTCATCGATTGTGTTCTCACCTTGACAAACTAATAGGTAAAGCCGCAAAAGCTTGCCGCAAACAGAAACAGAAAATGTATAAAGCTGCTCACCGAATCAGAAATCGCATTCGCAATTTGATTGATGAATGTCACAAGCAGGTTGCCAATTATTTAACCACAAACTACAAAATCATCTTTCTGCCCATATTTGAAACCTCTAAAATGGTTATCAAGTCAAAACGCAAGCTGAATACTAAAACAGCTAGAGCAATGTTGACTTGGGCAAGCTACCGATTTAAGACATTTCTTAAGTCTTTGGCTCAACGTCGTGGCGTTGTGGTTGTGGATGTCAACGAATCATATACTAGCAAGACTTGCACCCATTGCGGATTTGAGCATGACAAGTTAGGCGGCTCCAAAACATTCAAATGCCCTAGATGCGGTCATGAACACGACCGAGACTGGGGTGGCGCACGGAATATTATGCTCCGTGCTTTGAGGGACGGCTCCTTTGCTCTCAACCTAGCCGTTGGAAGCATTGCTCTCGCGTCAGATGTGTTTGTCCACATATGTTCAGCGTAATACCGTCAGGAGCTAATTTGATTTGGGCAAGGACGCCCCTGTTCAATGTCTGTAATATTGGACAGTGTCGTCTCGGCGATGTTCTTGAGGGCGTTTTCAGTAAAGAAAGCTTGATGACCAGTAATCAGAACATTAGGAAACGTCAGCAGACGTTGGAAAACATCATCCTGAATGACTTCCTCAGACAAATCCTCAAAGAACAAATCAGATTCTTGCTCGTATACGTCTAGACCAAGGTAGCCAATTTTCCTAGATTTGAGAGCGCCAATTACGGCTTCGGTGTCAACCAGCGCCCCCCGACTGGTGTTAATCAGCATGACACCGGGTTTCATCTGCTCTAGAGCTTGGTCGTTTATCAGGTGATAAGTTTCTGGTGTCAGTGGGCAGTGTAGGGTAATGATATCAGAACCTGCAAAGAGTTCAGGAAGTTCCACGTACTTCGCCCCCAGTGCTTCACACTCTGGGTTCGGATACAGGTCATAGGTGAGTAATTGACAGCCAAATCCCTTAAGAATCTGCGCCACGATGACGCCGATTTTACCAGTGCCGACAATCCCAACCGTTTTGCCATTCAGGTCAAATCCCAACAGTCCGTCTAGGGAAAAATTACCTTCTCGCACACGGTTATAGGCGCGATGGATCTTGCGGTTGAGGGTCAGAATTAGTCCGATTGCATGTTCAGCAACCGCATAGGGAGAATATGCAGGAACCCGCACAATTGTCAACCCCAACTCAGTTGCGGTGGTTAAATCTACATGGTTGAAACCGGCAGAACGTAGGGCAATCAGGCGAATTTCCTGCTCAGCAAGAGCCTTCAAGGTTTTCTCATCGAGCTGGTCATTGACAAAGGCACACAGGGCTGGGAATCCTGTTGCCAAGACAGCGGTGTCAGCAGTCAGACGCGCTTCAAAAAATACCAACTCGTGTGTGCGATCGGCATTAGCAGCTTCCAGAAACCGCCGGTCATAGGTTTTCGTGCTGAAGACTGCCACTTTCATTGGTTTTCTCCTTTCGTTCTCTCAGGATGATTCATACCAAGTTGCTTGCTTTGGGTAGTACATCAATCGAAAGGCGCTCTCTTGCTTTCTTGCGATTCAAGCTAAAATCGCAGTTCGATTCCATCTTGGGGTCTTTGTTCTGTCTTGATAGCACGAATGTGGGTAAACTTCCACATCTCTCGAACTCTGACAATATCGAATCCTAGCGCCTCTAGGTCTGTTTGGAATTGAGGGAGGTTGCTAAAGCGTGAGGTTGCTTCGATAATATGTAGCTGACCATCCAGTTTGAGCGTGCGGTGTGCTTCGCGCAGGTAGTCGGTGAAGTTGGAACCCATCAGGGAGAGGGAGAAGATGGCGACATCGAGTTCTTCATCGTTGAGGGGAAGATGAGCCAT
>CBDTXL010000550.1:0-3800 GCA_965364435.1 uncultured bacterium
GTACTGAGAATGTCACCCACCTGACCAGGACTAGCTTGCTGAGTGGGATTGTCAATGGCATTGATGATTTGTTCAAACAGACTCATAATTTTTTACTGGGTTTTCGCCAACTACAGAGTATAGCTAAAGCAGTTATAACTTGGATGAAATATACAGCCAGATGCATAAGTCCTGAACCTGCAAGTTGGGTTACTCTTTATTAAGAGTTATTAAAAGTAGTTTTTCTGAAGGAAAATTGTGCTTAAGCCAATTGAATCTGTCAGCACCCAACCTCCTTCCCCAACCCTCTTTCGCTCAATGGGACGGTATTACCGTTGAATATGGTTGCTTAGAGGCGATCGTGTTAGCGTAACAAGTGCGCCAATCCTATTTTAAGCTCACTGGTGAAAGAAACACTAGTGATGTATAACCTGTATAACCTTTTGAATGAGAGGGACAATAGAAGAAACTCGCTCAAGTTATTGATTTACGACTGCTTAACCTTTTTGGGAAAGACAGCCAATGCTAACCCGAATTGAAATTGACGGGTTTAAGACGTTCGAGGATTTTGGACTAGATTTGGGGCCTTTTGTGGTAATTTTGGGGCCAAATGCTTCTGGTAAGTCCAATCTGTTTGATGCAATTCGATTCCTCTCCCATTTAGCCGGAACTGACTTGCGAACAGCCGTCAAGACCTTGCGCGGCGAACCTCAAGAGTTGTTTCGCAAGAAAGCGGATGGTTCCTCTGTCACCCGAATGGCTTTCGCAGTAGAACTACTCCTCGCGCCCGAAGTACAAGACCCTTGGGGTGACACGGTAAAAATTTCTCATTCTCGTGTGCGTTATGAGGTAGAGATTGAACGCCGGAAGGATGACCGGGGTATTGAGCGATTGGTCGTGGCGAGAGAGGAGGCAAAACCGATCCTTGCTCAGAGTGATAAGTGGCGACCCAAAAAACAGGAACTTTCAGCCCAATTCAGACAATTATTCCTGAAATACGGTCGCCGCGCACCTTGGCTGACTACTGGTGAGTCTGGTGGCAAGCGCAGTTTCAAAATTAATCAGGATGGTAGGAAAGGTCGAACGCGCCCAGCAGAAGCAGCAGAGGCTACTGTGCTCTCAAGCATTACTTCTGCTGAGTTTCCACACCTTTATGCCCTACGTGAGGAGATGCGCTCTTGGCGTTTTCTCCAACTCGACCCCAATGCACTGAGACGACCAAGCTCTACCACTGCCGCTCTTGAACTGGAACCAGATGGAGCAAATCTTGCTACGGTACTAGCTCGAATTCAAGCTGAGACAGCAACGGAAACCCGACCTAAGGGAGACTTAGCAGATATTGCTGCTGATTTGACTTCTCTGATTCCGGGTGTAGTGGGCGTAAGGATTGAAGAGGACGAAAAAAACCGAGAGTATCGGATTGACATTGACATGAGGGATGGACATCCTTTCAGCTCTCGTGTTGTATCAGATGGCACTCTGCGCGTTTTAGCACTGCTAACTCTTTTACACGATCCGAAACATCGCGGCTTAGTCTGTTTTGAAGAACCGGAGAATGGGGTGCATCCGTTCCGTTTGAAGGCAATGATTGAACGGCTACGCGAACTGGTGACAGATCCAACTTCTGACAAGGTGGATGAACAAGAACCGCTCTCCCAAATGCTTCTCAACAGCCATTCCCCTGTAGTTCTCTCCTGCTTAGAAAAGGATGAGGCGATGTTCGCTGATATGGTCAGCGTTGTGAACCCACAAGTGGACAAAATTAGTCGTAAAACCCGCATCAGACCTGTCAAGCTTCATGGAAAACTGTTGCCTGAGGAAAATCGGGAGTATGTTGGCATGGTCGAGGTGGAACGCTATTTGCATAGCGTCGATCAAGAGGGTTAACGCAGGTGCAATATTTGGGATTAGCATTGTTCGCAGAAGGGCCGACTGACTACCGCTTTTTACCACCCATCCTGCGCCGTACAACAGAGGAATTGTGTTTGATGGAAGCCCGAACTACAGTACAAATCGGAGATGTATTGAATCTGCACACGCCTCAAAAGTACCGGGACGCAGACCTCGCTACCCAAATCTTAGAAGCGGCAAAAGCAGCTAACGGAGCCTACAACATTCTATTCATTCATACCGATGGAGCAGGCAATCCAGAAGTTGCTTACAATCAACGAGTTCAGCCAGCCAAGGAACGCATTGCAGCTGAACTGTCCTCCCAACTGGAACGGACGGTGGGTGTTGTACCTGTCCGAGAAATGGAAGCTTGGACGCTGGTTGATGGTGATGCTTTACGAGATGCCTTTGGAACAGTTCTGGATGATAAGGCTTTAGGGATACCGCCAAGACCGCGTGAGGTAGAAGGAATTCTCGATCCCAAGCAAACGCTCAATCAAGCTTATGCCAAGGTAGTAGGAGACAAACAGCGCAAACGCAGAACTGCGGCAGACTTCTTTGATGCAATTGGGGAGCGGGTGCAGTTGACCCGTCTCCGACAGGTTCCAGCATTTGGGCGTTTTGAAAAGGAGCTACGTGCCGCACTAGTTGAGCTTAACTATCTCAGGGATGAGACACCATGAAACAAAAGATAAGCAATCTAAGGTGGATTACGAATGAAACGATATCGATTACTAAGTTTTGACTTAGATTCGCGAGCAAAGATTCTCAAGATGGAAATTGAGCCTATACAAAAAGAAGCGATTAAGCAGCAACTTCTTCAAGAATATGGAGTTTATGCAGCAGAAACTAAGCTACAGAACTTCATCGATTTAGATTCAAAACGAAGGTGTGAAGATGGTGGGTAACTTATATCTGCCCACCTCCTACAAGGCGGGTGACAAACTTCCAGCTGTCGTGGTTGCGGGTGCGTGGACAACGGTGAAGGAGCAGATGCCCGAGCTGTATGCGAAGAGGTTGGTAGAACAAGGGTTTGCAACATTAACATTTGATTTTCGCCTCTGGGGTGAAAGCGGCGGTGAACTCCGTGAGTACGAATCGCCCCAGAAGAAAATTGAGGACATCAAGAATGCCGTAACCTATTTGCGATCGCTACCCATGATTGATGCCAACCGTATCGGTGGGTTGGGTGTGTGCGCCAGTGCTGGTTATATGGCGCAAGCGATCGCTGCGGCTCCCAAACTCAACATTCCACCCTATTTATTCACAGCGACAACTCGGCTCTACCAGAGAGCGTGCGTAAATTTTACAATGACATGCCGCGACAAAAGAAGTTGTTCTGGACACAGGGTCAGCACACTGACTTCTACGACAAAGAGCCGTATGTTACCGAAGCGGTGCAAGTTGCTGCTGCTCACTTCAAAAATACGCTACAAGATGCTCCAATTTCCCATAAATAACAGGAAACCTTAGATGGTGAAGCTATCCCCCAGAAACCTAATTTTTACAGGTAGTGCTGGAATTGTTGGACTGATGACAGCAATAACTACTGCCCAAGCACCAACAAGAGATGGGAGAAATCAAAGTATGAATTCTGCTGCTGCTCAAGTTACCAAGATGAAAATGACTGCACTTTGGCAAGAGGGAACTAGCCCCTTCTCCTAATAGCCAGTTCTCCAAATACCCTTTTAAAAATCACGAAAAAATCACTATGCGATACAAGCTTTTAGGTGAAAGCGGACTGCGAGTTTCAGAAATTTGTTTGGGAACAATGACCTTTGGTGAAGAGTTTGGTTGGGGTGCATCCTACGAGGAAAGCCGCAAAATTTTCGATGCTTTCATGAATGCTGGAGGGAATTTTATTGACACTGCCAACGAAATTTATACGGGAGGCACTAGCGAAACGTATTTAGGTACTTTTATTGCAGCTG
>CBDTXL010000551.1:0-3798 GCA_965364435.1 uncultured bacterium
GGTAAAAATCTCTTTGCCATCACAACTAAATTGATAGGCAAGTTCCTCAAGTAACTCGGTTTTCCCATCTATCCACGCATCCTTTAATTCTGGATTGCGCTTCTTGCTCCACTTGCCCAGCATATAGCGTACTGCTTGCTCATACACCTGGCAGCGTCGGGCTGGTAGCGTTAATCCTTTTTCTTGATACAGACTGCAAATCAACGACAACAGCAAAGGATTCTGTGCTAATCCGTGAATCTGGGGCTTATTCCGCAATTCTTGAATTAAGGATGCAGCGGAAACGGCATCATTATTCAGATATCCCGCCGCATTTCTGAACCAAGCTTTAATATACTCCTCTATCTGCTTCTGACTGAAGGGGACAACTTCCACCTCTTTCACCCCTGTCACAAATGCCCCACCATAGCCAACAATGCGCGAGGTGCAGATGATGGGGCAGGGAGGTTTTCGTTGGGCAAATCGGTTCAGCTTCTCAACCAAACGCTTCCGATGTTCTGTAGGTACTTCATCCAGCGCATCCAACAGCAGGAGACACTTACCAATTTTTAACTTCTCCCGCAACAGTTCCATCACTTGGGTTGCCGTTTCTGAATAGTCCCGTTGAATCAGCACCGGAATAGCATCGATGATTTCTTCGGGTGTTTCCGCTAAATCTGATAGCCGCAGAAATAGCGGAAAAACCACCTCTTCGAGTTTTTTAGTGTTATTTTTCAAACTCTGCCGTTCTTCTTGGGCAGTTAAGCAAGCTTCCCTCCTCAACAGCGTAGATTTTCCCATCCCTGGATCGGCAAGCACTATGATTCGCTGATGCTGTTTTCTTGCCTCTTTCCAATCCACCTGACTTGGCTGGGATTCCTCCAACCGCTTCAGGGCATAAACACGGTTGAGTTCCGCGTCTGACTCGGCGTAGCCCCAAGTGGTTTCAACGGCATGAGTGTATTTCCTCTCCAGCGTCACCTGAATGGGAATGTATTGGTCTTTCAGAATAATGGATTGCTCTGCGATGTGAAGTAGCTTGTCGTACTTTAAGTTGTTTTCAATTTCTTCGAGAAAGCGACAGACAGCATTTTTTTGAGGCTCTAATCCCAGTTTGTCCAAGTACTCTGTAATATTGTCCCAGCGAATGACATAACTCTCATCGCTTTTACTTTTAGATTGAATCACTCCTACTACGCCACCCAAGCCTGTGGAAAAAACTGGGCCTCCACTGGTTCCTCGGTCTACTTCGGCATCAATTCTATGAGACACAAAAGTAGATTTTTCCTGTGGCAGTTTATTCCAGGGGTTCGTGAAGATTGGTTGACGCGGAGGATTACCGTAGGTGTCAATACACTTGATAGGCGCACTTGCACGAATATTTTGGGCGTAGACATCGAAACCTTCTGGGAAAAACTTCTGTTTGGCATGAGGAAATCCATAGACTGTTACTGATGTTGAGAGATGTTGAGGATTGATAATCGGAACAGCCTTAGCACCCTCAAGATTTATCTTGAGAATCGCAATATCAACCTCTGGGTTTGAGAGTTCTTCACACCACTCTGCCTCGTAAATCTGCCCCTGATACTCTACGTTCAGAGAATCCAACAGATAGATAACATGGTGACAAGTGATTAGATAGCCATCCGAGCGGATAATGAATCCAGAACCTGCAACAGTCTGCCCATCGGCACCGAGGATTTTAACCATCGATTCCCTCAGCTGATCGATATCGTAATGACTCATCATAGTGACACGATTTCAGGTTCAACTAGGATAGTGTTCTTACCCCTGTCATCCGCCAGGGAATCAATTCCCTGGCTCATAGCTCAAGTCCTCTTCAGAGGACTAAATGTTGATTAAGTGTGGCATTCAGTCCATTTTAATGGACTTTCTCTGTTAGCCCGGAAATTGATTTACGGGCGGTGTGTAGGGTTGACCTAAAATTCGGTACTGCCCCAATTCAACTACATCAGGAATTTCCGGACTGGTTTTGCTGTTTATCCTTACTGAAATCCCACTCAATTGTTACCTTCACATTGGCTTGTGCCGTTCCTTTCGTAACAAAAGGAACTCCGGTTTCTCCGCCAGCTTGTAAACCAAATTCCATTGTCACTTTACTGGGGGAGCGGAGGTCAGTCATACTTTTCTGTACGGTGTTAAGCACTATCCGTGAATAGCCGCGTACCGTACTGACCATCATTGCTTTGAATCGTTCCGTTCTTTCCTGAATATCATCAATATATCCAACCGCTTGCAGGTCGTCACTTTCTGCCTCATCGTATTGGATATAGATTTTCTCGCCGTCAGGACCGAGTATCTCGGTCAGCTTGTTAGACCTTTCTGTAGTTCCTCTGTGATTTAATTAATAATTTGTCGCTCTCATTCTAACGGGTGTTGTCCCAAATCCCCAGTTGAGGGAGTTAACAGTCGCCTTCCCGAAAAGAAGCAGCGAGGGACTGAAGTAGATAGGGTAGATAAATAAGATGGCTCGTAGTTTGGCTAGAGTCTACAGCCGTTTTGTGAGTGTGGCATCCCCTATGAATAGTGAATTACTTCAACAAGTCCGGGTTTTAGACCCGGTTTCTGGAACTGACCAACTGGCTGATGTTTTGATTGCAGACGGTTTTATCAAGGCAATTGAAACGGAAATTTCTGAGAGACCAGCTGATACACTGGTGCGGGATTGCCAGGGACTAATTTTAGGACCAGGGCTGGTAGACCTCTACAGCCACTCTGGGGAACCAGGCTTTGAGGAACGAGAAACCTGGTCATCTCTACTGGATGCGGCGGCAACTGGTGGCTTTACACGGTTGACAATTTTGCCGGATACTGCGCCTCCCGTGGACAATGCCTCTGGGTTAGCCCGATTGCGTCAGCTAGATGGTAGGGGCACGGAAGCCTTAGCCCCTAAACCTCAGATTGATTACTGGGGTGCCCTAACTGTGGGGGGCGAAGGGCAGCAAATGACGGAACTTGCAGAGTTGTGGGCAGGGGGAGTGGTGGGCTTTGCGGATGGGCGTCCGCTATCGAATCTAGGGCTACTACGGCGCTTGTTAGAATACCTGCAACCCTTCGGTAAGCCAGTTGCACTATGGCCTTGTGAGCGCCAGCTGATGGGTAATGGGGTGATGCGAGAAGGAGCGCTGTCAATTCGCTTTGGCTTGCCAGGGAATCCCGCGATCGCGGAATCAACTGCCTTAGCTGCCCTATTAGAAGTGGTAGCCGCCATCGGCACACCCGTACATCTGATGCGCGTCTCCACCCGTCGCAGCGTCGAGTTAATTCAAGAAGCGAAAGCACGAGGATTGCCAGTAACAGCGAGTACCACCTGGATGCACCTGCTGTTCAACACCGAAGACTTGGGCAGTTACAACCCAAATTTGCGCTTAGAACCGCCCTTGGGCAATCCGGATGACCAAGCGGCACTGATTAGGGGCCTTCGGGAGGGAATTATCGATGCGATCGCCATTGACCACACGCCCTACACCTACGAAGAAAAAACCGTTGCCTTTGCCGAAGCCCCACCAGGTGTTATTGGCTTAGAGCTAGCCCTACCCCTACTCTGGCACACCCTAGTAGAGACAGGGGACTGGTCAGCCCTAGAACTATGGCGGAGTCTTAGCACAAATCCAGCGATTTGTCTACAGCAACCTCCAAGTGCGATCGCGCCAGGGCAACCCGCTGAGCTAGCTCTCTTCAATCCCCAACAGACTTGGAAAGTTGTAAGACACACCCTCAAGTCCCACTCCACAAACACCCCCTACCTAGGGCAGGAGCTAACAGGTCGCGTCGTACAAACCTGGTATCCGGGGAAGA
>CBDTXL010000552.1:0-3797 GCA_965364435.1 uncultured bacterium
AGTGTACAGCAGAGCTTAAATCTGGTGGCTAGAGATTGCGCTCCTTCCTTCCAGCGCTATTTAAATCATGTCAGTGCTGCTGTGGAAGGGGGTCTAGATTTGGCTTCAGCACTTGCAGTTGACTCTCGCTACTTTGACCGTTGGACAATCAGCCTGATCCGATTAGGAGAATACAGTGACGCCCTCACACAGACCTGCGGTCAACTGGCAAGTGCTGCGGAAGCTAGAGCTAGACGGGAACGACTTTATCAGTCGGTGAGACTATCAGCGATCGCAATAATTTGGAGCTTGTTAATCCTGAGCGCGGCAATTTTCAATCCCACTCCCACGGGTTTGCTTAAACCGGAATTCTGGCTAAGAAGTTTGGCGCTTGGCTTGCTTTTACTGGGTATAAGTTTTTTTGTTTCTCGCTATTCCAGCAGGGGATGGCAGCAGCTGGTCATGAATTTGCCAATTTTGGGTAGGCTGATTCAGGCGCGATCGCTTCTTTACTTGGCACAGTTGCAGGTACCCTTGAGTTGCGGCGTGCCAATTCTCACAGCACTGGAGTTGGTGCGAGAGCATATCCCCGACCCACTGATGAGGGCTAATCTGGCTTTCGCGGCGCGAAAAATTCGCGCGGGTCAATCCCTCAGCCACAGCCTTGAAGGCAAGTTACCGCCGATTGCCATGCAGCTGATTCGCACTGGGGAAGAAACAGGTAACCTCGACACGGCACTGCAAAACCTAGCGCAATACTACGAAGGAGAGTTAGAACGAAGACTACGCATGCTAGAGAGCAGTTTACGGCCTCTAATCGTTATGGCGCTTGGTGGTCTGGTTGCCGTGGTGGGCATCCGGGGCATAATACTGCTACTTAACTCACTGCCTGAATAACTTTTTACAATCAAGGAAATCACAGTACGGAAATTGCGATCGCTTCGTTAAGGAAGAACCGAACTCAACAAACTTTACGGCTTTGCTACCCTAGCTTTGAGGCATATAGACAATAACCTAGATTTGATTATTTTCAAGCTTACGGCTTGCCTCAGCCCGGTTGCCCCCAAGAGAACCCAACCTTAGGAGTTAACGCTTAGCGTTGAGATGGGTGCAGCGTTATTAGGCAAAACAGAATAAACCTTAGACTAAATCTTTAGAGTAGAGTAGAGGAGACACCCCTTATGGCTGCAACCGACTTCAAAGACTATTACGCCATCCTGGGAGTAAGTAAAACCGCTAGTGCCGATGAAATTAAAAAGACTTTTCGGCGACTTGCACGGAAGTACCACCCGGACATGAACCCAGGCGATAAACAAGCGGAGGCTCGCTTTAAGGAAGTCAGCGAAGCCTACGAAGTGTTATCTGACCCCGAAAAACGCCAGAAATACGATCAATTTGGTCAATATTGGAAGGAAGCTGGACAGGGATGGCCTTCTGGTGGGGGTGGAGTCGGCGTCGATGTTGGCGGCTTTGATTTTAGTCAGTATGGCAGTTTTGACGAGTTTATTGGTGAATTGCTCGGTCGCTTTAACACGGGTGCGGCTGGAAGTACTGGTCGCACCTACACCTACCGCACTGGCACAAGTGGCTATAGCGGGTTTAATGACTTTGGTGGCTTTAAGGACTACTCAGGCACTGACAACCGCGCTGCTGGGGCCAGTGCTGATCGGGAAGCCACGATTACTCTCAGCTGGTCTGATGCCTTCCACGGTGTCCAGAAACGTCTCAACCTAGGCAATGAAGTCATAGATGTTCGGATTCCCCCTGGTGCGAAACCCGGAAGCCGCATTCGTGTTCGAGGTAAGGGTCAAGTAAGTGCCCTGAACCAGCAACGGGGAGATTTGTACTTGAATGTCGAACTAAATCCTCACTCCTTCTTTCAGTTCGATGGAGAGAATCTCGTTTGTGAAGTGCCGGTGACGCCAGATGAAGCGGTGTTGGGGGCGTCAATTGAGGTACCAACGCCAGATGGTACGGTTAGTGTGAACGTTCCCGCAGGTATCCGTTCCGGTCAATCCCTGCGGCTGCGCGGTAAAGGTTGGCCACGACCCAAGGGTGGACGCAGTGACCAGTTAGTGAAGATTATGATTGCAACACCGAAAGACCTCACCCAAGTTGAGCGGGAGTACTACGAGAAAATCCGTAGCAGCCGCAGCTTCAATCCTCGCAGTCACTTGCCACAGGTTCATCTGTAAAAGTCACTGGATGAAAACTTCAAAGCGACTTGGGCAAGCGTTTCTTTTACTTTTGCCTTTAACCGGCGGCATCTTGATGGGACTGACACCCTCACCTGTAGAGGCTTGGCCCTTAGCCTGGATTGCTCTAGTTCCCCTATGGTTTTTAGTGGCTAGTGCAGGACTTACGCCATTTCTGCCGAACAGTCCCCCTAAGCCCCTAAATCTGGAGAAAACTAGATTGTCTCCCTCCAGGGTTGGGGGGGAGACGGGGGGGCAAGTGGGTAAGTCCCATAGGGTTCAGGGCATTCGCCAGCGTGCGTTGTACGGTCTAGTCTGGGGCATTGCTTATCACGGTTTGGCGTTATTTTGGATTACCGGCGTTCATCCAATGGACTGGATGGGGGTGCCGTGGCTAGCTAGTATTGCGATCGCACTTTTCTGCTGGACTTTCATTACCCTCTGGGGTGCCGTCTTAGTCGCTGTTTGGGCAGCTTGTCTATTTTGGATTTGCGAGTCCCTCCCTTTACAAAAAGAGGCAGGGGGAGTGGGATTTTGGATTCATCAAAAACCGATAATTTTAGCCTTGGTTCGCGTTGTAATTGGAACAGCTTTGTGGTGTAGCTTGGAGGCTCTCTGGAGTGCTGGACCTCTGTGGTGGTCTTCTCTGTCCTATACCCAGAGTCCCCATAATCTGCCAATTTTACACCTTGGTCAGCTGTCTGGGCCTTCGACGGTTACAGCCGCAATTGTAGCGGTGAATGGTTTGATTGCCGAAGCTTGGATTCGCTATCACCAAAGTCGGGGGGAAAAAGGGTTGAAGGTTGGAAGGTTCAATGTTGAAGGTTCAAATCAGTCTTTCAACCTTCAACCTGTTAACTTGCAACTTGCAACTCCTCTTCAACCTGCAACCCTTTTAGGCATAGCAGCTGGGTTATTGGTTGTCTTGCACTTGGTTGGTGTGGGACTCTACAGCCGCCCATTGATTCAACCGCCAGACACGGCGTTGAAAGTAGGGATTATTCAGGGCAACATCCCCAACAGAATTAAGCTTTATCCCGCTGGCTGGCGTCGTGCGATTGAAGGTTATACGTCTGGCTACGAGACTTTGGCTTCTGAGGGTGTTGATGCAGTTCTGACTCCAGAAACGGCTTTGCCCTTCTTGTGGGATGAGCAAGTTCGTACTCGAAGTTCCTTCTATTCAGCCATTTTGGATAAGGGTGTCCTTGCCTGGGTGGGCGCATTGGGAGAAGAAGGGCGTAGCGTCACTAATAGCCTGTTTACCGTCACAGGCATTGGTGAGACATTCAGCCATTACGACAAAGTTAAGCTAGTGCCTTTGGGGGAATATATTCCTTTTGAGCAAGTTTTGGGACGTTTAGTTGACCGACTGTCTCCTTTAGATGCCCATCTCGTTGCTGGTAAGCCAAGGCAAATCTTTGAGACGCCTTTTGGTCGGGCAATTGTCGGTATCTGTTACGAGTCAGCTTTTGCCAAGCATTTCCGCAGTCAGGCAGCCGCTGGGGGTCAGTTTATCCTCACAGCCTCTAACAATGCCCACTACAGTGAAACGATGCCAGCCCAGCACCATGCCCAGGATGTGATGCGTGCAATTGAAACGGATAGATGGGCAGTTCGAGCAAC
>CBDTXL010000553.1:0-3786 GCA_965364435.1 uncultured bacterium
CGTTACATGTAACGTCTCTACAGGGTTCTCACAACCGGATTAAAGGGGGTATATAACCCGGATTTGGTAGAACTATCAAAGATGCACAGCGATTAGCCGTGACCATTACCGTTGCCGTTGCTCTGGCTCATACTTGCTAACACACCTTCAGCAAGTTTGCCTGGGACTTCCTGGAGATGGTCGTACTGCCAGTTGAAGAAGCCGACGCCCAAAGTGAGCGATCGCAATTCCACAATGAAGTCGTGCATTTCTGCCTGAGGGAGATAGGCGGAAACACAGTCCCAACTCGACCAATCTGAACGAGCTTCATAGCCGAGAATTTGCCCGCGACGCCCAGTTACCAGTTGGAGAACTTTGGAGGTGAATTCTGCTGGCGCACACACCTGAATCGCCATAATTGGTTCCAGTAGCGTCGGTTCACAATTAGCCATTCCTTCCGTCATCGCCAGCCGCGCCGCTTGCTTAAACGCCTGTTCGGAGCTATCGACGGTATGGTAAGAACCATTGGTCAGGGTCACAGCCACATCCACGACTGGGAAGCCCAAAGGTCCATGCCCCAAATACTCCCGAACACCCATCTCAACGCCAGGGATATACTGTTTCGGGACAACACCACCGACAATGGTTTGTGAGAAGTTAAAGCCTTCACCACGCGACAGAGGCTTGATGTCGAGGTAGACATCACCAAACTGCCCGTGACCGCCACTTTGGTGCTTATAGCGTCCGTGCGAAGAAGTGGATTTGCGGATGGTTTCTTTGTAGGGAACTCGCGGCAGCCCCGTTGTCATCGGCAGGTTATATTTGCGCCGCAGCCGGTCTAGCGCGACTTGAAGATGAATTTCGCCCTGTCCCCAGAGGATAATTTCGTGGGTGTCGCCATGTTGCTCCCAGGCGAGAGAGGGGTCTTCTTCCTGAAGCTTGGTTAATGCGGCACTGAGCTTTACTTCATCTTTGCGGTTCTGCGGAGCGATCGCTAAAGGATAAACTGGCACAGCTGGCTGAGCTTTCGGTAATTTAATCGTCGATTGACCGGCTTCAGTAGTCAGGGTTTCACTGGTTGAAATTCCTTCTAAACGTCCGACTGCTACGATTTCACCAGCTGAGGCTTCGGAGATTGACTGCTGTTGCTGACCGAACAAGCGGTACAAGCCACCAGCCCGGACGCCATTGAGGATTATTCCATCGGTCAGCTTACCTTGCCACACGCGCACCAGTGAGAGTTTGCCACCTTGGAGAGTGTAATTGGTTTTCAGCACCTGTGCGATGGTTTTCTCCGCCTTACCATTAATTCCTCGCCGCTCTCGCGTAGTCTCAGGCGCTGGTGCTTCCCGCAACAGGGCATCAATCAACGGTCTGACACCGTAATCTTGCTCGGCGATGCCCAGGAATACGGGCACAATCAAGTCCGCCCCCAATTCCATCTTCAGGTCTTGGACAATTTCTTCTTGGGGTGGCTCAATTTCTTCTAATAGTTCTTCTAGCAAGTGGTCGTCAAAATCTGCCAGGGCTTCCAGCATTTCTAGCCGTGCCGTCTGCTCCTGCTCTCTCAAAGATTCTGGTAGTGGCACTGGGTCAGCTGGGGCACCGGCGTGATAATGATAGGCTTGTTCACTCACCAAATCAATAAAGCCAATCAGCTGTTCCCCTTTACCAATAGGATACTGATGCGGTACCAAGGGACGGCTGGAAACAGCTTTGAGAGCATCTAGGACTTCCCGATAGGAAAGACCACAAGCGTCATCGGTACAAGAGAACCGATCCATTTTGTTGATAAAGACTAGGTGCGGGATTTCCCAGTCGTCGAGGAATTTGAATAAGGGAGCTAGAGTGAGGACGCGATCGCGTACTGGTTCACAAACCACTACAGCGGCATCGACACCAATTAAGGCATTGTAGGTTTCTTGGGCAAATTCAATAGAGCCTGGGCAATCTACAAAGGTGAAACGGATACCTTGATAGTCGGTACTAGCTGCGGTTACCTCTACAGTCATTTTGCGATCGCGTGCCTCGGTTGCCGCATCGCCCACTGTATTACCGTCTTTAACGTTGCCTTTGCGAGAAATCGCACCCGTGACAAACAACAAACTTTCCAATAGTGTTGTTTTACCACTTAAATAGGGTCCAACAATTGCCACATTCCGTGTGGCATAAGTGACTTTTTCGTTCATGACAACACTCAGAATTATAAGGAGTCGAGCAGTTTGACACAGGCATTCCCACGTCGGCTGTCTTAGATCCTCCGAATTGCCGGTGTCAATATATACATGGGATTAAATCTATCTGACTGTGAGATTAGCGCGTTCTGATAGCAATGAAATGAAACTTGCAATCTCTTGTAAGGTAAATTTTCTTAAAAATTAAGTTAAATTGCTGTAAATGAATAAATTATAAATTTTATGAATTTAAGCAACAACTGGGAAGGAATTTGTTTAAAAAAAATTAGCCGAATTTGGAGTTTATTGTTGCTGGGTGGAAGCCTGATGGTGGTTCCCGCCGAAGCCTTGGCGCAGTCCCTTCCGGCACTGAAACCCACACAACCAGTAGCACTTGAGCAGCTGAATCAAGGAATCGCATTGATTCAACAGGGGAAGTTACCCGAAGCTCTAGCGGCGTTTCGACGGGCATCTGAACTGAACCCACAGCTAGCACCGGCACACTACAACCTGGGGTTAGCCTTGCGGCAGGCAGGGAAATTGCAGGAGTCGGCAGATGCCTTTTACAAGGCGACACAGGCAGACCCCAGCTTTGCCCTGGCATTTGCTAACTTAGGCGCAGCACTTTTAGAAGGGAATAATTTTTCCCAAGCGCGGGAGTATCTGTCACGGGCACTGGAACTTGACGCAAACCTCGGTGTTGCCCATTACAACTATGGTCTGGTACTTTCGCAAGTGGGAGAACAGGAGCAGGCGATCGCACAATTCAAGAGCGCGATGCAGTTGAGTACGAATGCTCCAGAACCTGCCTATCATTTAGGACTCATTTATTTGCAACAGGGCAAAATAGAACAGGCAAAAAAGGCATTTCAGCAAGCACTTAGAATTAGCCCTCGATACCCAGAAGCGCAATACAGCCTTGGTTCAATTTTGTTCAGTCAGGGAGACTTAGACGCCGCCCTCGATGCCTTCCGAAAAGCAGCTGAGGCTAATTCTAACTACGCCAATACTTACTACGGTGCTGGTTTAGTATTTCTGCGCCAGAACCGATTTACTGACGCCCAGCAAGTCTTGCAATATGCCAAAGACCTTTACATTGCCCAAGGTAATCCTGAGTGGGCAGCAAAAGCCGAGGAACTGCTGAAGCTAACGCGCTAACGCGCTCTCTGAGTCGTCCCTAAACTACTCCCCCTGCTCCGAGTGTGGTCATAAGTAGTTGGTCTTTTTGCCAAGAGTGAAGATGGGAAAGGTAGGGAAGTAATTTCTCCCCTATCCCCCCTATCTCCTCATCTCTCCCAATCTTCCCCATCCTCCTCATCCCCCCCATCCCCACCCCCCTGCTCCCCCTCTAAGAGCACCTCTGACTCTTGTTGACTGGATCTCACGGTACTCAGGCCACTTTCCTCTTTAAAAATCTTTACAATTAAGCTTGGCAGCTACCGCTCACGCAAAATTTATGATTCCCACGCTGTCTGGATTTAAGCTAAATCTTAAGAAAAAGTAAAATTGTCCCAAAAAGGCTTTATTAAGTAAAAATACTCATTGTACTTGAAGGATTTGTCAGATGTTCAAGAGGGAAAACCTTTATAGAGCAAGGGATTGATGCTTTTATTGCCCTAGGAGATAAAACTTA
>CBDTXL010000554.1:0-3783 GCA_965364435.1 uncultured bacterium
CCCCCGCTCCCCCGCTCCTCTGCCAAGCGTATTTTTGCAAAAATGGGATGCACCCTTATGATTGAGCCGCCTTTTCTATCCGACTCAGGTAATATTTCGTTCATGCTCAAGAAAATTCTCAAAAGAGTAGTAAGGTTTTTTCAAAATTGCATGCACGCCTTTGGCGTTAGTTCTGTCAAAAAGAGGCACAGTCTCTCAAAGAGGCAGAAACGGCGCTCAGACGCTACAGTTGGCGATCGCACTCTTGAGCGAACGACAGTCTCAATTCCCCAGACTGCCGGTAGCAACAGACTGGTGCAGGGAGCCAAGGCAGCACCACTACCTGACAACGAGGCGCATCGCCTTAAGGCACTCCATCGCTATAAAGTTCTCGATACGTCTCCAGAAGTTGGATTTGACGATCTGACTGCGCTGGCAGCGCATATTTGCGGCACTCCCATTGCCTTAGTTAGCTTAGTTGATGAGCATCGGCAGTGGTTCAAGTCAAAGGTTGGCGTGGCTGCAACGGAAACTCCCAGGGATATGGCGTTTTGTGCCCATGCCATTCTGCAACCGGATGACTTGCTGGTTGTGCCAAATGCATTAGAAGACGATCGCTTTGCCACCAACCCTCTGGTAACTTCTGACCCCAATATCCGGTTTTACGCTGGAACTCCCTTGGTGACACCCGATGGCTTTTCTCTGGGCACTCTATGCGTGATTGACCGGATTCCTAGAAACTTAAGTACAGAACAACTAGAGGCCCTGCGGGTTTTGGGTCGCCAAGTCATCTCCCAGTTGGAGCTACGAATTAATTTAGGTAAGGTAGAGCGCACGATCATCAAGCGTCAGCGAGTAGAAGAGGCGCTGCGTCGTAGCAATCAGCAGCTTCGCCAAACTTTACAGCAGTTGCGGAATACTCAAGCCCAACTGATTCAAACTGAGAAAATGTCTAGTCTGGGGCAGCTGGTTGCTGGTGTAGCTCATGAAATCAACAATCCCGTCAACTTTATCCACGGAAACCTCCCCCATATCAGTTGTTATGTTGAAGAATTACTCGACCTCCTATCTCTTTATCAACAGCATTACCCCGATCCAGCGCCTGCTATCCAACAGCAAGCTGAAGACATTGATGTGAACTTTCTCGCTGAAGATTTGCCCAAAATCCTGTCTTCTATGAAAGTGGGTACTGAGCGTATCCATCAAATCGTTCTTTTGTTGCGGAACTTCTCTCGGTTGGATCAAGCTGAGAAAAAGTCTGTAGATATTCATGAAGGCATCGACAGCACGCTATTGATCTTGCAGCATCGATTGAAAGCCACAGCGGATCGACCCAGCATAGAAGTGATTAAAGAGTACGGCAATATCCCGCCAGTGCCGTGCTTTGCCGGACAATTGAACCAAGTTTTTATGAACATCTTGAGCAACTCCATTGATGCCCTTGAGAGTAGTCAGTGGTCAACAACGGACAACGAACAACCAACAACCCCTTGTATCACCATTCGCACCGAGGTTGTCAGTAGTACGGACGGGGAAACCCCGCCCGAAGATCAACCGACAATAGATAGGGTCAGGATTTGCATTGAAGATAATGGTTCGGGCTTTCCCGAAGCGATTAAGGAACGAATATTCGATCCGTTTTTTACAACCAAACCAGTAGGACAGGGTACAGGGTTGGGACTCTCAATTAGCCACCAAATTGTCCACAAGCATGGAGGTTACTTTCAATGTTCGTCAAAACCAGGGCAGGGAACAAAATTCTGTATTGAGATACCAATTACTGAGGGAAGTACTCCGACCTAGCTAATGTTCATCTTAACTTTTAGATGTTAGCGGTCGCATCAATTTCCCTGTAAGCGATCGCTTTGCGCTTCAGTACCCTTTTCTACCCACTCAATCGGTTTGTCTTCTTCTGTTTTATCTGGGATATTCTTTGACTGGGAAAGGAGTAAGGGACAAATTAGAGAAGCGCTCAAGCTGTTGAAAGGCGGATATCCAAATCAAGGCAGGATATCCCTCCAGCGTCTAGCTGATATGTAATAGTTCCTTAAGAGACGATTCAGATCTCCAGGATCGGATGTGGCAATTATGACATCAATCCCCTCACTCTTAGCGATAATAGCTTGAGCGCACAAAATTACATCCGCATCAAGAGCTTTGTTATCCGCTGTTTGTTTTCCCTCTTTGCGTGTGAAAGCCCATAGCTTGGCTGCTTCGCGCATTACATCTGTTGTGATTCGGAAGTAGCCAACTCTAGAAATGAGAGCGTCCAGTCGCTGGATATTATTCAATTTATTTTGCAAAATCAGTTCTCGTCTTTCCTCATAATCAGCAATTTCTGATACAACAATACGTATGTTGTTTTTTAGCAAGTTTTCCATCCATTCATTGCATTGGCGAACTTCCTCCCTATTTTTATCGGAAGGCTTTGAGTTTATTAGCAGTCCAAGTACGCCTGTATCAAGAAGAACTATCACAACTTTCCTGGCTATCTTCTTCGCGCCAAATTCTTAGCAACTCAACTAATTCTTGGGTCTTTTTAGCTCTTTCTGGTTCTGGTACAGGCACATATACGGATTCTTTCCTTGTAACAGTACTTGGTGGAATTATTTTTGAATGTTCAGAGAAAACAACTGATTTTTGATATTCTTTAAAAGTCTGAAGTTCTCTATCTTGTTCGGTAGCTTTAAGAATAGAAGATGTACAGTAGACTACTGCTTTTTTATACTCATTGAACAAATCTACACCGCCGCTCTTGACAGAAGCCCCGAATAAGTTGAGTTGTTGCTTTAATTCTTTCCAGGATTGTTTGACTTCACCCCAAGGATTTTTTTCTGCTCCAAAACCCGTTTTGTTCTGAATATCGCGGGCGAATTCTTCAAAATAACTCCGAACTTTTACACTGAAAGTGTACCAATGCTCATTGATGAGTTGCCCAAACAGTTGGTAGCCTTGTCGGTAGCGTGTGTACTTAACTGCTTTGTCTTTCTCGGCATCAGCTGCGTCTAGTAACGCGAAAGCTTCAAAAAACTTTTGGTACGCTCTGAAGAAGTTGCTTAGTTGCTGGAGAGATTCGGCAAATTCTGGTGAATAGACTTCCTGGTACTGACTGGTAAACTCTACAACTAAATCGACTGCTTGTTGAAATCTTGCAGCAGCAACCGATTTACTGTTAGTAGAGAAAGTCATTAAGGAAGCCAGCTTATCGAACATCCTGGCGGTTGCCAGATTGAATGCGTGGTCGTGAGAGATGGCATATTCTTTTTCGTATTTTTGTCTTATACTTTCAATCTTATCTTGAAAGAGACTGAAAGTTTCAGGGATTTCTAAGTTGCTAACTGCCATTAGAATTAGTTGTTCAAGAACTTGTTTTCTATCTTTTTGACTGGTGTATTTATATCTTTTCACTAAGTACAAGGCTGCGGCTGGAATCAGCTCGTGCCAAGCGGCTGTCGTTTAAGTTTTCAGGCTATACTCCCTCTCCAATCAGATGCGGATGTGGCTTTCCCTTCAAAGAATTGTGCGAACAGATACAGAGTAGAGGGGCAGCCACGAAGCCCAAACCATTGAGAATCATTGCTCCATCGTACTTGACCTGTACTCACTCGTTCAAGTGAGTGGGTGCCAACTAACTAATTCATCTTTGCTGCTGCATTTCGGCATAAGCAGCATAGACACCTTGGACGTTGTACCAGTTGAGGAAAATTCGGGCAATTTCTAAAGCTAGCTGAGGCTTACCTTTATTAATCAGCCATTGCAAGAAAGGAGCCATCGTGCGCTCGTTGAGGCGTCCTCCAACGGAAA
>CBDTXL010000555.1:0-3776 GCA_965364435.1 uncultured bacterium
TCCAGTTGATAATGAGCATTTAACCCACTGGGGTTAGGCAGTACCCAGACGATCGCACCATGCAGGGACTCGTCCTGTTGCCCGATCACAGCTTTGGGTCGATTGAATGCTGTTCGATAAGCAGTGATACCCAGAACAGCCAGAACCCTTGGTCGATACTGCTGCACCTTAGCTGCCAACTGTTGATGACCCGTAACCAGTTCTTCAGGGTCTAATTCATCGGCCCTTGCTGTTGCCCGATCCACAATATTCGTCAGACCATACCCGAATTGCACAAGGTCGCTATCCTCAAACGGTGTAAGCAATCGCTCTGTAAAACCTGCCCCATGCAGCGATCGCCAGAAGCGATTTCCCGGACGGGCAAAGTGATGTCCGACTGCTGCACTGTAGAGGCTAGGATTGATGCCACAGAATAAGACTTGCAAGTCTGGTGCAATAATGTCTGGAATGGTCTTCCCGATCGCTGCACGAATCTCTTCAGGTGTGGGTTTACGCTGCACAATCTAAACTCTGCTCAAAAATGAATGGCGATCTGCCAATGGTTCTCTCATTTTATAGAGGCAGCCCCTCACTGAGCGTTTGCCACAATTGAGTTAGGCGATCGCTACTGCCACAAAACATTGGTTAGAACTCGCTGAACGCAAAAGCCAGCTCCCATGAGACTCTCCCCAAAACAGATCGATGAGTGAACACCCTACTGACACGATCGCAGAACAGCTTCTTTCTGACCTAAGACAAGAGCAGCAGTTACTTAATTTGATTATTAGAGGATGTATCGAACTCCGGTGGGCGATAGCACAAGAGGAGAAGGAAATTGCCGAAGCGATGATTTACAACGCCTTCGAGACCTATGCCCTTTCTAGAGGGATGTCCCTAAAAGCGGCAGAGAGATTTTGCGAGCAACACCTAGTAGAATTGATTCAATCCGTTCTGGCGATACTCTAGTAGCCCACCGTGCTGCTGCAACGCTCGTGAATCTTGTCATGTTTCAGAACTGGTCTTCAACTTTCCTTTTGAGGTTACAGTCAGGGTCAAATCGCTCATACCCCAGACTTCAAAAAACTGACGAAATAACCCTTCACTAGCTGATGTCATATCCCCATCCGGGTCAATGATTCCACCCTGGAACAGCCGCCCCATATCAGTTTCCAAATCCAATCGCAAATTACCATCATCGCCCTTGTGAAGAATCAGGCGACCATTTGCCAGGACTTGCCCCGCACGACTAATAATTGCACACCGCATTCCTTAAGTTCTCCCGGATTTAAAGGATATAACTAATCATGATGCCAGGATAGTCGCGGTGATGTAGCAATGCGATGCAATTCCTGCGGTTAGGGGAAATGACGTTTGAGAGAATTTCCACAAGGATGGAAGGTTTGTCAAGAGTGAGCGCTCTTGAGAGGAAGCGTTACCCAAACGATCGCTGTTCTAGTTTCTGTTTGCGATCGCGCTTCAGGATACTCGGCGGCAAAAAGGTGCAGCACTGCCTCTTGGGACTCCCGTACTTCCCCAGTAGTTAATACCGAGTTGCGTTCACAAGGGTAGTAGATGGCTCCAGATGAGGAAGAGCCGGGGAGATGGGGGAGAGGCAGGAGATAGGGGAGATGGGGAGGATGGGGGAGAGGCGGGAGAAATTACTTACCACTCCTTCCCTACCTTCCCCATCTTCCTCACCTTCCCCACCTTCCTTATGTACTACGGCAAGACCGCAACTTACTATAAGTTGCGTAGCACTACCTATGGTGTAAGTGCGGTAATGCAGGAGCGTAGTGATTGAGATCACTCCTCCCAAGAGGTTCTGCTCACCTTGTTGATCTATCTGCCATCACTCAAAAAGCTACTACTTTTCACAGGTGCCAACAGCCTTTAATCACTTAGAAGTTAAGCCTTTAGGGGGATATTGAAATTGTAGAGTTCAACAATCAGAACTCTATTTTTTTTGATATCGATTCAATAACCAAGCTTCTTGAGGCGGGAACCATGCCTGACAAAAGATAAGCGCTCTCCTCCGACACTGGGTGACATCTATCAGAGATACAAGTTTTTTCAGGAATGTCGCAAGACTAGAAGAGGTTAAATTAAAATGGTTTCACCCTGGAGTATTCCAATGCCACTGGAAGATTACACAAAGAGCCAAGTTGTAGTCTATTTTTACAGCGACAGATGGATTCCAATTACGGGTTTCTCCTTAGTTGAGGCGATTAGGCTTTATAATAAGGCGTTGCGTTTAGGTAAGGAAATTCTTGTGTTTCCTCCTGATGTAGTAGAAGATGGCGATCCATCTCTGGACGAGATAGGATTCGTCACTGATGTGAACCACTGCAAAAACTGAGTTTCCAGTAAAGCCTCAAGCCCCTGACTTCGGAATTAGGTTTAAGCGATCGCCCTTATCTGAATCTCATTCATCTATAATCCAGCAAACCACTCATAGCCCTGATCCTCCCAATAGCCCCTAGAGGGTAGCAAATGACTGAGTAGCGTGATGCGAGTTACCCACTTACTCTGCTTGTAACCCAGCTTGATTGGAGAGGCTAAACGTAGAGGCGCACCGTTGTCAATAGTTAACGGCTGGCTATTTTTCTGATAAGCCATCAAAGTTTGGGGGTGCAAAGCCGAAGCAATATCCCAACTTTCGTAGTATGCATCAGCAGACTTAAAGTAAACATAGCCGACATTTGCCTTAGGTTGGGCTAGGGATACCAAATCTCTGAGTCGTACCCCGCCCCATTGCACAATTGCTGCCCAACCCTCAACACAGACATGGCGAATTGTCATTGAAGTTAAAGGCATTTGTCGGATATCTTTCAGGCTGAGGCTAAGGGGATTGTTAACCTCACCATCAATAGTTAGACGAAACGCTTCTGAATCGATTTCGGGGGTGATCCCAAATGTATTGACAATCAGGGCATTTGGCTCAATCGCGCTAGTAGGGAATTCAGGTACAGGCTTTTGGGGATTCAGCAACAATGCTTCAACACTCTGGTTAAGAGGTTCAGAAACTTTACCGACAATATCCTCAAATAAACTCGTTCCACAACCATTCAAGAGTAGACCGATGCTGGAGAGTCCAGACAGCTGAAGAAATTGACGACGCTGCAATAAGCGATGAGGAACTTGAATCGGATGCATATAATACCTTTACCAGAACATTGACTCAAGTAGGCGTGAACCTCCTACCTTAAGACCGAGCAAGGAGTGAATAATTGCAAAGATAATCACTGTCGGCACTGAAATAAAATGAACGATTCTTAGTGCTTGCCAACTACCAAACAACTCAACAATCCAGTGAAACTGAGCAGGTTTATACATTCCAATCCCACTCAGTATGGCAAGCAGCAAGATAGGAATGATGGCAGTATAAGCTAATCGGTGCCAAGCATAAGCTTTGCGCTTTGGGTGGTGACTGCGTTGCAGTGCCTTAAGGTCATTAGAACCGAGAAAGCGATGCTTCCAACGTCGGGTAATGAAGATGTAGAAGCCGTACCAAATAAGATTAAGCGAAAACAGCCACATGGCAGCGAAATGCCAGTGTCTCCCTCCACCCAGCCAACCCCCCAGCAAAAATAAGGGTGGGAAATGCCAGCCTGCACGTCCACCAAAAACCGGATTGGCATTGTAAATCTGGAGTCCACTGGTAATCATTAACAATAGGCTAATGATATTGACCCAGTGAAAGATCTTTGCTGGAAGATTCTGGGTTGGTGTTGGTCGGGCTTTAGCTGTTTTAGAGGGAATAGACGAATCCATTGGTTTTCATTGATAAGAATTCGTAA
>CBDTXL010000556.1:0-3764 GCA_965364435.1 uncultured bacterium
TACTTGCCTTAATTCAATCTTTCATAATACCCCATTTAAATGCTGAACAGCTTAAACAGCAACGAAAACCCAACTTTAAGTTAATTGTCGCACCCTTTCCTGAGCAACAGCGTGGCTCTGACCAATTTTTCTTCAAGTCTGTTCTACAATTCCCTTGACAACTGCCAGAAAGCCTTAACTTGTCACCAATGACCTACGAATAACGGTATTACTATCTCTACAGTCACGCCGGGACATGAACAAAGCCTACTCGTAGCTGACAATCAAACGGCAACGCTCAGCGACATCGAACGTGGTTTAGAAATTGCCATTACAAGAGGCTACACGACTCCAAACGACCCTGTGGTATTCAAAGTTCGAGAGTTCCTTGCTCTAGCACGAAATGGCACAGCTATTACTAGAGCGGCTGAAAGAACTAACCTTTTAATGTCTGTTGTTTTGAAGCTAGGAGAGCTAGGAATTAGTCGTGAATTCTTGTTGAGAACACCACAAACACCATCTCCTTCTCTTCCCTCCAACTTGAACCCACTTACTCAACCAGACACTCCAAAGCCCTACGAGCGAGTACAATAGGCTTTTTAACGCTCACGATACTTACTCAACAGTCTTTGCTTAACCACCTAATACCAGCAGATAACTTCTGATTCAATTGCAAGTCTTCAATCAAATTGTCTACCCATCCCTGATAAGAAATGTAGGGCAACCTGAAAACAGGTCTTAATTCTTCCCAAGCTTCCACTTGTAAAAGATAGGGAGCCAACTGCTCTAAGCAGGAATGACCGAATTTAAATTTCATGTCGATATCCCGAATCTTTGACAGTAAGTTCTCTGAAATAGAGGTTTTCTCAAAAATATCTAATTTTGAAATCCCCTTAACTGCCATGCTATCCACTAATAAGACATAAAGCCTTTTCCGGGATATAATGTCCGGCAATAAATCAGGTTTGCTACGCTGCAAAAATAATTCGCGCTTCTCAATTTGTTCTGGGGTTAGTGTCGAATTCAAATATTCAAGAAATAAATTTTCCCCTGTTACGACGCTTTGGGGTACTGTTGCTGTTGCGCTTTTTTTTTACGAGCGATCGCCTCGTAGGGGTCTTCATCCCCTTCCGCATATTGCATCAACTCTGTCATTGACCAGCCTATTGCATAGGCGAACTGGACTAACTTTTGTAACCTTGGGTCGGCTTTTCCCTCGCACCAGTTAACCAGTGTGTTGAATGAAACACCCGTTAGTCTCCCTAACTCCCTAGAGCTACCAACGCGCTCATCTTCCACCAACGCCTCTATTAAGTGACCGATGCGTTTGTGGATTCGGCTATCTAATGCTAGATTTTCCTCTAGTTTCGCTGACATTCCAGTTCTCAAGTAGCCAAAAGTTGACAGAGAGCACACACCCTTAAAGAGCTTCGTTAGTTTCAGTACCTTACAGGTACTATATGGTATTTTTACTAACTATGCTTCCACACTCTCCATAATAGCCTACATACATTTACAAAAGAGTGTGCCGACTGAGGTAGATGTCTTAAGCCTGACTGTAACAATTCTTTACTTGATCAAAGTTTTTATCAGCTATAAGATCGTTGAGTGATAAATTTTATAATCAGTAAGTATGATACAAGCAAAAATGAACTGATCGAACAGTCTGCTTTTTTAGGGAATTTTACCTCACCCAGACCCTTGCCGGAATCGCAAGTGAGGCTATTCTTCCGACAAATGAGCGAACAGTTAACCAGAAAAACAACCTTAGAATCCCCATTCTGAGTTTTTTCTCTAACTGGTCACTTTACGAATCAAACAATCGGGGTCTTTTGACAGTGATGACCGCCGAAACACCAGAGCTTTCTATGTTTGTCACTGGTCAGAGCCGAAGCTTTCAACTCTTTTTGGAGTCGGAGCTTTAAGCGCTTTTCAGTACCGCAATTTTCAAGCAATGGTCACTACTTTCATGCCGGAGTTTTCGGCACTACTCGGTGCTTCCATAATATAGAATCGGAAGCTCTCAATCAAGAGGTATGCCCTAGTCGGTCTAACCTCTAGTACGGTTTTGTCTAAAACTCCGGCTCCCCCAAACCCTTTGGTGTAGGAGCTTATCTTGCCTAATAACTCATCCCCTAGCGACCTAAATATCCGTCTTTATCAAGGCTTATCCCGCATTCCGCCTGACTGGCAACTCTGCTTACTTGATGGCAAAAAAGTCCCCCAGGGCATGGGATGGCAGCAAAAACCGCTTACTCCCACCCAAATGAAAGAAGCCGTAATGAACGGTTGGATAGTGGACAAAGCCGATGGCACTCAATATCGCTGCTACCCCAAAGGCTACGGACTAATCGTTGGTACGCCCGTCTCCATTAATGGCAACACCTTTTACTTAATGGCGCTAGACCAGGACGGAGCTTCTGCCAGAGAAAAAATTCTCGAACTGTCAGGTGGGGAAGAATTACCCAAAACAGTCGCTTTTACCTCTGGTCGTCCAGGGCGCTGTCAATACCTGTTCTTGGTACCAGAACAATACGCCAGAGTACTCCGCACTAAGAAATTTCTCACCGGCGTAACTGGAGATGATGGGAAGGGCGAACAGCTTGAACTGCGCTGGACGGGGTTACAATCCTGCCTGCCTCCAAGCGTCCACCCCACTACTGGCTTTTATCTCTGGCTTCCCAGTTGTGCTCCTGATGAAATCCAAATCGCGCTCGCACCCCTGTGGATCTTAGAAGCCATGCTCAACGAACCCTCCGAATCCCAAAATTCCGACCAACTCCTTTGGCAAGAGGTTGCGACTGATTCCACCACTTCCCCCACACCTCGTACCTACCACCAAAAACAGCAATGGACTGATATTGATTGGGCTTTATCCTATCTTACCGCCCTATCCCCTTGCCGTGCTGATGACTACAATGAATGGTGCAGCGTCGGGATGATTCTCAAATCGATTGACGATTCTCTCCTCTATGAATGGGAGAATTGGAGTCGTCAATCCTCAAAATATAAACCGGGAGAATGCCAGAAAAAATGGAAATCCTTTAAGGGAAATGGAGTTGGCATTGGTACACTCGCGCACTGGGCAAAACAAGATGGATGGAGTTCACCCTTAAAGGGAGTCAAAGATTTAGCTGGTGAAATCGAGACTTATATTAGCCGCCAAGAAACCAAAACAGAAGATGCTCTAGAACTCCACGAACTCCTCAATTATCGCCAACAACAACTAGACATCGCTCAAATTCTGCCCGCTCCATTAGCTTCAGCACTTTTAACTAAAGCCAATTCCGACCGCATCGACCCCGTCTATCTTTACCAATATCTCCTAGCCGCTTGTGGCAGCGAAATGGGAGGACATATTGGGATTCTTGGAAAAGAAGGTGCAACTGTAGCCGATGATTGGATAGAGTATCCCATCTTTGGGACAATGGTTGTTGCTTTAGCATCAGCTGGCAAAAGTCAGACAATGCGCTCTGTATTTAGTCCTATCAAACGACGTTATAAGCAAGCAAAAGCCAAGTATAAAAAACTCAAAGAGCGACTCAATAACCTTGAAGAATTCTGGCAAGAAAAATCCCCTAAAGAGAAGGAACAACTCAAAAATAGCCTAGACAATCCCAGGGTATTCAAAGCCACAATGTCCTCTCCTCCCCCCAAGCAATTAATCGAAGCTGGAAGTCCCGAAGGTGCATTGCGTCGGATGAGCGAACTAACACGTTCGAGTGGTTGTGCGGCTCTCCAGGAGTCAGGGTGATAAGTATTTTTAATAAAAGGAGTTGAGGCTC
>CBDTXL010000557.1:0-3748 GCA_965364435.1 uncultured bacterium
ATCTACATTTGAAAACTCTAACTGACCCTGGCACTAAAAACAGGGGAGCCTACATTTCGCTATTCAGCATTTGTTCCGGCTGAAGGAACACAGGTGCAGCTTTGGAATGAACAATGAACCACTTATCTTTAGTCGGCTACTGTCCGGGGCTGAAGTGACGCGGAAGTCCAGCCCTGCAGCAAGCCGTTAACCGTTGGCAGCGATTAGGGGCGTACTAAATCCCAAATTGCCCTTAATTTTTCAAGCGGTAATTTTATATCCCCATGCTGCCCGATAGCCTTCTTAATTTTATCCGACAGTTCGGAAATTTCTTTTTCGTTTTCATATTGTTGCTTATCTAAGTAAACCCTATATCTTGGCGAATAACCTTTGCCGTCATGTAATAATGTGTCCTTATAAAACCTACCCCTCCATGTTTCTTGCAGTTCAAAATATTTCTTCCCGACACTTACAATTATTGTTTCGCTTACCTCTTGCTTCTCATTGTTTCTGTATGAGATTTCCTTTACCCAAACGGTCTGCCCGACAGACAAACCGCTGCCAACAAGGGTATTGCCGCTATTGGGGCTGGAAGAATTACTATTAGACATTTGAATAAATTTTATAGTTAAGAATTTCAATTAAACTTCACCAAGTAAATGCCCCAACAGACAAGGCAATACTTAAACGTTGGCGGTAAGCGTAAAACAACCACTACTACATGGAGACACTCATTGAAATTTTGATTGACAATTCCAATAGTATGGGACCTTTGGAAGCTGATAAAGTAAAGAATATTACTTATCTTCTGCCAGACGGGAGTACCAGAATGGAACTTGCTAAGAAAATACTTGTTGAAGAGATTATTCCTAAGCTTGACTATGCTACCAATGTCAGAGTTAGAAAGTTTCATTCAATTACAAAGGCAGACAAAACATCTGAACCTTTAATTGACCCCGTTTACAATGGCACGTTAGACAAAGCCACGATAATTGATAAAATAAATGCTATTGAAATTCCGACGAATACAGGCGGAACACCAATTACTGCCGCAGTTAAGAGCTCAATAGATGAATTAGCAAAGACCCCAAATGCTGACAGAAAAATAATCTTGGTTACGGACGGGCAAGAAACAGATGGCGGCGATTATAAAATAACAGCTGAAGAAGCCCTAAAACAACTTGGTATCCCATGTAACATATTTATTGTAGGAATTTCACAAGATAAAGACGCAGAAGAAAAATCAAAAGCCTTAGCAAATTCTACAGGTGGAACTTACGTCAATTTAAAAGCGAAAGTGTATGATAAACCTACTTTACAAACTGCTTTGAGACCAATATATTTCAAAGCTGTTGCGGCAAGCTTACAGAACATTGCTGCTGAAAACCCGAAACCTATTCCACAACCTCTGCCAATACAACCACAAAATGTTCAGAACAGTAGCACTACTCCAGTCGCCGAACCAAAACCTGAAAGTACTTATTCCGAAGTCATTCAAAAGAACACAATAGCATTCAATTTGATTGCAAAACAGCTTACTACAATCACAGAAGCAATTGAAGGAATAAAGAATGTCAAAAAAGATGATGAAGAAGTTGAAATAAATGAAAATGCTGAACTAAATGAAAGAGTTCGTATAGCAAGTGAAAGCTTCTTATATAACAAACTAAATGAAAAGTTTGGTTCCAGGGTTAAGTGGTTGAACGAAGCAAATGAAAGCGGCTCTATTTATGATTTCGAAGTTATAGACACGTTTGATAATAGTACAGAGTACTACATTGAATGTAAGGCTTCTATGTACAGTGACAAAGTGTTCCTGATGACGAAATCAGAATGGTTATTCTTTTTACAAAATAAAAGCAAGTATCAGCTTTATTTTATTGCGTCTGCATTGACAAATCCGACTGTAATTAAAATTGAAAACTTTATGGAGTGGCTTATTCAGGAAAAGGTTATTCCACTTTCAACCAAAAACATGAAGTTGAAAGCAGACAGAATAGTATTTACAATCTTAGACTAATTCATTCAGAGAAACGCCTAACCGCCAACATCGGTTCCTATGTAAAGCGGTTGTGAGAGGGGTTGATGTGTTGGTTAAAGTTACAGCATGTTTGTTTTTTATTACGCTTTGGCGTTGAACGATTGTGTATTCTATTGCTGAACAGCGTTACTACTGCTGCCGTTCAATCGTTCAACGCCAAAGCGGAATGACAGCTTTTCTTCCTTTTTATTTCCTTACGCTCCGGCTCCTATGTGTAGTTGCAAGCCAGGTTGCACTACCGGCATCTGTGGGTCGACAAAGACAGGGAGCAGCCACCTGCTTGGCGTTGTGACTGATGTGTTTTGACATCATCACCACCGATGTTATGTAGTCTGCTCCAAAAAGTTTCATAACGAGCTGTAAAGAGTAAATTGTTTTAGGGTTCAGCCAGGGCTGCGTTTTGGCCTGCTGTCTGATAATTGAGCTGGTAAGGCCGTTCGTTCTTTATCACCGAGAGCATGGACCGCACCAGCTTATGCGCAATCTTGACAATGATGGATTTGGGGTCTTTGCCCACGTGTTTGCGGTAGTAGGCCTGTAGTTGCGGGTTGCGCCGCAGCGCTACCCAGGAGGCCTCAATGAGGTAACTTCTGAGCAACGAACGGCTGCGGGGCGTCAGCCCCACCTTTCGGCTGGTCTCATCGCTTTGGTGAATGCCGGGCACAAGCCCGATGTAATTGGACAACTGCCGTTCGTTGCTAAATCGTCGCAAATCGCCTAACTCTGCCAAGATGGCCGCTGCCAGGTAGCCGCCAATACCGGGTATGGATTTGAGCAGGTAATAGTCCCGGTGGTGATGCTTGCGACACCAGGCCCTGAGTCCATTGGCCACCCCGAGGTACTCGCGGTGGAGCACTTCCAACAGGCGAAGCTTACTGTGGAGGCTCTCTTTACCGGGCGCATAAGACCAGTTCAACGCTTTGAGCCAGTCCAGAAAAGCATGGCTCCAGTGGGGGGTGTCGTAGGCTTCTGGTAGCCGGATACCACTGTAAAGCAGCGAAGCTTTAATCAGGGACTTTTCCTTGCGCAGGAGTTTGGTGATGTGGTTGCGCTGGCGCAGAAGGGAAAGAAGCTGCTCCTGCTCCTCTGGGGGCACATAAATGCCACGGAGTTCTTCTTTTTGCAGCTGGCGGCACAGGTGACGCGAGTCGATGCGGTCGGTTTTCTGGTAGCGGTGCTTGTCTGCACGTTTTATGTCACCGGGGTTGACGACGGTGACCTGCCAGCCATAGCCCAGCATCTCTCTGGCTGCCCAAAAGCCGCAGCAGCCAATCTCAAAGGCAACAGAAACGGCGTGACCCGGGAAGTTCTTATGAGCGTACTGAAAAAGGCTGTCCGCGGAAGGTGGCATGGTAAAACCCCGGTGCTCACAAATGTCGGTTCTGAAGTGTACAGACCACTGGCGTTTGTGGATGTCTATGCCAATGAATAACTTCGGTGTGGCGGTCGTTTCAATATTCATAAGTCATGAATTTTAGGCACCCTCAAATTACCGCTTTTACATAGATGCTTGGCGTTATGGCGGCTGACCCAACGCAGCATCAACAGTAGTTTCGCTATTGTGCCACATATCCAGCTTGACAGAACCCTATTGAGCAGTAGAAATAAACTTCTACATTAGTTCATCATTCGGCTTCAGTTGTGGGCAGACGGAACACAGGATACCGCCACAACCTTTGGTTCCAAAAGGATGTTTTCCCCCTGTAGTTTTTAGACAAGGGATACTGT
>CBDTXL010000558.1:0-3744 GCA_965364435.1 uncultured bacterium
AATAACTAACAACCAATGACTGACCCAACCATTCGTGAGCAAAGCTACCCCTACTTTCTTCAGGAAGCGCCGGAACTATTGCAAGTTTTAGAACAAGAATTGCTTAGTCTCCGCGAAAACTACAGTATCAATAAAATTCACAACCTGATGCGGACTACCCACACCCTCAAAGGGGCAGCAGCAAGCGTTGGGTTGGAAACGATTAAAACTGTGGCTCACTCCTTGGAGGATATTTTCAAAGCCCTCTTCAATCCGGACTTGTCGATTGACCTAGAAGTTGAAGCCTTACTTTTCGAGGGTTATGAGTGTCTCCGCCTACCCCTAACCGCTGAACTTACAGGAGGGCAAGTCAATGACACTGAGATTCTTGATCGCACTGCTGCTGTTTTTGCCCAACTACAAGATAAGCTAGGGGACTGCTTTGGTCAGGAAGCCCATATTCCCAGTTCAATCGAATTGGGCTTCGACGTGACCCAGTCTATCTTTGAAGTCGGAGTCACCCAACGCTTAGAGGAGATTGCCACCGTCGTCGCTAGTGCTGACCCTGCTGCGATTGCCACGACGCTCCGGACTCAGAGCGAAGTATTTCTTGGTTTAGCCGAATCCCTTGGTTTACCAGGGTTTGGAGCGATTGCACAGGCGGCGATCGCTGCCTTAGACACCCATCCGGAGCAGGTGGTGACGATTGCCCAAACTGCGTTGGCAGACTTTCAAGCTGGACAGGCTGCTATCCTCAAAGGCGATCGCATTCAAGGTGGTCAACCGTCTCTAACTTTGCAACAACTGGCTGCCTTCACCACTAGTTCGACCGAACTAACCCAGGGAGAGGAGGAAAATTTCTTCTCTACTTCCCCTGCCACCCCTGCCGATCCTGCTCCAAACAACACCCCCGGACTTCATCCCGCTACGCTATCAACCCAAGAGGAGTCGGCAACTGAACCGGAGCTAAACTGGGTCACCAGTGCCGCTAACTCAGAGTCGAGCGAAAGTGAAGCTCACAACGAGGAATCAGACGACTCGCTTTTAGAGGTCATCTGGGGGGGAGAAGCTGTCGTAGATTCCCAAACATCTGAACAAGGTCAGGAGATTAGCGGTAGAGAGGATAGAGAGAATGCTGCTTCCTACTCTCCCCATCACTTTATTCCTTCATCCCAGGAGCCAGAGGTTACGGTTGAAACGCCTCTATCCCGACACCAGCGAACCAACAGTGAGCCAACCCCCATACCGCAGAAAGAGGCGGGTTCTCAGTCTGCCACCGTGCGGGTGAACGTTGAGCATTTAAACCACCTGAATTACTCAATTGGGGAATTGCTAACCAACCAAAACCTCCAGTCGCTCCAGAACGAACAACTACAGACTTCGGTTCGATCCCTCCTTGCCCGCATCAAGCAACATCAACAACTGCTTAACGAACTCCAGGATTGGTCTGACCGCCTATTCGTTGACGCGGAACAACGACGAATTGGGCACTGGGGGCTGGGGCGTCGGGACTGGGGGCTGGGGACGAACAATCCCCTAATCCCCAATTACCCATCCCTAATTCCGGAGCAAAGCAATCGATTTGATTCCCTGGAACTAGACCGCTATAACGAAGCCCAACTCCTGGTTCAATCAATTCTGGAAGATGCTGTGCAATTAGCAGAAGCCAGCGAAGCCATTGAGCTGTTTGGAACTCAGTCTACTCAGACTCTGGACAAACAACGTCGGTTGTTGACCAGCACCCGTGATGCTTTAATGGAAGCCCGGATGTTGCCCTTAGGAGAGATTTTTGGTCGCTTCCCGCGTGTCTTGCAGCAGTTGGAAGCTTTGCACGATAAGTTGGTAGCACTGGAACTCCGGGGAACTGAAGTTTTGGTGGATAAAGTAGTAGCTGAGAAACTGTATGGACCTCTGCTGCACTTGATTCGTAATGCCTTCGATCACGGGATTGAGCCTCCTGCAATTCGGCAACAACTGGGCAAAGCGAAGAAAGGTCAGATTGAAATCCACGCCTACCATCGAGGTAAGTCCTTGGTGATTGAAGTCCGGGATGATGGTCAAGGGGTGGATTTTGAACAGATTCGTCAAAGGGCAGTAGAATCTCAACTCATCAGCCCCCAACAGGCTAGCGGTCTCAATGAAGCTCAACTGACTGATTTATTGTTTGAACCGGGCTTTTCTACAACCTCTCAGGTTAATGACCTCTCCGGGCGGGGTATTGGTCTTGATATGGTTCGTTCCCAACTGCAAGCTCTCCAGGGTTCGGTTTCGGTTTATTCTGAACCTCACCGGGGTACAACGTTCGTCCTCCAAATTCCTCTGAGCCTAACAATCACCAAGTTGCTTGTTGCTCAAGCAGGCGATCAAATCTATGCCTTGCTTGCAGATGCGATCGAGCAAATTCTCATTCCTCAATCCCATCAGATTCGCTCCTGGGATGGTGGCAAAGCCCTTCAGTGGGGCACGGGGAAGGATGAGCGACTGATTCCGGTACACCAACTCTCGAAAGTTCTCGATTATTTCTCTCAGCTGCCCGAACCCCTCATCTCTCAGCCTAAGCGTCCTCTCGTCGCTCAAGGACAGGCGATGCCGATCATTCTCATCCGTTGCCGGGATACGCTGCTGGGTTTGGAAGTAGACCAGCTGATTGGGGAGCAGGAATTGGTCATCCGTCCGTTGGGGGCAATGATTGCGCCACCTAGCTATGTTTATGGTGGCAGTATTCTGGCTGATGGTCGGCTGACACTGGTGATCGATGGGGCAGCATTGATGCAGTCTGTGTTTGACCAGCAAAGTGCTGGCAGTACTGATGCTTTGGCGAGTTCGACACCCCCTCTCCTGCCGTTCTCTCAAGAGCAGCGGCAATTGCCAACCCCTCGCCGTGCTGCCTTACCCCCATCCCCAGAGCCGGATTTCAGGACAAGACGCAACAAAATGGTTCTCTTAGTCGATGACTCAATCACCCTGCGCCAAACTCTGGCTCTGACCCTAGAGAAGTCTGGCTATCAGGTGATTCAGGCAAAGGATGGTTACGAAGCGATCGAACAACTCCGGAACCAGACAGGCATCGAGTTGGTGCTTTGTGATATCGAGATGCCTCGAATGAATGGGTTTGAGTTTCTCAAATACCGTCAGCAAGACTCGGCTTTGGCAGAAATTCCTGTGGTAATCCTAACGTCCCGGAGTGGTGAGAAGCATCGCTTAATTGCTTCAGAATTGGGGGCAAATGATTACATCACCAAACCTTTTCTGGAACACAAGTTGTTAGCCACACTAACGGGTGTACTAGAGAAAAATACTTTCAATTCTGTTTCTAGGTGAGGAGTTAGTAGAGCGCTATGTACGATGATTCAAAAATAGGCAAGTTTATCGTTTTTAAGATAGCAGATTATCACCTAGCTCTCCCTATCAATGATGTGTTAAAGGTGGTAAATTGTTCCCCTATGGTCAGCAGTGGGTTAAAGGAAATGGGCGTCATCCAGCTAGGCCAACATATGATTAGGGTTGTGGATTTGCATGAGCAGTTGAGTTCAGGTCAGTTACTCAGTAACCCACCTTTTTTAGTGATTACAAGAGGTTCAGGGGGCGAACTCTGCGGGATTCCGGTGGAGAAGCCGCCTAATTTGGTAGAGTTACCGCTAGAAATGATGCGAACTCTCCCTAAGTCCGAGCAATACGGCAACCCGGCACTCAATCTGATAAGCCATGCCGCTGTTGTATCTCAGGAAAACGTCACAACGACAATTTTTTTGCTGGATGTTAAGC
>CBDTXL010000559.1:0-3741 GCA_965364435.1 uncultured bacterium
AACGGAGGACAACGGCTGGAAGGAAAGGGTGTTACACCAGATATCGTTGTTCCATTCTCGTTGGAATATGCTCAGGGAGTCGATCCGCAAAAAGAGCGGGCGATAAAGGTGGCGAAAGACGCGGTGAACCAGCAGAGATAGGTCAGGACTTACGCAACCGTCACACGCGATCGCCTTACCTCACCCACCGCACAAAGCGATCGCTCATCTGATTTACGAACAGTTTTGCATAACGCTTCTGTACAAGTTCTCTCAAAATGTTCGGTTCTAAGGCACTTTATGATAGGGAGATGTACCTGACCTACCGGAGTGATTTGCATGGTTTCAGTAGAATTACTCACCACTTTGCGAGGGCTTAACCGTGCAGATAAGCTCTACATCATGCAGGTTTTAATTTCAGAGTTAGCCCAACAAGAAACAGACCTCATTAAACCTGACCAATCCTACCCTGTGTGGTCTCCTTACGATGCATTTGAAGCAGCAGACACCATGCTCAAGGTGCTGCAAGACGCTAAAACTCAAGACCATGCGTAACGCTGGGCGGTATCCCTTTATCTCTGCTGACGTTACACTGGGCGAAGCTGGCTTTCGTCCGTATTTACCTATCAGCTTGGTCTATCAGCAACAGTCTGTCGCAACATCCGGTTTGCTAGACACAGGAGCAACCGTGAACGTACTGCCTTATCCAATAGGTGTTGAACTGGGGTATGAGTGGGAGCGACAGACAACTACTTTAAACCTGACCGGAAACTTGGCTCAGTATGAAGCTCGTGTAGTGGTTGTTCAAGCAGTGATTGGACAGTTTGAACCTGTACAACTTGTGTTTGCCTGGACTCAATCTACCAACGTGCCGCTAATTCTAGGGCAAGTCAACTTCTTTATGGAGTTTGACGTTTGTTTTTATCGCTCACAGCTACAGTTTGAAGTCAGTCCAAAAGCAACAACATTCAATGCATGAAGCGATCGCCGTACATATCCCACCTTACAGAGCGATCGCTTTTGGTGTGTTTGCGAGAAGTCGCCCAATCAAGAAATAAGACTATGTCACAGGTAGCCATTAACTGGTGCATCTGTAAAGGAACCATTCCAATCCCTGGCGCGAAGACCGTGGAACAGGCTTCTGAGAATATTGGTGCGTTGGGTTGGCAACTAGACTCCAGCGAGATTGCAGAACTCGATCGCGCTGCGGCAAGTGTAGACAAAGCAATGGTTCAAAACATCTTTCAAACTAAGTAATCCCTCTCATCTGACTTATATGCTAATCGCCTTCACTTGGGGGTGGAAGCGGCTATGATTACTTGTGATAATCGCTTTTTGAGCAACCAATTACTAGCCGCTGGGAAAGATTGTGGAGTACTAGCGTAAAAGATTGTGGAGTACTAGCGTAGCGGTTCCCAGTTGCGTAAAGTAGAACAAGAACTGAAGAAATAAATTTTGTATGCTCTCGATTAAGCTCGTTTGTTTCTGTTAATTTTTTTTAACCTTAGAAGTAGACCACCTAAACCTAAAATAGCAAAACTTGTTAGGCTTGTTGGCTCAGGAATTGCTTGAGCTGAAGTTGTTGTTAGCTTCAATACTCCAGTACTTATACTTATACTACCACCAGCTGGACTTATACTTATACTACCACCAGCTGGACTTATACTTATACTACCACCAGCTGGACTTATACTTATACTACCACCAACTGGAGTTATACGACCACTACTATCAGTTAGACTTATACTACCACTACCAGTTTGAATTATACTACCACCAACTAGAGTTATACGACCACTACTATCAGTTAGACTTATACTACCACTACCAGTTTGAATTATACTACCACCAGTAAAATCGCTATTATCTACAGTTAGAACACCTGGATTATTACCACTGACCGATAGAATATCGGAATCTAATTCCTCAATAGTAAGGTTACTATTAATTTTAATTTCTCCACTTTTACTTGTAAGAGTTAATGTGGCAGCTTTTACTGATGAACTAGCCGTAACTAGGTTTAGTGAAATAATAGTTGTGAATGTTATAGCTTTATAAATCTTACTTATAGTCATAGATTATAAACTTGGAATTAGCAACTGTAATTATATTAGACTACAGTTAAACCCGCTGTATAGGCTTTTGTAAAAAAATTTCCCATAGGGGCTTTCCTGAGGTCACACTAGGGCACATTCCTGTCTAGCTGATTGCTAGGTCGGGATATTTAACTATAACGGTGTAACCGATGAAGTACAGCTATTCCTCACAAGCTAGTACCCATTTCCTTCAATACCCCAACCCTCTTATCTCGTCTAGCATTTTTCTCAAATAATAGTGGCGAGAACTCTCAGGATTATCTCGGCATTCTTTCTCCCAGTAATCAATTATCACTTGTAGTTCAGGGATATTTGTTATCAGCTCTGTAGGAATCGATAGAGGCACCCGAATTGAGCGCGTTTCCTCTCCATGCTTGGTCGGTCGTCCCGCTCCTGGTCGCCGCTTACGTGGTAATCCGGCTTTTGTTGTTTCTATAGCTGAAACCCTTATCAGTAAAACTTCTTTATTTATACCACAAATTTAAATTTAATTATTACCACGTAATTTATATGCTGAACAGGCAGGCGCACAGGCAACACTAGCTGGGTAGCCCAGTCCCTGCCTACAACCTTACGTCATGTACTATGTGTACTGTGTGTACTACTCGCTATTAGGTGTTCATGGCACTGATTAGCCCTGATACCCAATCCGCTTCTTCATAAGTGCGTATATAGAGAATTTCCCAACCACCTACTTAGATGTCTGGAAGTGCTGACATGCGACTGTATGCACAATAAATAGCTTTAAAACACGTTCATTATTTGTATTATTTCGTAGTTTTTCTAAAAGATTTACTTCTTGTTTATATTTGCCGTTTAAAGTAGAGTAATAAGCAGAAGTCTATCTCTCATATATCTAATAATCTATGTCTTTTTTCTCTCAAAAACCGACAGGTCTAATTGGAGCAACTCTATTAGGCATAGGATTGATGGCAACTCCAGTTCAAGCCCTAACTTTCAATTTTGCAAACAATGAATATTCTTTTTTTGGTAATTTTGATATAGATGATACGTGGATTAATCGTTATACCGGCTTAATAGGAACTCCTGGTTTTAATGGTTCTGATAAATTCAGAAAATTTGTTAATGAATTTGGTTATCCCATTCCTGTTACTAATTTTTCTCTAACAACACCTATTGGAACTTTCACAGAAGTGGAAACAGGACCAGGGAATAGTGCTAGTTTAGGTGGTGGTGCTTCTCTTACTACTGGTTTAGTAGACACGATATTTTTTGGACTTGGTTTTGGATTTGACCCTATTACTTTTATACCCCTTCCTAATGATAGTTTTATTACTGGTTTAGGCTTTACCTTCTTCCAGGGAGTTTGGGAAGGCGAAGCTTCTATTCTTGTTCCTACTCCTTTCGGCACTACTCTTCTAGCCCGTAGGATGGCTGTTTCTACTCTTGATTCTGAACCTACTTCTGTTCCTGAACCCAGTACAGTATTAGCGTTTACTTTATTAAGTATTAGCGGGTTAGGATACCGCCGCTATGTGAGCTTTCATTCAGGTAGCAAACCGCTAACTAGACAATAAACCTGGATAAATTTTTATATTTAGACAGATTGATAATCATTCCGTAATTGAACTGTTTTGGGGAAAGTGTGCGAGAGAAGCTGGAGAAGGGATACAGGGTACAGTCGATGACCAAGAGGAGTACAAAT
>CBDTXL010000560.1:0-3738 GCA_965364435.1 uncultured bacterium
TTTTCAGCTTCTAGTTGCCAGATTCTTAATTTTAATGGAGTTTTTCGTTCTATGAGTACCTCCCAGGAGCGGATTGTACCGACGAATCTGCGGAACGAGATGCAACAGTCTTACCTGGAATACGCGATGAGCGTAATTGTGGGTAGGGCACTGCCAGATGCTAGGGATGGACTCAAGCCAGTACACAGGCGGATTCTCTATGCAATGCATGAGCTCGGTCTCATGCCAGACCGACCGTTCCGCAAATGCGCCCGTGTAGTGGGAGAAGTGCTGGGGAAGTATCACCCTCACGGAGATACCGCTGTTTATGACGCCTTGGTGCGGATGGCGCAGGAGTTCTCCATGCGATCGCCTCTGATCGACGGGCATGGTAACTTTGGCTCGGTGGACAACGATCCACCAGCGGCAATGCGTTACACTGAGTGCCGCTTACGTCCTTTAACCACAGACGCCCTGCTGCGGGATATTGAGTCGGAAACCGTAGACTTTATTGATAACTTTGACGGTTCACAGCAAGAACCCACCGTCCTACCGTCTCGAATTCCCCAGTTACTGCTCAATGGTTCTAGTGGGATTGCCGTGGGGATGGCAACTAACATCCCACCCCACAACCTGGGAGAGTTGATTGATGGCTTGGTCGCACTCATCCACAATCCAGAAATTACAGATATTGAGTTAATGCGCTATATCCCTGGCCCTGACTTTCCTACGGGGGGTCAGATTCTAGGGACAACTGGAATCAAAGAAGCCTTTACCACAGGTCGCGGTTCAATCACCATGCGGGGTGTCGCCGAGATTGAAACGATTGAACATCGGGGGCGTCCAGATAAAGAAGCAATCATCATCACTCAACTGCCTTACCAAACGAACAAGGCGGGGATGATTGAGAGAATTGCCGAAATGGTCAATGAGAAGCGCTTAGAAGGCATTTCGGATATTCGGGATGAAAGCGATCGCGACGGCATGCGAATCGTGATTGAACTCAAGCGCGACGCCTATCCCCGTGTTGTCCTCAACAACCTCTACAAGCAGACGCCCTTACAGATGAATTTTGGGGCAAATATGCTGGCGTTGGTGAGAAATGAACCCCAGCTGCTAACACTCAAGGAGTTCTTGAGTGTCTTCCTGGATTTCCGGATTGAAACAATTACCCGGCGCACTCAATACGAACTCCGTAAAGCTGAGGAAAGAGACCACTTACTCCAGGGGTTATTGATTGCCCTGAGCAATCTGGATGGGATTATAGATCTAATCCGCTCCTCTGCTGATGCTCCTACGGCAAAGGCAGAGTTGATGCAGAGTTACGGTCTTTCCGAAGCACAAGCAGACGCCATTCTGCAAATGCAGCTGCGACGGCTGACAGCACTCGAAGCCGAGAAGATTCAAGCAGAACATGAAGAGTTGCAAACTAGAATTACTGACTTGCAGGATATCCTGGCACGTAGAAGCCGCGTGCTAGAAATTATTGAAACCGAAGTTAACCAGATAAAAGCTACCCACGCTACGCCGCGACGCACGGAGATTACACAGCTTGAAGGTGAACTAGGTGACATTGACCTGATTGCCAATGAGAAAGCAGTAATTTTGCTAACTGAGCAAGGTTACATCAAGCGGATGCTCGTCAACGAGTTTAGCGCACAAGCTAGGGCGACTCGCGGCAAAGCAGCCGCCAAAATAAAAGAGGATGACGGGGTTGAGCATTTCCTGACTTGCTGTGACCACGACAGCGTTTTGTTCTTTAGCGATCGCGGTGTTGCCTACTGTCTCAGAGCCTACCAAATCCCAGCAGCTTCTCGCACAGCAAGGGGTGTCCCGATTGTGCAGATGCTGCCGATTCCTCGCGGTGAAAGGATTACCTCGATTGTGCCGGTGTCTGAGTTCACCGATCATGAATATTTAGTGATGTTGACCCGCAAAGGTTACATCAAGAAAACGGCACTTGATGCTTTCAGCAATATCCGGGCAAATGGATTAATTGCGATTTCCTTAGAAGAAGGTGACCAACTGCGGTGGGTGCGTCGCGCCACGGAAGGAGACAGCATCATCATTGGGTCGCGTCAGGGAATGGCGATTCACTTCAAGACTGACCACGAGCAACTGCGTCCCCTTGGTCGCGCCACACGGGGCGTCAAGGCGATGAAACTGCGATCGCAAGATGAATTGATCAGTATGGATATTCTGCCTGGTCAAGTCATTGCCAGTATGGCAGCTGTCGCTGATAGCGGCGATAGCGAAAGCGTTGCGTTAGCCTCGTTAGGAGGGTCAGAGTTAGCAACGGAAGTCGCGTCAACGTTAGCGGAGTTAGAAGCATCAACGTCAGCGATGGAAGTCGCGTCTACAGAGTCGGAGGAGGATACAGAAGACCTCAATACCGAAGAGTTGGTTGAGACAGCAGGTCAAGGTCCCTGGGTGCTGGTAGTAACGATGGGCGGCTATGGCAAGCGGGTGCCAGTGGCCCAGTTCCGGCTGCAAAATCGTGCAGGGATGGGAATCCTTGCAACGAAGTTCCGTTTGCCCAAAGACAAACTGGCGGCGCTACGGGTTGTGAATGAAGGGGATGAGCTGATGATGGTCACGAGTCGGGGTATCATCATTCGTCAGGCGATCGGTGCAATTTCTCCCCAATCCCGGATGGCGACGGGAGTGAGAGTGCAACGGTTGGATGAGGATGATGCGATCGCTGCTGTCGCCCTTGTGCCTCTATCCGGTCAAGAGGAGGAGGTGGAAGAGGAACCTTCGGCAAACAGCGAACCCTAAAATGTTGCTACAAATAAATACGGGTAATGGGTAATGGGTAATTGGGAAGAAGTTAGCCACTACCCATTACCTATTCCCTATTCCCGTATCGTTTGTGGAGCTATGGCAGGACATAGTAAATGGGCGAACATTAAGCGCCAGAAAGCAAGAGTTGACGCCGTTAAAGGTAAAACCTTCGCTCAACTCTCACGAAAAATTATTGTGGCAGCCCGTACCGGCGTCCCAGATCCGGAAGGAAATTTCCAGCTGCGGGATGCAGTGGAAAAGGCAAAGGCAGCAGGGATTCCGAATGAGAATATTGAACGAGCGATCGCTAAAGGTTCCGGACAGCTAGGTAGCGAGGGCGACAATCTTGAAGAGATTCGCTATGAGGGTTATGGTCCCGGTGGCGTTGCTATTCTAATTGAAGCACTGACAGACAATCGCAATCGCACAGCCGCTGACCTTCGCAGGGCATTCACTAAGAATGGTGGAAATCTTGGTGAAACTGGCTGCGTATCGTGGATGTTTGACCAAAAGGGTGTTGTCACTCTTGCTGGTACGGTTGCGGAAGACCAGCTATTGGAAGCTTCCTTGGAAGGGGGAGCAGAAGATGTACAAACAGATGCCGAAATAGCTGAGGTATTTACGGAGGTCAGTAACCTAGAAACTCTCAATCAAACCTTAAAGGACAAAGGCTTGCCGGTGCGTGAGGCAGAACTCCGCTGGATTCCAGGGAATACGGTAGAAGTGACTGACCCAGACTTAGCGCGATCGCTCCTGAAGTTGATGGATGCTCTAGAAGACCTTGACGATGTGCAAAATGTTACTGCAAACTTCGAGATGGCAGAGGAACTGATGTCTCTGAGCATGGTGTAGCAGCTGGAATACTCAGTACACCACAGGGTAGGGGCACGATACCAAAGCCCCTACGAACGACCTGTATGGCGCAAGCTCTCAGTTGATCGCTGTAGCTGTCCGCGTCACAATGAAGAAGAGTAA
>CBDTXL010000561.1:0-3735 GCA_965364435.1 uncultured bacterium
ATGGGTAATGGGTAATGGGTAATGGGTAATGGGTAATGGGTAATGGGTAATGGCTGATGGGTAATCAACGAACAATGAACCATGAACTATGAACCATGAGCAATGAATAATTATCAAGATGTTTGACAAAAAGGACAGTCTATTCCGCAAAGAATCACTTGAGCGCTTATCTTCCCCAGAACGGCTAGATCAGCTGATGCAAGTGGTTAATCCTAGGGACTGGCTAGCTTTGACTACTTTAGGCTTTTTTGTCTTGTTGGCTAGCTTTTGGAGTATTTTTGGACGTATCCCCATTACTGTTACTGGTCAAGGGGTGCTGATTCGTCCGCGTCGTGTGGTCGAGTTTCAGTCTCCCATATCAGGACAGTTGCAGTCTCTGAATGTACGGGATGGACAGTGTATTGAGAAAGACTATGTGCTGGCAACGATTGACCCCTCTGACCTCAAGCAGCAGTTGCAGCAGCAGCGTAGCAAACGTGACCAACTGCGGGGTCAGTCCCAGGATACTAGTTTGCTCTCAGGTCAAAGAACCCAACTGGAAAAAGCGGCGATCGCATCTTCTCGGTCTAGTTTAGAGCAACGCTTGCGAGATGCTCAAGCTCTAACTCCCGTGCTTAAAGATAAAGGCTTAAATGCGATCGCACAACAGCGCCAAAGCCTACAACAACGCCTACAGGACGCTCAATCTCTAGTTCCTGTATTCAAAGAGAGACTCCAAAGACGCCGGGAACTCTTAGCATCAGGAGCGATCTCAGAAGATACGATTTTACAGGCAGAACAAGAATACCGACAGGAACTCCAAAGCATCTCTGATTTTGAAGCTCAGTTAAAGCAACTCGATGTCAGCGAGACTGAGGCTCAGCAGAAATACTTACAGAACCTTAGTACAATCAGCGAGATTCAAGCTCAGTTGCAAGAACTCGATACCAAGGGCAAACGTTTAGAGCAAGACAACCTGGAAGCCTCTCAAACCCGTGAAAATCAGCTCCAGGAAGTGGAACGGACGATCGCGCAACTGGAAAAAAAAGTTCAAGACAGCAGCAAAATTATTAGTACCCAAGCTGGATGCGTTTTGGAAATCATTGCTACAGTCGGGCAGATCGTCAACCCTGGAACCCGCCTCGGTACGATTGACGCCAAAGGGCAAGCGAGTCAAATGGTGGGCGTAACCTATTTTGCCGTGAAGGATGGTAAGCAGATTAAACCGGGAATGCCGATTCAAATCACACCCGATACGGTGAAGCGGGAACGATTTGGGGGAATCGTGGGCAGCATTACCTCTGTTTCAGCCTTTCCAGTTACCAAAGAGGGAGCCGCTTCGGTGGTGGGAAATCCCGAAGTAGCGGAAAATCTGATCGCTCAAGCTGGACCAAAAATAGAAGCGATCGCCCTCTTTAAGTTAGATCCTTCCACCTTTAGCGGTTATCAGTGGTCTTCATCCAAAGGACCACAATTGAAAATGACTCCAGGAACCACGACAACTGCTCGTGTAAAAATCGAAGAGCGATCGCCCATCACCTTTATCTTGCCGATTTTGAGGGAGTGGAGTGGCATTAATTAACAGAGTCAGAACCCCCACCCTCCTACAAATGGAAGCGGTAGAATGTGGTGCCGCTGCTCTGGGCATTATTCTGAGTTACTACGGTCGGATTGTACCCTTAGCAGAACTTCGCCAAGATTGTGGCGTCTCCCGCGATGGGAGCAAAGCGTCTAATATGCTCAAAGCCGCCAGAAGCTACGGAATGCAGGCAAAAGGCTTTAAAAAGCAGCTGGCTCAACTTCAAGAACTGCGCCCTCCCTACATCGTGTTTTGGAATTTTAATCATTTCCTCGTGGTGGAGGGATTCAGCCAGGAACGAGTTTACCTCAATGACCCCGCCGTCGGACCCCGAAGTGTATCTCTTCAGGAATTTGATGAAGCTTACACTGGCGTTTCACTGGTGATGGAGCCAGGAGCAGACTTCAAAAAAGGAGGTCGCAAACCTAGCATTATTCTGGCATTGCTAGACCGATTGCGGGGTGCGGCTGGAGCCATCCTCTACTGTGTTCTGGCAGGATTTCTACTAGTAATTCCAGGGTTAGCCATACCAATCTTCAGCCAGGTATTTGTAGATAACATTCTGGTGGAAGGAAGGAGTGACTGGCTACGTCCGTTGATTCTGGGCATGAGTTTCACACTGGTGTTGCAGGGGCTGCTGACATGGCTGCAATTGCAGTACCTGAGACAACTGAAAATTAAGTTAGCTGTGGGAATGTCCAGCCGCTTCCTGTGGCACATCCTACGCCTGCCAGTCGGTTTTTATGCCCAACGCTTTGCTGGTGAAATCAGTAATCGCGTCAGCATCAATAACAAAGTTGCTAGGGTGCTTTCGGGGCAATTAGCAACCACAGTCATCGATACAGTAATGGTGATCTTTTATGCAGTGGTCATGTTCACCTATGACAGGGTACTAACTGCAATTGGGATACTCTTTGCCGCGGTGAATGTCTTCACCTTGCAATGGGTATCCCGTCAACGAGTGGACACCAACATGAGATTAGTGCAAGATCAGGGAAAAGTTGCCGGGGTGGGCATTGCCGCGCTTCAGAGTATGGAAACCCTCAAGGCATCGGCGCTGGAGTCGGATTTCTTCTCTCGGTGGGCTGGTTATTATACCAAAGCGATTAACGCTCAGCAAGAACTGGGTGTGACGAACCAGACTTTAGGAATCTTGCCTTCGCTTTTGACCTCTTTAACCGACCTGTTGATATTGGTAGTCGGGGGTCTGCGAGTGATGGATGGCTACCTCAGCATTGGCATGTTGGTAGCGTTTGGGAGCCTGATGCAAAGTTTTCAGTCGCCTGTCAACAGCCTGGTTAGTTTCGGGAGTACTCTACAGGAACTCGAAGGGGATCTCAATCGCCTAGATGATGTTTTACGCAACCCAACAGATCCGCAATTGAAGCCAAGGACTAGGGAAGAAGACAAGACTAACCTCACCCCCTCATCTTATTTCCGCCTCCAAGGAGCAGTCGAGTTACGGAATGTTACGTTTGGCTACAGTCCCGTGGATGCTCCCTTAATCGAAAACTTTAGCTGCACGTTAAAACCAGGCCAACGGGTTGCTCTAGTCGGTGGAAGCGGTTGTGGCAAATCTACCATTGCTAAATTGGTGTGCGGTCTTTACGAACCTTGGGAGGGGGAGATTATTCTTGATGGCAAACCCAAAAACCAGATTCCACGAGCAGTGCTGACCAATTCGATTGCAATGGTGGAGCAAGAAATCTTTTTATTTGGCGGGACTGTTCGGGATAATTTGACCCTGTGGGACTCCACAGTCCCAGATTCTCAGCTGGTGCGAGCGTGTATTGATGCTGCCATTCACGAGGTTATCCTCGCAATTCCTGGAGGATACGGAGGTGAACTGATGGAGGGCGCAGCAAATTTAAGTGGGGGGCAGCGACAGCGTTTGGAAATTGCCCGTGCTTTGGTGAACAACCCTGCCATTCTCGTGATGGATGAAGCAACTAGCGCTCTCGATGCGGAGACCGAAAAAATAATTGACCAAAATCTGCGCAGGCGGGGATGTTCTTGCATTATTGTGGCTCACCGATTAAGTACAATTCGGGATTGCGATGAAATCATCGTTCTGGAACGCGGAAAAGTGGTGCAACGGGGTACTCATGAGGAATTGTGGCGAGTAGATGGAGCCTATTCACAATTGCTCCGCAGTGAAGGGGAAATACTTTAGGTGA
>CBDTXL010000562.1:0-3718 GCA_965364435.1 uncultured bacterium
TCTGTGAATATTATTCTTTCTGAGATTATTTAAGAACAACACGCGAGGCAAATAGTCATGGATGCCGGTGAACTGCTGAGGCGATATGCGGCAGGGGAACGGGACTTTCGAGATGCTGACCTCCAAAGAGCGTCTCTAATTAGAGTTGACCTAAGCAATGCCAACCTGCGGGGGGCAAACCTGAGCAAGGCCAATCTCACTGGCGCGTCCCTACAGAAGGTCAACCTGCGGGAGGCGAATCTCACTGAAGCCAACCTGCGAGGAACCGACCTACGTGAGTCTAATCTCATTGGAAGCAACCTGAGTAAGGCGAATCTCACTGAAGCCAACTTAACTGAGGCCAGTCTGCGGGCGTCAAACATGAGTCAAGCCAATCTAACTGGAGCAAACCTGACTGAAGCGATTCTCAGTGAGGCAATTCTCCGGGATGCCAACTTGAGTCGGGCAAAACTGATTGATGCACCCCTGTGCCGAACCAATTTCTCCAACGCCAATTTGAAGGGAGCGATGCTAGAGGGGGCAAACTTGACAAATGCCCTTCTAATTGGAGCCAACTTGAGCAAGGCAAATCTCGCCCATGCCCTTTTAAATGGAGCCAACTTGACTGGGGCAGACTTGACTCAGGTAGACCTGAGTCGGGCGAAAGCGAGTGGAAGCAACATGGCGAATGCCATCCTTTGTGAAGCCAACCTGAGAGGAGCAATCGTGAGTTGGACAACCCTGCGAGGAGCAAATCTGACAAAGGCAAATTTATACCGGGCTAAACTCTCCTGGTCTAACTTAAGTGGTGCTATTTTGGTTGAAGCTGTTTTGCTGGATGCCAATCTGAATCAGGTTAACTTGCATGATGCTGACCTGACTGGAGCGATTATGCCTGATGGATTCAACCACGACTAGTACAGGCTGTCTGGGTAGGGGTTAGGGGCTAGAGCGTCGGGGATTTTCATTAGACCTGTTGCTCTCTCGTCGATAAATCCTATCAAATCCATCTGTGTTTATCTGTGTTCATCTGTGGTTAAAAATCAAGAATAAGCATTTTTGCAAGAGGTCTATTCTTCGTTATGGGCATCGCGCATCGCGTCTAACTGCTCCCGTTGTGGATGTTGTTGGTCAGAAACTTTCAACATACCGCTTCAACTCCCGCGCCATGCGTTGAATACCCCGCTGCTCATCTTCCCGAATAAATGGGAGAAACACACGGGTCAGGATTCCTGAATAATAGTTCTTGTGGACGTATTTTGTACGACCGACACCAATCTCTTGCAGCTCAAATACATACTCATTGCGAAAGCCAGGAATTGAGGACACCCAGCTAAGGCAGACGTCCGGCTGAACTCGTGTCACCAAAGGCTCGAACTCTGTCTCTTCCTCATTCGGAAGCCTTCGCAGCGAGAGGAAGACCTCTTGCCCCTGCTGAAACGGCACTTTTGAGTCACAGTCAAATAAAAACGTGTTCCAGTGCTTCCATTGGTCTTTCTGGAACAAAACCTGCCAAACCCGCTGCTTTGGGGCATTGATCTCAACTTCAGTATAGAGACTTGCCATAAATGTGGCTCGTCACCTCCAAGTGGTGTAACTGAGTACAATTGTCAGCTGGCAGGTTCCTATAGGCTAGGGGAAATTTTAGATTTGAGAGTTTGAATTCAATCTAAAATCTAAAATTTAAAATCCGAAATCGACACAGCATGGTAGACCTAACACCCAACCCTAGTTTTAGTTTAACGATTCGCTTACAAATTCCCAACCGCGCTGGGATGTTAGCAAGCGTCACTCAGGCGATCGCAGATGTTGGTGGTAACCTGGGACAGATTACGCTCGTTGATCAGACGCTGAAGATTTCAACTCGCGACCTTACCGTTGATGCCACCAGTACTGAACACGCCGAGCAGATTGTACAAGTTGTTAAGGCATTGCAAGATATCAAACTGATCAACGTCTACGATCGCACGTTCAATCTACATCGCGGTGGCAAAATCAGTATGCAGAGCAAACTGCCGCTGCACAGCCAAGCCGATTTGGCAATGGCATACACTCCTGGTGTTGGTCGTATCTGTAATGCGATCGCCCAAGACCCAGAACAGGTTTACGCCCTTACCATCAAAAGCAACACTGTTGCCATTGTCACCGATGGCAGTGCTGTATTGGGGCTGGGAAACTTGGGCGCGGCGGCAGCGCTGCCGGTGATGGAAGGGAAGGCTATGCTATTTAAGGAATTTGCTGGGATCGATGCCTTCCCAATCTGTCTTGCTAACCAGGATACAGACTTTATTATCGAAACCGTCAAAAATATCGCTCCTGTCTTTGGCGGTGTCAACCTCGAAGATATCAGCGCCCCCCGTTGCTTTGAAATCGAAGCACGACTACGGCAGGAGTTAGATATTCCAGTCTTTCACGATGACCAACATGGTACAGCAATTGTCAGCCTTGCTGCTTTAATCAATGCCCTGAAGCTGGTGAATAAAACCATAGAAGATGTCCGTATTGTGATCAATGGGGCGGGAGCAGCGGGGATTGCGATCGCACGGTTACTGCGTAAAGCGGGAGCCAATATAATTTGGATATGCGACTCCAAAGGCATCCTCTCCACAACACGCCCTGACTTAACCGAGCAAAAGCGGGAATTTGCGGTTGAAGCTGCCGGTTCCCTTGCAGACGCTCTTACCAGTGCTGATGTCTTTCTCGGCGTCAGTGCCCCTGGTGTCCTCACAGTGGATATGGTACGCTCAATGGCAAAAGAGCCAATTGTCATGGCAATGGCGAATCCCATCCCCGAAATTCAGCCAGAATTAGTAGCGGATGATGTGGCTGTTATGGCAACAGGTCGCAGTGACTACCCGAATCAGATTAATAACGTCCTCGCCTTTCCAGGCATCTTTCGTGGAGCATTAGACTGTCGTGCCTCAACGATTACTACCAATATGTACCTGGAAGCGGCTAGTGCGATCGCTTCTCTGGTTAATGCCACAGATTTAGACCGGGAATACATCATCCCTTCAGTTTTTGACGAGCGAGTGGTGACAGCCGTTGCTGGTGCTGTGCAACAGGCAGCACGGCGAGATGGTGTTGCGCGTCGATAACCTTTCGCTACGCACCCAACCTGCTAGAGATTAACAGATGTTGTTGGCAAATTCTTGTAGGGGCGGGTTTTAACGGGAACTGTTGCAGCCAACAGATAAATGGACTCGCACCCGCCCTCTGGAGTCAGGGCGGGTTTACATAGATTGTCTGTGGGATGAGAAATTCCCTGGTAAAACCCGCCCCTACAAATTAAACCTCTGGCAAAAGTGCTGATGCAAGGATTTTTAACCACAGATGGACACAGATAAACACAGATGGATTTGATAGGATTTATCGACTTTTGCAAGAGGTCTATTGGTTGCATATCGTAGGGGCAAGGGTACTATGGTGCCCTTGTTGCAGTGAAAGAACAAACAATCTTATGTTGCTCGTAATGCTTGCTCTTTAAGAAGCGCATCTGCCCAAGTTGCTTCTGCTTCTGCCAGTGCTGGCACGGGTTCAGAGTTATAGTTGATTTGCAGACGATAGACAGCGCGATCGTACACTAAATTAGTGAAACTGCCCAAGACATTTTGACGTTTTGCCTCATAAATTTCGCGCCCTTTGCCAGATCGTTTGTTGACAGGTGAGAGAATTTCTATAGATGTTACGACTTGATTGGTTCCCACTTGTCGCACTTCTAAATAACTTTGTCTAATCG
>CBDTXL010000563.1:0-3718 GCA_965364435.1 uncultured bacterium
GTGAAAAGTCAGCTCCCTTTTCTTGGTCAGTCAGCTAATTGGCGTAAATGATTTTAGCTATCTTGCTGAGGCAACAGCTTCGCGGGAAAGAAGACAATAAGACCAGAGTACAGCCTCGAATAATGTGATGCTGTTTAAGTCAAAAGCTTGTTGAAGATGACGCTAAAACCCCCATTATTCAAGGGAAAGCCAGCTTTCCCCTCGCTCAGTCGAGCGATATCTAGTTCCTATTGATGACGGAAGCCTAATGCCAGAGTTCTTGCAAAACCTTTTTGCTTCAGAGTCTTTTATTCCCCACGGGCATTGCTACTTGTGGAATACAAATTTGGTGCTGCTGCATGTAGCATCGGACTCGGTTATTGCTCTTGCCTACTATTCAATCCCGATGATGCTTATCTATTTCGCCCACAAGAGGCGGGATGTGCCTTTCCATAGAGTGTTTCTGTTATTTGGAGCATTCATCCTTGCCTGTGGCACTAGTCATCTGATGGAGGTTTGGACACTCTGGCACCCCGTTTATTGGCTATCGGGTATTCTCAAAGCGATTACGGCTTTAATTTCGATTTACACCGCTTTGGTGCTTTGCCCACTGATGCCCAAAGCCTTAGAGCTGCCAAGTCCAGCACAACTGGAGGCAGCGAATCAGGCACTAGAAAATGAAATCCGCGATCGCAAACAAGCGGAGGAGCATGTTCTCACACTAAACACCGAATTGGAGCAGCGGGTCAATGAACGCACAGCTCAACTGAGACTTGTTAATGAAAAATTAGAACGTGAAATCGCTGAGCGCTGCCAAGCTTCGGAGGCGCTTCGGGAAGCTGAAGAGAAATATCGCACTATCTTTGAGAACGCGATTAGTGGCATCTTCCAAGTCAAACCTGATGGACGCTACATTAGTGCAAATCCAGCTTTTGCACAGATTTTGGGGTACTCCTCATCCCAGGAGTTGATGGCGAAGCTGAGTGAGCTTAATCAGCAAATTTACGTTGACCCAGACTGGCGTGCTGAGTTCACTCGCTTGATGCATAAATATGGTGCTGTATTCAATTTTGAGTCTAGGGCTTATCGCAAGGATGGTAGCATCATCTGGATTTCGGAGAATACCCGTGCCGTCCGTGATCCCAGTGGGAAGCTGCTTTACTACGAAGGTTCAGTGGAAGACATCACTGAGCGCAAGCTGGCAGATGCAAAGTTACAAGAAAGTGAGCAGAAGCTGCGTCAGGTGATTGACTTAGTCCCTCACTTTATTTTTGCCAAGAATAAGGACGGAGAATTCATTCTGGTTAATCAAGCGATCGCTGATGCGTATGGTACCACTGTTGAGCAGTTACTCACGATGAAAAATGAGGATATTGCCAAATCCCCAACCGAGTTGTACCAAATTCGGACAAATGATCTGCAAGTGATTAACAGCGGACAGCCAAAACATATTCCTGAGGAAAGCATGACCGATGCTCAGGGCAATGAGCGCATTCTGCAAACGACCAGAATTCCTTTTTTTGTCACAGGCTCAGACACCCCAGCCGTCCTAGGAATCTCCATCGATATTACAGAGCGTAAGCGTGTCGAGCAAGAATTGAGAGAGAGCGAAGCGGCAATTCGGGCTTTGTATAAGGTGACAGCCTCTGGAACCCTAAACTTTAATCGATGTCTCCAGAAACTCTTGGCGATGGGACGGCGACAGTTTGGTCTCGCTCTTGGGGTCTTGTCTCACGTCAGTGGCGATCGCTATGAGGTAATTGCCACTCAACTGCCGCATAAAATCAATCCTAAAGGTGCCATCTTCGATTTAAGGCAGACCTATTGTTACGAGACTTTGCAAACCCAACAGCCCCTTTGCATCACATCTGCCAGAACGTCCCAATGGCGGGACCACCCAGCCTACCAAGCCTTTAAACTGGAAGCTTATATTGGTGCGCCAGTGTTTGTGGCTGGCAAAGTTTATGGCACTTTGAGCTTTTCTAGTTTTACGCCGCGCCAGACTCCGTTCAAAGCATTAGATACAGAAATTTTAAGGCTTATGGCGCAGTGGATTGGGGGAGAAATTGAACGCCAGCAAGCCGCACAAGAGTTGGCAAAAGCCCGCGATCAAGCACTCGCCGCAACCCGCGCTAAAAGTGAGTTCCTGGCAACCATGAGCCACGAAATCCGCACGCCGATGAATGGCGTGATTGGCATGACTGGATTGCTGCTCAATACCAAACTAACACCAGAGCAGCGGGACTTTGTGGAAACAGTGCGTAATAGCGGCGATGCCTTGCTCACAATCATTAACGATATCCTGGACTTCTCCAAGATTGAGTCCGGCAAACTGGACTTAGAGGAACAGCCTTTTGATCTACGAGCTTGCATTGAAGAGGCCCTCGACCTACTTGCAGCCAAAGCGGCTGAGAAAAAACTTGAGTTGGCCTATCAGCTTGATCCACAAACCCCCGGTATGATTGTCGGAGATGTCACCCGCGTGCGCCAAATCCTGGTGAATTTGCTGGGCAACGCGGTCAAATTTACCAAAACTGGGGAAGTCATCGTTGCGGTAAAAGCCCAGAAATTGGTGAAATCGGGGTCTCCTCTAGGGCTAAGGGGCAATGGCGAATCCGGAGTGGGGAATGGGAAAGAATCTATCTCCTCTGCCTCCTCTTCTTCCTCTACTCCCAACCCCAGTTACGAGATTCAATTTGCCGTCAAGGATACAGGTATTGGCATTCCTCCAGAGCGATTAGACCGTTTATTCAAACCCTTCAGCCAAGTCGATTCCTCTACTACCCGGAAGTATGGTGGCACGGGACTGGGTCTCGCCATTTGCAAGCAGCTGAGTGAAATCATGGGGGGCACAATGTGGGTCGAAAGTCAAGTGGGTCAAGGCTCAACTTTTTATTTCACTGTAGTGGCTCAATCCACTCCCAGCTTTGAGGCTAACGAGATTCTTACTTCCCAGCCACAGTTAGCCGGGAAGCGACTGCTAATTGTGGATGACAATGCTACCAACCGCCAAATTTTGACCCAGCAAGGACAGTCTTGGGGAATGCTGACCCGTGCTGCCCAGTCTGGTCCAGAGGCTCTGAACTGGTTGCATCAGGGAGAGCGGTTCGACCTGGCGATTCTGGATATGCAGATGCCAGAGATGGATGGGCTGACTCTAGCGGCAGAAATTAACAAGCTGCCTAATTGCCAGGAGTTGCCCCTAGTGATGCTGACCTCCATAGGCAATCCAGAAACCAGCGACAAAAGCCTCAAGCGTCACTTTGCGGCGTTCCTCACCAAACCAATTAAACAGTCCCAGCTCTACGATATCTTGATTCAGGTTCTGGTCGGACAGCCCATCAAAGTCCGTCCCTCGGAATCTCCGGCGGCGCAGATTGACCCTCAGATGGCAGAACGCTTGCCTCTAAGGATTCTGCTAGCGGAGGACAATATGGTGAACCAGCAGGTGGCATTGCAGTTGTTGCAGCGGATGGGGTATCGAGCAGACGTGGCAGGCAACGGTTTGGAGGTGCTGGAAGCTCTCTCGCGCCAATCCTATGACGTGGTGTTAATGGATGTGCAGATGCCGGAGATGGACGGATTGGCAGCCACACGTCGCATCTGCCAAGATTTTCCTCAAGCCCAGCGTCCTCGAATTATCGCGATGACGGCGAATGCCATGCTGGGGGACAGAGAGATGTGCCTGGAGGCAGGCATGGATGACTACATCAGCAAGCCCATCCGCGTGGAGGAAGTC
>CBDTXL010000564.1:0-3705 GCA_965364435.1 uncultured bacterium
CATCGTTTTAGCATCAGCATGGTAGCGGCGTCCATGTCCAGGTAGAACCCACTCAAATGAGTAGTTAGCCAGCTGGCGCATGGATTTAATTTGTTCCGACCAAGAGTACCAGCAGGCATTACGGAAGCCAATTAGCTGATTAAGTTTGTCATTCCAGGCGAGATGGTCACCAGTGAACAGGAACTTGTTTTTGTACAGTAGAACGGTATGACCTTTGGTGTGACCGGGAACTGGGATAATCAACAAATCTGGCTCTAACTGCATCGGTTCTGAGCCACTCAGCTGAATTTCGACGCCACGGGTATCAGTGGTGATGTCATCGCTATGTAGGATGCGCTTAGACCCGAAATGCTGCGCGTACTTTTGATGATCCGCAACATCATCTCTGTGAGTCAGGTACAAATACCGAATTTTACCCATCTCCTCTAGGCGCTTGACGAGTGGAGGTGTAAAGCGGGGAGAATCGACCAAAACATTGCCTTCTGGTCGGACAATCAGGTAACTGGCAGCACCGTAGGAGTTCTCGGAGTGGTAGCCGCAATGGTAAACATTTTCCGCCACGGGGATTGGAAAACTCAGCTGGGCGTCTTTAATATCCTTGGGCTTTTCAACGGTACCAATCGAGGCAGTGGGACAAGCCAACAGTGCCTGAAGCGATCGTAAATGTTCTGTCTCTGACACAGGTTGATGATAAACCGCAGACTGGTCTCCGGCGCGATGAAACACCTCCGGAACCATCCATCGGCAGGTATCACAATCAATGCAAGTACTATCGACGTAAAAGTTACCGCTGACGTTTTGAGAGCGACGTTGGTTGAGATGGGCCATGATTAAACCTCTCAATATTACTGGTAAGCTGGCGAGCTATTGGCACTAGAAAAAGTAGCGAACTGCTGCACAGAAGCGATCGCTTCTGTGAGGATAGCTATGCTCTTCCGAGCACATCGCCTAAGCGCAACATCAGTCATTAACCACTGCGAAAGCCGTAGTGTTTGACTGCCTTCTCTAAATCATAGTCGTTACGACTATGGTTTGTGTGAAAATTAGCTCCAACCGCAGCAAAAAAAGTGAAACCCCCTCTAAACCCGCCCCTATCGCTCTTTACTGACTGCTTGATTTGAGTCGAAGCCATAAGATTCTCGAACGAGGTAAAGTGGCCGTCCCTTTACCTCTTCATAAACACGACCAAGATATTCACCAAGGACGCCTAAACTAACCAGTTGTACTCCTCCCAAAAACAGAACGGCCACCATAATGGAAGCATAACCAGGAAAGTCAATTCCGTAGATTAAAGTACGAATGACTAAAAAGCTAGCATAGAAGAATGAGGGTATAGCTACTAAAAGACCAACGTAGCTCCAGACTTTTAAAGGAAGGAAGCTAAACGACGTTATCCCATCAATGGCAAAGTTCCAAAGTTTCCAATAATTCCATTTCGTTTCTCCCTTATAACGTGATGGCCGATCATAAATAACTGAAGTTTGTTTGAAGCCAACCCAGGCAAACAAACCCTTCATGAAACGATTCCGCTCCGGCATTTGTTTGAGAGCATCAACCACACGGCGGTCTAGTAAACGAAAATCTCCGGTGTTGCGGGGAATTGGCACCTGACTGAGTCCATCAATAGTTCGGTAAAAAACATTAGCTGTGAAGCGCTTTACCCAACTCTCTCCCTGACGGGAGCGACGAGTTGCGTAGACAACATCATACCCTTCGCGCCACTTTTCAACTAGTTCTGCGATTAATTCCGGTGGGTCTTGTAAATCAGCATCAATGGGTATGACAGCATTGCCATTTGCATAATCCAAACCAGCGCTCAGAGCAATTTCTTTACCATAATTTCGAGACAAATTAACAACTTTAATTTTAGGATTTTGATGATGATGTTCAATCAAACAGCCAATTGTGTTGTCTTTACTGCCATCATTCACACATACAATTTCATATGTCATGTCGAGACGACTAAGTACAGACAATAATCGCTCGAACAGATAGTCAATATTAAGCTCCTCGTTATAAAGAGGAACAACCACAGAGATTTCAACATTGCCTGAGTCTGGAGGCATAGTGTAAGAGTGGTGAATTACCAGAAACTATCCCAGCCCAAAATATATCACTACACAAGTTTTGGCGTAAGCTCGTGTAAGAAGTCAGATCATGTCCGGTAGCATCATTCTTGTGTAGGGGCGGGTTTAACGAGACATGTCGCCTCCCCACAGACAGCCTGGTTAAACCCGCCCCTACAAACCCGCCGTTAATACTTAACTTAGATTCACAGTTGTCCAAGTTTTTTCTCCCACAATCCCATCTGCATAAAGACCTTTAGCCTTCTGAAAGGCAATGACAGCGGCTTTGGTTCCAGCACCAAAGACACCGTCAACTGGACCCGGATTAAATCCTTGCTCTTGTAACCGCTGCTGTAGTTGCTTAACTTCTGGGCCGACTGCTCCTTCCTGTAGGGGTAGAAAGGGTTCGGAGGGTATATTGCGCCATTTTTGTGAAAACTCCTCCAAGACTTCTTTTGAGAGTTGTCCTTGTAGCCACTCTATCGCTTGCTCATGGTGAGGTAAGCCGCGATAAAACTTATAGGTGTCCAGCAGATTGACACTACGAGGTTGGTCTGTTTTGAGTGCAGGAGTACTACTCAGTGCCTTCCAGGTTATTGGTCCAACTACGCCATCCGCATTCAGTCCCTGAAACTTCTGAAAGGAAATAACGGCTTGTAGGGTGCCAGAACCAAAGATGCCATCAATGGGACCGGGGTTAAAGCCTTTGGCTTTGAGGAGTTGCTGTAGTTCTTTGACTTTCGCACCCGTAGAGCCTTCTCTGAGATAGTCTTCGACAGTGGGGTCGAGTCGTTTACGCACTTCTTGCCGTAACCGGGGCAATTGACGGTACAACCAATCACCTGGGCATTGCGTTGGTGTAAAGTCTCGATGTCCTTTAATATTGTCTGGGCTAATCTTACAAGCTGAACAAATAGAAGCACACAAATCAACCAGACTCTCCCACTGCTGTGCTTTCATCTGGTAGGTGGTAAAGGTGCCTTCGTTTTCAATTCCTGGTGACTCGTTGCCTTTGGCGCTGCCAGCGTGGGCTGAACGGATAGAACGCCCCTGTTTAATCGCGGCTAAAGAACCTTGTCTGCCCTCAAGCAAAAAACCGCCAGTAGTGTTCAACAAGTTGTGACCAGAATCTACCCAGCCAAAGCCATCCATGTGGGCTTTTTGAATACTCTTGGCAAAGTTTTTGGCTCCCGCTAACGTTCCGTTCGATACATCATTGGGGGGATTGGGAGTCGCAGTATGGTGAATGATGACATATTGCGGCCTAGTTATCTCTGACCACTGTTTTGGGGGTTTGGCACCCCATTCTTTTGCAGAAATGACACTAGCAGTAAAAGACATCGTTATCCCTTCCCTCAAGTTGTGATTGCTTGATTATCGCGATCGCGCTAGACTACGTTTCGCTTTGCTAACGCGCAGCTGCAAGCAGATCTCCAGTGGAGCGTCAGCTTAGGACAGCGGGTATGACCTGTTTCTAACCTATCCTACAAAACTAATGGGTTTCCCAATTGCCTTCGCAGACTGTTAGAGCCAATAATCCCACCCCCTTCTGTAATAACTCTCGAAAAAAAAACTTAAATAGGGGGTGACACCCCTCACCCCGAAGCAATATACTTATGAGAAGTAGATGCACCCTGAT
>CBDTXL010000565.1:0-3704 GCA_965364435.1 uncultured bacterium
CCTCTCTATCTAACCCAGCACCTGTGCTTGTGCTTTCTATAGTAGGAGCATTTTCTTCTCTATCTAACCCAGCACCTGTGCTTGTGCTTTCTATAGTAGGAGCATTTCCCTCTCTATCTAACCCAGCACCTGTGCTTGTGCTTTCTATAGTAGGAGCATTTTCGTCTCTATCTAACCCAGCACCTGTGCTTGTGCCTTCTGAACGAAAATAGCGTTGACCTGTAGTCATAGACTCAGCATTTTCGTCAGGCTTATCCAAACTTTGCTTGTTATAAGTCATATCATCACCCTTCTAAGAAAACGGCTTAACGTTCATCTGATGTAAATTGTTTTCGCTTGTAACTATAACAATCACAAGTAATACCAATTCTCTGTAAAGATGCGCTTAATAAATAAGTAGATACGGTCTTAACTGCCAAGGGCAATCACTCAAAACTGGTTGGCGATCGCTTTCCCAGCCAAGTAATCACTCAAAACTGGTTGGCGATCGCTTTCCCAGCCAAGTAATCACTCAAAACTGGTTGGCGATCGCAAACGAGTCAGGGTGAGCGCTGACAGCCTGTGTGTGTGAGCGCCTGCCTCTTAGCGATTGCCAATAGCTGAGCTGCACCCACTTATAGCCGTTATGATGAAATCCCAACTTGTAAGGGAAGCAATGAGGCTGGGAGTCATTTGTGCAAGCGTGGCATAAACTTGCTGACGTAAATCATCTATACTAAGACAGTTTTGCCAACGCAACTGAGCTTTGATGTACTCCCACAACCGCTCAATCGGATTGAGTTCTGGGCTATGAGCTGGCTGGCAGATAGGAATTAGATTTTCTGGCCAATCGAGTTGACGAGTAAGGTGAAACCTGCCTCGATCCATCTGTAGAATCACGACACTGTCTGCAAACCTTTGTGAGACTTGGTTAATGAACAACTGGAAACAGCAACCATCCAGGTGAGAGAACTCATAAAAGTAAGTCTCTCCTGTCAAAGGTTCAACGACACCATACAGATAGAAATTGTCTCGTGGCCACTGGGTGAACCCGTGCGGTTTGACCCCTTTAAGGGTCAGCAGGCGACCCTTAATTGTATGTAGCCCGAAGCGACTCTCATCCTGGCATAGGTAGCGTAAACCCTTGCCTTTGCCAAACAACTCTTGCAGGACTTTTAGGGCTGATGCAAGGTTTTTTTAAACTGCTCTAAAGCTTGCGGATGTTGCTTGATGCTGCGTGGCCGTGGCACTTTGAGTTTCGCTTGCAGTTTATAGCGTACCAGTTTATGTATAGCAAAAGGCAGAGGGCAGAGGGCAGAAGGCAGAAGGGAAAAGATTGACGGGTCTTGGTTTCAGCATTTGGCGAGAGTCCTAATCGCGTTGGCGACTGCTATACTGTTTTATAGGCAGCTTTGACCCCACATTCTTGTTCTAGCCATTCCTGAGCTTCTCCATAGCTATGGAATCCTTCAGGCTGTGAAAGACGTTGCTGCAACCTAGCCACAGCCACAGGAGGTATCTTCCCTGGATTGCCTGGTGCCCGCTTAACTTCTAGCAGTTCGGCTAAACCCCCGCAACGATACTTCAAAAGCCATCTACTGATTGTTGCTTCATTGTGGTGTAATAACTGCGCCAACTCCTTGCGATTCTTGACGATACCTCGTTTGAGCCAGTAGAGCATTTGTAGACGCTCCTTGCCTGTTGCGCTGTTGTGGTTACTCAAGTGCTGTTCCAGCTCTTGTTGGCTTTCTTGAATGGTCAGTTGTATAGAACGCGCCATCGAGATACCCCCGGAAAGTTCTCACTTTACTTCAGCTTATGACCAGCTTGCTCCTGAAGCTCTATTATTAAGCGCATCTTTACAGAGAATTGGTATAAGAACTTAATCAATCTAATGGAGGATAAAGATTGAACAACTTACAGGAACCAAAGGAGGTCGAACTCAGCTCCATTAGTTTCTCGGTTCAATAGTTATCTCTGATTGAGTTGGCTATATCTATATAGAAGCTAAAAATCCAGGTTTAACAGCATTTCATGACCTATCAAAGGTGCTGCTAACAAATGTCAATATGCCTCTAGAGTTATCACTAAAGGTGTAAAGATGAGTTTCGAGCAGAGAGATTAAGGCGATCGCTTACCGTTTTCACCTAACGGGTGCTGGTGCGAGGGGGGCTTACGTTGTTTTGGTTGCTGTGAGTAAGGGTGAAGCGTTAGCGGTAGCGACGTTAGGATCTCTACTCGGGACGCGGTAGCGTCCATCGCGCAAGACGTACTTGAACTATATAAGCGATAACCCTCCGGGATGGTTCGCGGACGGATTCTGGTTCCAGAGTTCAGTTAGCTTGTTGTACCGTATTGTCAAGTGTATTTATTGACACAACTTGGCTTAATAGAATTCCCCATCTCTAGGGATACAGGTGGAGATGGTCGGGAATGGTAGATTTCATAGATATAGGAGAGAAAGTTTTACTCGGTTTCGTAGGTTCCCCAGTGGAAAGCCACTGTTTTTTTTTGCCCACAGCGGCGTTATTAAGGCACTGCCCAAACAGATCAAACGTACTAAAAAGCAGAGGTGAATTGGCGAAAGCTAAAGTTGGAATTTTCAAGTTTCTTGACCGAGCATAGGTTTTCCTATCTTCCTTATCTGCTTACAGATAGTTGTGCCATCGTCCTGTATTCTGCTATACAGTTTATATGTGATATAAAACTTACACATCGGCAAATTTGACATCTCTTCTCATCTCTACATATTTATTCATTTTTTGAAGATTAGTTAACAAATAGGAAATAATCATGCTTAACACCGCACCGTCAAAAGAACACAGGAAAGCACAGACTTTAACTCCAAGCTTAAAGCTGTTCCAAGCAATTATTAACAAATTTGTAGAAAATACTGAAGAGTTGTTTACGTCTTACTTGGAGAAGACGGGAATGGCTTGGTGGGTCGAAATTGTCACTAAAAAGCCTGACTGTAAATACTACTTCGGACCTTTTGCTTCTCACAGGGAAGCTCAACTTTATCAACTCGGCTACATTGAAGACCTAGAACGGGAGAGACCAAAATTAATTGCGATCGAGATTAAGCAGTGTCAACCCAAAGAATTAACGATTTTTGAAGATGAATGGATAGAGAAAATTGACAGTATTATTTCGCGAGACATTAGCGCGTAGACAATTCCTGCCAAAGGTAAAGGTGATACGGATTAAACCAGTCCGTAGCCGTCCAATTAAATGTCTGACAAGGTTTTCTCCATCCTTTGAAGTGGTAGACATAGCCGTACCGAAGCACGAGCTTGTCTTAGGGCTTGTCCAAAAATAACTCCCTCATGAAAGAGAAACCAGTAGTAGGGTGGGCAATGCCCACCTTACTGAAAAGTGCGAATTTATTTTTGGACGCCTCCTTAGCATTCCACGCACCAGCGAGGAGGAAGTACACTGAGTTTGCTGTTAATTGATGCTGGGCTTTGCCGCTGAGTTAAGCCAGTTTTTTACTGGAGTTACTGGTTAAGGGTAAGAGTGATCGGGGCGTTCAAAGACCAGCATCGTGAAATCCTTGCAGAAAAAAACTTTCCAGCCTAATAGCTATTTTTGCAGGTATTTCGGCTATAGCCGTTAGGGGCTGCCAGTTCCACCTGTCGTGCCGCCTGGAGTAGTAGTTGTACCACCTGTTGTGCCGCCTGGAGTAGTAGTTGTACCACCTGTTGTGCCGCCTGGAGTAGTAGTTG
>CBDTXL010000566.1:0-3691 GCA_965364435.1 uncultured bacterium
AAAGAGCGTCTACAACACCGAAAAAGGCGATCGCGTTGCATCTACAAGGCAGATAGGCTCAAATGTCAAATATCGATCGCCAGCGAGAGCATCAAGCCAACGAGCGTACCTTCCTCGCTTGGCTACGTACCTCTATTGCTCTGATTGGGTTTGGTTTTGCGTTAGCGAAGCGTGCGCGAAAGCGCATTCGCCCGTTTTGGTCTATTTCTGCGTGAAATGCAAATCCGTCTCAGCAATCAAGACATCCCAACCCACTCCTTCATCAGCTCCCAAACCCTCGGTATCGGTCTAGTCATCGTCGGAATCATTATCATTATCCTTGCGGTGTGGCGTTACAACCAAGTCTTTTGGCAAATTGAGCAAGGCAACTATCAGCCAAATCGCCTCATGGTTTGGCTCACGGCAGCGATCGTAATCCTTTTAGGCTTACTGAGCATTCCTTTCCTTCTCTGGCGGCAAACCTCTACTCCTAGCACTCCCTCTTCCCGTAGTAGTCAAGCTGAGCGTCCCTCTAGAAAGCTTTTCTCTACAGCACCAAACCTTAAACGCCAAATAAAACTATAGCAGTCCGAATTGATTCGTGAGGCTCAGATACCCGACTTCTTGGAGGATACTGTTGGCGAATTAACTGGGGGGTCAGACCCCTCCCCAACCCCTCCCCTCTTAGGGGAGGGGCTTTCATGCTCCCCCTTCCCTGGTAGGGAAGGGGGCTGGGGGGTTAGGTTTTCCGAATTCGCCAACAGTATCCTTGGAGAAGTCGGGTATCTGAGCCGCTAGCATCTCACAACTCAAATAGGATTGCTCTATAGCGCTCTTTTGTCAAACTGGGGTGAAACCTTGATTTTCCGTGGGCTGAAACTACCTAAATTCGTTGATTTTTCCTGGAGTGACAAAAGAGGGCTATACTCAGCACGGTCAGAGACCGTGCTTTCGTGGGAGACTGTCCATTGTGATTAACTGTTGTTTCTTGAAAGCCTGAAATTTCAACGTCAGAAGAGAATCTCGCATCCTGTTTATAGGTTATGTGTGCCTCTGCAAGTAGGTCAGATATGGCTGCCTTAAACCCAGAGAAATCCGTGTAATACTTGGAGTAAAAACACTTTTTTTTGATGAATTTCCCTAGCCTTTCTCTCAAATTTAAGTTTGGAGAATAAGAGGGAAGGTAGAGGAGTTCAATCTCCAAGGATTTGGCTAATTCATCCACAAGTTTACATTTCTGATATCTCGCATTATCTAGAACTAGCGTTATCGGCATATTTAAACCCATCTGGCATAGCTTTCGTAGAAGTTCACCGACCGATTCCCATCCCCGCTAAAAATTTACGAACCTGGGTCTGACCTCGTTTGATTCCTGTAAGTTCTTCAATTTTAGCGGCGGCTTCTTTGATTGTCGTCGGGGGAAATTCTTGAAAATATAACTTTAATTTTTCTTGGTGTGCTACCAATTCGCTCTGAGGACGATGAAAAGTTAGTTGCTTTAACTTGTCGATTCCTCCCGTCACGTACTCTTGAAGATAGCCGCGTAATGCTGTATGTCCAATACAAGTTAACCTAGCAATTTCTTTATGGGGTAATCCTTGACTTTTGAGCCATAGCACTTCCATTTTCAGCCTCACACGGGGATGAGGATGATGAAACCGCTCATAATGGAGAGCTTTGATTTGAGCGGCAGTAAATTCAATCTTTAGCATGGCCCCTGTCAAGGCAGCACTCTCGATTTTATACTGCCATTTTTCTCCTGAGAGATTCTACCAAGATTTCGGGTCTTGAAAAAGCACGGTCTCTGACCGTGCAAAGTATATCTACTATCTTTGACTGCAACTTTGGGATGGGAATATGGAATATAACTTTTTGTCTCGAAAGTAAAAGTTGGTAGACAGCGACAGGTATATAATCAATCGCAGAGTTGGAAAAGCTCATCAATAGACCTATTGCTAATCGAAGGTTTTAGGAGCTTCTATTACCTGTTAATAGTTACCGAATAAAAGCAATAAATCTAATGGGTCATACCTTTAAAAATTGTGCTTTTTGAAGGCATAACTTTTTGTTCAAAGGAGTTATTCAAGTTAATGAGTATTCCGATTCAGGTTGCACCGCCAACGAACGATCTGAGTCTGTCAATAGACCAGACGCTCGCCGAAGTGGTGAAAGTCACTATCCCAAAATCTGGGGTAGTCGCCAAAGTGGATGTCTATTTTCTGGCAGATACAACCGGTAGCATGGCTCCAGCGATCGCCGCCGTCAAGAGCGGCATCGTGGAGGTCCTAACCCAAATCCAGGCATTAGGGTCCGATGTTTGGTTCGGGGTGGGCGAATACAAAGACTTTCCCGCTCCGGATGCTGGCAGACATCCCTACGCCTTCGCGCACCAGCATAGCCTGAGTGCCGATATCGCCGCCGTCAAAGCGGCAGTCGATACCTGGACGACGACCGGGGGACGGGACATTCCAGAAGCTCAGTTCTATGGACTCGATCAGGTGGCCGAACCACCAGGTGGCAAGATTGGTTGGCGTGCAGATTCCAGGCGGATCATCGTCTGGTTTGGTGACGCCGCCGGTCACGACGCCGTCTGCAAGGCAATTTCCGGCCTATCCTACGACATCACCGAGGCATCGGTCACCGCTAAGCTAGTGGCCCAGAAGCTCAAAGTGCTAGCTCTCAGCTTAACTATCAACCCTCGCTCCCCGGAGGGGCTGGACGACGAGCCGAAATTGGCACCTAACGATAACGGATATCAGGAATTCTGCGGTGATGCGGGCGGCACCAAAGGACAAGGGACAAGGATTGCCAAAGCAACGGGTGGCAAGTTAGTCCAAGGTGTCAGTGCCGAGACGATTGTAGAAACGATCAAAACTGAATTGGCGGCACAGATTACCGCGATTGGGAACGTCAGTCTAGTAGCAAGCGGTGCCACCGCACCTTTTGTACAAGCGATCGCACCTAGCGCAGGTCACGGTCCCCTGAGCAGAGACCAAGACCATGAAATTAGCTTTGATGTCTCCTGGATTGGCACAGTAGCAGCCACCTACGAGGATCAGGTCTTTACTGGCTCTCTCGATGTCGTTGCCGATGGAGAAGTCATTGGCGGCAAGACCGTCAAAATTACAGTACCACTCGATGAGGAAATTCCAATGCCACGCCCAGATGATGTTTCCGGTAACTGGATGTTGATTCACCAAGTGACGGGTATTTATTTAATAGTAGAGGGTTACAATCCCCTTGTCACCCGTGCTGTCCATGTCTGGCAACAAGATCCTCCTATTATTACAGCAGGGAACAAAGGACACCTGTGGGTTCTGGTCAAGCAAACCGATGGAACTTACCACATCAAGTCCTGGGAGAAAGATTTAACCTTCAAGGAGCAGTTGTATCTCCAAGCGCCAAACAAACTTGGGCCTGCTGATTTCCCAAGGTTGCAACGAGGCAGCAACAATGAGTTGCAGTCCTGGGAATTGGTTCCAGTCAGCAGCGATCCCAACACTTACGCTATCCGACCGAAGTCATTCCCCGACTATGCCCTAGGTCTTGTTGACAGTTATTGTATCAACCACAGGTTTGTGGTCGCTCACCGCACCTGGGGAGAACCAAGTTTCCATCACTATTGGCGACTGAGCGAGCCTCCCGCTGATGCTAAGTAATTGGACTTTGGACAAAAGAGAATCTCTTCGCGAGATTTGTTCGCGAAGAAAAA
>CBDTXL010000567.1:0-3688 GCA_965364435.1 uncultured bacterium
TTATTCTTCTGTAACATCCTCGTCACCGTCATCATCGAAATTTTGACGAAGACCTCCAGGCAAGGCGGCAATGATCGCATCTAGCACTCTTGCCACTGGTATAACTTCCAAACCTAAGTCGGGTAAAGCTTGACCTTTGGGGATAATTGCCCGTTTGAAGCCCAGCTTGGCGGCTTCTTTTAGGCGTAGTTCCATCTGAGAAACCAGTCGCACTTGTCCGCCTAAGCCAACTTCGCCAATCATAACCGTGCGCGGGTCAACAATGCGATCGCGGAAACTTGCGACAACTGCGATCGCAATTCCCAAGTCAGCTGCTGGTTCCTCAACTCCCAAACCCCCAGCTGTAGCCACATAGGCATCTAATTTCGAGAGGGGAATTCCCACCCGCTTTTCCAGTACCGCCAGAATTTGTTGTAACCGATTGTAATCCACGCCAGTCGTTGAGCGACGGGGCGCACCATAACTTGCAGGACTGACTAGCGCTTGCAACTCAACGAGAATCGGGCGGGTGCCTTCACAAGCAACAACCGTGGCAGTGCCGGGACTCATTTCATCCCGATTGCCTAAAAATAGCTCTGAAGGATTCAACACTTCCTGCAAGCCGTTGTCTACCATTTCAAAAATGCCAATTTCGTGGGTGGCACCGAAGCGGTTTTTTACGGAACGCAGCAAGCGGTGAGAGGCAAAGCGATCGCCCTCAAAATACAGTACTGTATCGACCAAATGTTCTAATACTCGCGGACCCGCGATCGCGCCTTCCTTCGTAACATGCCCCACAATTAACAGGGTGATGTTCTCCCGCTTTGCCACCTGCATCAGCGCCGAGGTACATTCCCGCACCTGCGCCACGGAACCGGGAGCGGAAGTTAAGGCGGCAAAGTAAAGCGTCTGGATACTGTCAATCACCGCCACCTGGGGTTTGAGCGACTCCAATTCCCGGAGAACTTCTTCTAAATCTGTCTCTGGCAGCACATAAAGGTTTGGATCTGTAGGTGCGGTGGCTTGATGCCCATCCTGAGTGTTTGACTCTGAGGACTTAGCACGCTTTCTAGAATTACCATTAGAAACCTCCTCCTCAACTGGCACTCCACCAACACCAAGGCGAGATGCTCGCAGCTTTACCTGTTGTCCCGACTCTTCTGCACATACATAGAGGATACGGTGCCTCTCGGCTAGCTGATTTGCCACCTGAAGCAGCAGCGTCGATTTCCCAATCCCCGGATCGCCACCAATCAACACCAACGATCCTGGGACAATTCCACCCCCCAGTACTCGATCAAGTTCAACATAGCCTGAGGCAAAGCGCATCTGGACATTGTTGGAAATTTCCGAGAACTTGAGCGATGCTCTCGGTTGTGCGGGACCTTTGCTAGCTGGCTTTTGATGAGAGCGGGTGTTGGATTGCCAACCACCTCGATTAATATTGACGGCGGTTGGTGCCACGATCTCTTCTTCCAATGAGTTGTAGGTGCCGCAGGCTGAACATTTGCCAAACCATTGTGAGGACTGTTCCCCACATTGGGTACATATATATACGGATTTAGACTTCGGCATCCTGAGTTAAAAGTGTAAAAAAATATTAAGTTTCTTTAAAACTTAAGCAAAGATTAAGAAAAGCCTCGACTGATGGCAAGACGGAACGTTGATGCCTTCAAAAACCTTTGTACAGCGTAATATCTTAATAGATAAGCTACTGATAAATTAACATTCGCTAACCATCTTTCAGGAGTATTGATTCACTTGGAAACTCATAAAGAAAAAATCCTCGTTGTCGATGACGAAGCCAGTATCCGCCGCATCTTGGAAACACGTCTTTCCATGATTGGCTACGATGTTGTCACGGCGGCTGATGGAGAAGAAGCCCTGGATACCTTTCGTAACACAGACCCTGACCTGGTAGTTTTGGATGTCATGATGCCCAAGCTCGACGGCTACGGCGTCTGTCAGGAGTTGCGTAAGGAATCCGACATCCCCATTATTATGCTAACTGCCTTGGGCGATGTTGCCGACCGGATTACAGGTCTAGAGTTAGGAGCTGATGACTATGTTGTCAAGCCCTTTTCTCCCAAAGAGTTGGAAGCCCGGATTCGGTCAGTGCTGCGACGAGTTGACAAAGTGGGAGCTTCAGGCATTCCCAGTTCTGGCGTCATCCATGTCGCCAGTATCAAAATCGACACCAACAAGCGGCAAGTTTACAAAGGAGATGAGCGCATCCGGCTTACTGGGATGGAGTTCAGTCTCCTGGAGTTATTAGTCAGCCGTTCTGGAGAGCCGTTCTCTCGTTCAGAGATTTTACAGGAGGTGTGGGGTTACACCCCAGAGCGTCACGTCGATACCCGTGTAGTGGATGTCCATATCTCACGGCTACGGGCGAAGTTGGAAGATGACCCCAGCAATCCTGAGCTGATTCTCACGGCAAGAGGTACGGGTTATTTGTTCCAACGGATTATTGAACCAGGGGAGGAGTAAAAGAGTGTTGAGTGAGAGAGTTTTAAATTAAGAACTCCTGACTCGTAATGTTCTAGAAAATATGGCTAAACCCGATCAAAACTATGTACTGCGGCAACTGCCGTTTGTCGTTGGGGGATTAGCAGGTATCCTGCTGCTGACGAACCGAATGCTTACCCCTCAGCTGACAGAGTCTCAAGCGCGTTCAGACGCTGTGGGGGTGATTTTAAGTGCGGTGTTGATTTTGACGGGTTTACTGTGGCAGCAGGTGCAGCCGCGATCGCCTGATGCTGTCGATCTAATCGGAGAGCAGGGTTTTGAACTGTTACCAGGGCTACCGGAAGAGGTAAAAACTGAACTGGCTTGGGCGTCGCATCTGTTGTTGACGAATACAGTAACGCGATCGCTTGTTGTTGTGTATCAAGGCAAAGTGCTGCTGCGTCGAGGCGTTTTGGGCGTCAACCCAGAAGTTAAACCGGGAGCTATCTTAAAACGGGTACTGGAAAAACAAAAACCCGTCTACCTCGTTGACCTCAAAATCTATCCAGGGCGCATTGAATTCGACTACTTGCCAGAAAATACCCAGGGTGTCATTTGCCAACCCATTGGCAATCAGGGCGTCTTAATTTTGGGAGCCAACGCCCCCCGCAGTTACACGAAACAAGACGAGAATTGGATAGAGGGGATTGCTGACAAACTGGCAAACACCCTCAGCCGTTTTTCAGATGATTTGGCAGCTGCTGAGATTTAGATGAATATAACAATTCTTTACTGGGTACTGATTGCGGTTATGGTTGTCGGTGTGGTAGGAGCTGTCGTTCCTGCCGTTCCTGGTCCCAGCTTGATTTTAGGCGCAATCTTGGTTTGGACAGTTGTCCAGGGTTTTGGTAATGTTAGCTGGCCACCACTGATCGCTATATTTGTGATTTTGATACTCAGTGCGCTGGTTGAATTTTTAGCTAGCTACTGGGGGGCTAAACAGGCGGGTGCGAGTAAGTGGGGGCAAATTGGTGCCTTGGTGGGCTTAGGGCTGGGGTTCTTCGGTTTGTTACCCGCTTTGCCCTTTGGCGGACCATTAATCGGTGTTCTGGTTGGTCCTCTATTGGGAGCGATCATCGGAGAGTTTCTCTATCGGCGTGAGTTGGAACTAGGGCTAAGAATCAAGCAGTCGTTTAAGGCGGGTGTAGGGGTTGTAGTCGGTTCCCTGATTGGAAACTTGATTGAGGGAATTTTGGCACTC
>CBDTXL010000568.1:0-3665 GCA_965364435.1 uncultured bacterium
TATACCCCAAAAGATACAGAAAGCTAACGGTTGATTCCTTCCCTTGATATACACTGCCTTGCAACAACCGTTCTAACGTTTAGTTAATAATGGCGCAAGGAGAAGCTAGTATGAATCCACCTACAACTGTCAGTGGGAAACTGCCAAAAATTGCGGCGTTTGTGTTAGTAACTTTATCGTTCGTTGGTTGGGAAGTCCCAGTAGTTGGTCAACTACAACCGAGTGGGTCAACTCCACCTAGCTCCAAACCCGATGGCATCTACTTATATGGAGAAACCCCTCAACCCAACCAAATCACTAAGGCGTATGTGGTGTTTCAACATCAGAAAGGAAAAGTCATAGGAGCGATTTATTCTCCCAATTCCGAGTTTGACTGCTTTACAGGCTCCCAGAAAAATAACACGTTAGATGTTAAGTCGGTTAACGCGAGTCAAGCCAGAATTGAAACGGCGAAAATAAATCTGTCGAAGCTGCATCAAGTCAAAACTGTTAGTGCTAACGAGCAACGTATAGTCTCACTCTGTAAACAAGCCGTCGAATCGCCCTCAACTGGCGAAAGCCTAGAGTAGATGTTGTTGTTCTTGGTTGTATAGTAAATCGCTTCACTCAACAGGTCAAAGCGATTGTCATTACTCTCCTGAAAAAAGCCCGATTTATTCATCTATCTTTTGGAAGAAGTTAAAGAACCAACAGAGCTGACGTTGAAACCTTGCGAAGGATGGGTGAACCTTGATGAACGAGCGATCGCATCCTTTTATCGCAATTCTCAATTGGGTTCAACACAGTTTTTGTCGGGCACGATAATACCCTTGCCCCTACACGGAAATCATCTTGTCTGTAGGGGCACGGCATTGCCCTGCCCTAGCCTATATTCCATGCACCTTCACTTCCAAAATTGAAAATGCGATCGCTCCTACGTTACTAATGTTTCAAAACCAAGCGATAGCGGGGCTTGCCACTGCGAAGTTTTTCCATTGCCTCATTTACCTGATCGAAGTTGAAGGTTTCCGTAATCGGTTCGACCCCATGTCGAGCAGCGAAATCGAGCATCCGAGCTGTAGTTACCGGACTACCTAGTGGACTAGCTGAAATAGACTTCTGAGCTAGAATCAGTGGGAAAACTTGGCTGGATATTGGATTGGCAACCACTCCAACTAGGTGCAGATGACCCTTAGGACGTAAGGCAGCGATGTAGGCATCCCAGTCTAGGTCAGCATTAACAGTGGAGAGAATCAGGTCAAAGGAATTCTTCACAGACTCCAGAGCATTAGGATCGCGAGAGTTAACGAAGTGATTTGCCCCCAACTCCCGTGCCTCAGCTTCTTTGTCAGGACTGGTAGAAAAAGCCGTCACGTCACATCCCCAAGCATGGAGGAAGCGAAGTGCCATGTGACCTAGTCCCCCGATGCCAATTACACCAACTCGATCCGTGGGTTTGATATCCAGCTGGACAATGGGGTTGAAGACAGTGATGCCGCCGCAGAAGAGTGGACCTGCGGTAGCAGGGTTAATACCCTCTGGTAGGGGATTAACCCAACTGTGGTGAGCGCGAACCTTGTCAGCAAATCCGCCATGACGACCGACAATCGTACCTTCTACTGTCAAGCAGAGGTTGTGATTGCCTGACATGCACCATTCGCAAGCCATGCAGGAGCGAGAATACCAACCTAACCCGACCCGTTGTCCTAGGTTCAGCTTGGTTACTCGATCGCCCAGTGCTGCGATCGTGCCAACAACTTCATGACCCGGAACCAATGGGTACTGAGTCATCCCCCACTCATTGTCAAGCATACCCAGGTCACTGTGACAAATCCCGCAGTACTCAACATTAATTTCCACCTCTTCATCGCCCAGGGGACCGGGTTCGTACTCGAAGGGTTTTAGTTCTCCACCTGGTTCATGAGCCGCATAAGCTTGGATCATAGTTAGAGCTACATTGATTGCAGTAGGTTATTGTAGAGTGCCAATCCCTTTAAGACGTATCTGTTAATCAAGTCTTCAGGGATGATGTGCTTGTTGTAAGCCCCATCAAGCTCAAACTTTAGCGCTGCTCTAACTGACGAGTTCCGAATAGAATTTCCCTCGCCTTCTCATCCATATTCGGGTTGACTCGCTGCTCTCTCAGAAGCGCCAAGCCTCGTTGTACAGCAGGTCGCTCGTTAATCGCGTCAAACCAGCGTTTTAAGTTGGGATAGTCCGCTAGATTTTGTCCTTGTCGTTCATAGGGCAAAATCCAGGGAAAGATTGCCATGTCTGCAATGGAGTAATCACCCGCAACATACTCCACTTGACCAAGCTGTTTATCGAGTACGCGATACAGGCGAGTTGCTTCGTTCGTATAGCGATCAATCGCGTAGGGAATTTGTTCGGGCGCATACTGGCGGAAGTGGTGCGCCTGTCCCAACATGGGTCCGACACCGCCCATCTGGAACATCAACCATTGAACCACGGTATAGCGATCGCGCGGGTTACTGGGGATAAAACGTCCTGTTTTGTCGGCAAGGTACAGGAGAATTGCACCCGACTCAAACAAGGCGATCGCTTGACCATCGGGACCATCCGGATCGACAATAGCAGGCATTTTGTTATTGGGACTGATTTCGAGAAACTCTGGATTGAACTGGTCACCTGCTGAAATGTTAACGGGAATCACGTTGTAGGGAATCTCAGCTTCCTCCAACATGATGCTAACTTTCCAACCATTGGGTGTGGGCCAGTAATAAAGAGCGATCGGCTGAGTCATAGTTAAGAAGCTAATGTTTGTTGCCCACTCTAAACGAGACGAGGTGCTGAGATCAAACTTTCAGCTAATCGAATCACTATCAGAGGATAGAGGATACTGAGTCAAAGCTCTTTTAGAGTAGAGGTGAAGTTAATCCAAAGGTATAGAAGCCAAGCGAAACCTATGGCAGCACAAGGCAGACAAGATTCAGCTAGAGACCAAGTGAGTGAAGCGATCGCTACAGCAACTCAGATGGCTGCTTCTGCGGCTAAGATGGCTTCTGCGGCAGTGCAAGTTGCTGCTGACGAAATCACAGGCACTACTGCTGCTGTAACTAAGACAGTTGGGCCTGCGACTCAGCAATTTGTCGAGCAAGGAACGGAAACTGTAGGCAAAATCGTTACTCCCATCGCTGAAAATCCGCTCATTAAATTTGCTTCTAAACTTCCAGGCATCAACTTGCTATTGACCGCCGTTGGTCATGTTGATCTGGAGAAGGCTCAGAATGAGGTAGATAAACTCCGACAGGAATACCCTCTAGAAACACCTGAGCAGCTTGCTCATCGAATTATGGTCGATACTGCTCTCAAAGCTGGCGGGATTGGATTACTCACTAACTTTGTGCCACCTTTGGCGCTTACTCTGTTTGCCGTCGATCTGGCTGCGGTTACAGCACTCCAAGCTGAGATGGTTTATCGCATTGCTGCTGCCTACGGATTTTCACTTAAAGATCCAACTCGACGCGGTGAAGTTCTAGCAATTTTCGGTTTGTCCGTGGGAGGTTCTGGAGTACTCAAGGTTGGGCTAGGCTTTGTGGAACTCCTTCCTGTAGTTGGTGCTATGGTTGGAGCGTCGAATAACGCTGCTCTGCTTTACTCACTAGGCTATCTTACCTGCCGATTCTATGAGGCAAAGAGAAACTCTGTTACTCAAGCGAATGTGA
>CBDTXL010000569.1:0-3662 GCA_965364435.1 uncultured bacterium
AGGCAACTAATTGATCGGAACTGGCGTCTTGGACAATCAGGTTGTTCGTAAACTGCCCAGCGAAAAACAATCACAATTCAGCATTTTGCTGCTTGAGTAACCAAAAATGTCTAACTGGGAAGTCATAGGAACATTTAACGCCGTCTCTGGTCTATTTGCTTAACAACACAATCTTTTTTGGAGAACGCCTTCAATGTCTAACTTCCATCGCTGGCAATCAAGAACCGCCGCTTTTCTGGCTCTCGGATTAACTGCTGGTGCGATCGCACCGTTCGTGGCAACTGCTCCCTCTTTTGCCCAAACAGGCGGTTTTTCCGATGTCTCATCAAGCTATTGGGCCAGGGAGTTTATTGCAGAACTATCACAGCGGGATATCATCGCCGGGTTTCCTGATGGCACTTTCAAACCAGATGCTCCAGTGACACGAGCAGAGTTTTCTGCGATGCTGCGTAAAGCGAATGAAAAAGCTTTTAAAAAGACTGCAATTCGTGGTAATGCTAGATTCAACGATATTCCATCGAGATACTGGGCAACTGATGCGATTCAGGCAGCCTACACCACAGGATTTTTGGCGGGTTATCCCGGTAACGTCTTCAGACCTGAACAAAAGATTCCCCGCGAGCAAGTCTTAGTTTCACTGGCAAATGGGCTGGATTACTCTTCGAGTACTGCAACCTCAACGGTTCTAAGTTACTATAACGACGCCTCCAACATTTCTAACTTCGCTCGCGATCCGATTGCGGCGGCGACAGAAAATCGCTTGGTGGTGAACTATCCCACCCTCAAAAGTCTAAATCCCCAGCGCAATGCAACACGGGCAGAGGTAGCAGCTTTCCTCTACCAGGCGCTCGTTAAAGAGGGGGTAGGGGAGACCATCAGCTCGCAATACATTGTTGATACGGCACCTGTAGCGACTAATGTCACGATTCCTGCTGGAACTACTATCCCCGTTAAGTACGAAAAAGAAAAAATTCTCCTCACACAAGATGAAACAGTGCCGCTGACACTGGCAGTGGATCGTAACATCACAACGGCTGACGGCAGATTGCTAATTCCGGCTGGAAGTGAGGTCGAAGGTGAGTTGCGTCCTGCCCAAGGTGGTTCTCAGTTTGTTGCCAAGACTCTGAAGATGGGTAGTCAACAGATGCCAATCAATGCCTCTTCTGGGGTGATTACCAAAACCGAAACGGTTCGTAAGGGTATTAATGTTGGAAATCTTGTGAAGAATGCAGCGTTGGGTACGGCAGCAGCAGCAGCAATCTCAGCCGTCACGGGTGACCGGGCGATCGCTACTGAGGAACTCTTGCTGGGAGCTGGCGCAGGCGCAATCGTGAACCTGCTCCAAACCTTCCTCGGTCGCAACAGCGTTGATCTGATTTCGATTGAACCTAACACAGACTTGGATCTCAGATTAGGCTCTCCATTGGTGATTAGCGCCAAATAGTCATTGCTAATTGTTCATGGTTCATGGTTCATGGTTCATGGTTCATCACCATTAGCCATTAGCAACCAGACGACAAAGGTTGTTCCCCTAGCTGGCTTGTCTTGAACATTGCCAATGGCAGATTCCGAATTTTGTTTAGCCCAGACTGGTTGTGCTGGGCTAAAGACTTGAATTTCACCATGCATTTGTTCGATTAGCTCTTTAGCGATCGCCAAGCCCAAACCACTGCCAGGAATCACTGTTGATGCCTGGACGCCCCGATAATGCCGCTCAAAAAGATGTTCTAAATCTTGGGGTGGAATTCCAGGGCCAGTGTCACTAATTGCAATCCCCAAAGCTTCAGCTTGAGACGTTGGTCGCTTTTCGCCTACTCGAATATCAATCTTTCCGCCTGCTGGCGTGTATTTTAAGGCGTTGTCGATGAGATTGCTCAACACTTCCCGTAATGCATTCCCATTGCCTTGCACCAACGGCAAGTCGGTCGGAATTTCTGCTTGTAACTCCAGATTACGTTCTTGAGCGATCGCTCTAGCGGAAACTAGGAGCGGTTCTAAGACAGCTGCTACCGCAAAGGTTTCCAGGGTCAAGGCTTTGCCAGGAAGTAGGGAGTTAGCCGTAGGACTTCCCCCGTGGTCGCCCCTTGTCGGCAGTTGACAAGCCTCAGCAACTGGCGCAGCTGTGAGTGTCAGGGGGAATACAATATCTCCTTCACTACTGTCAAGGGCGGCATCGAACTGTTGCAGCAACTCTTGCAAGCGATCGCTCTCCCGCACAATACTGGAAGCCACTTCTTGATTTTTATCCCCTGGTCGCAGTCGCTTGAGTAGCAGCTTGCCAAACGTCCGTAAAGCCGTTAGAGGATTGCGAAATTGATGCAGTAGGTCATCGAGCATATCGCGCTGTTGGGCTTGCAGACGCCGTTGCTGAGTTAACTGCTGCTCAAACCAAGCTCGGCGCTGATCCATAAGATATGCGATCGCCAAACTCCGAGCAATTCGTTCAATAGTCGCCTTTTCTCTGTCGTTCCACGGTCTGTCTTCACGACCAGTCACTAACAACCCCATCACAACGCCTTCATACATTAGGGGTAAAACAATTTGGCGCTGCTGCCTTAAGAAATTTTCTTCCCAGTCTGCTGATGTTGAATCCACTTCTTGGTCATTGTCAGATGCCTGAGGAAGCAGACGTGGAGGCGATCGCAATAACCGGGGAATTGTGACAATTTTGCCCATCTGCTCAGGCAACACAAGGTCGGTATCATCCTCTTCCCAGACCACAGTTGCTTCAGGATAAACCACCACAGGAATTAGCTTAGCCTCGGCACCCTCTACCAGTTCTTCTGTTAAATACACAGCACTCAAAGCTGCCCCCAGCCCTTGAGTTAACACTGCCACCTGCGATTTACACAGCGCTACAAATTCTGAACTGGCAGGAATAAACATGAGATGAGGTTAGGATAACTTATGTGTAACAGCGATCTTGCCTTGAAACCACTACCGGCTCCCTTTCTATAATGTCGAACTGAGCACAGAACTGACTATGACAGCTGTGTTCAAATGACAATCAAGGAACAGAGGTAGCGCGATCGACGCTTTGCCCTCGCCAATTATTACATTTTGTTAAAAATAGTATAATTTTGCTAACCCCTTTCAGCTTTACAACCCCTCAGATCTTCTTTACCTTTGTCATTGAGCCGTTTAGCGAGTTTGTGTCAATCTATGAAAAGAAGTTGATATTTTGAACTCAAGCCGATATACTTTCGACGGCTTTTGTAACTATCATTACAACTGTCAGCAAAAAGAGGAGGTAAAGAGGTTGGCAAGAAGACGCAAGCGCAAAAGTCGCCGCCGCCAAGAAGGGCGCAAGATTCTGGAGCACGTGCCTCAGTATAATCTTGAAAGTGGCGAAGATAAACCGGTCACAGCAGCACGAAAATATATTCAATCAGCAGGGATAGTTCCACCGGCTTTGCTGCTAGTGAAGCGAAATGAACACACTACAGACCGTTACTTCTGGGCAGAAAAAGGGCTATTTGGAGCCCAATACGTCGAAGAAAATCATTTTCTGTTTCCCAGTCTACGGATACTCGACGCTCCCGTAGAAAAGGCTGCCGTTGCGGTTCATAGCCGCTGAAACCTCGCCGGTAAAACTTGGTGACAGGCGTTTTTACCCTAGCCCTACTCAAGCCTTTTTCGGCTTGGGTAGGGCTAATGTTTAG
>CBDTXL010000570.1:0-3653 GCA_965364435.1 uncultured bacterium
TCAATGACGGCGATACCATTTTTGTAGATGTCGAGAATGAGCGGCTTTCCTTCAAACGCTTACCCGCTGAATTATTGACGTTGCCGAGTTCAGCTAATCCAAACGCTTAATACTAATGTGAGACAGGTTGCGTTGCGGCGTGACCTGTCTTTGTCTAAGAGGCTGTTTCTAAAGAAATTTAAGCTTGCTTGGTATTTATGGCGAGGTGCTATCAAGGGTAGCAATGGGTCGCATTATCGTCTTCCCTATTGCTGGAGCACCAATAAAGAGCGTCAGGATACTGGTTAATTTAAACCGCCGCTTCACCGTTACTATCGGAGGCTTGGATTTGCCGCAGAACTGCTGCTTGGATTTTGGCATCAAAGTCGGGATCGTCTACGGTCGTAATAATATGACGCGGGCGGTCACCGAGCCGATCCAAATAAGCTCGAAGAGCCATCTTGTCCTCACGATGTCTGAGAAAATATTGTCTTAATTCCTCATCGGACATAGCCGCATAGTTAAATTGACTCATCAGAAAACCTCTGCATTGACTCAAGCGCTCGCTATCTTTACAAACATCGCTCTCCTTTGTATTTGTCGGAGGTGCGGTTGATCGTAGCTGTCCCTTCAGGAATCGCTGTTTATGCATGGTGGTGCGATCGCTACCCGTCCAATCATGGCTTGGAATGGTGGAAATGGATAAGATTGTGAGTGGAAAAAGATGTTGGGTTTCTTTCAACTATCAAAAACTCTTTCCGGTGAAAAAATGGCACAAATTACCACGACAGAATTACCCCCAACCCTTCAGACTCTATTTATAGAGGTCGAACGTACCAAAACCCCTCTAACCGTCATCCATGAAGGAAAACCATTAGTGGTTATCTATCCTGCCACCACCCAAGTTCCACGCCCTACCTTTGGCGCAATGAAAGGAAGCGGTGAAATATTAGGAGATTTAATCGCTCCTGTCGCCCAACCGTGGGATGTTTTAGAATGAAACTTTTACTCGATACCCACATTTGGCTTTGGTATTTACTCGGCGACTCACGCTTATCGCTTCAACTTCAAACGGTGATCGCCGATCCTAACACCGAACTTTGGCTGAGTCCAATTAGCATTTGGGAGACACTCATCCTTGCAGAGAAAGGACGGATATCTTTACAGCCCGCTCCTGTTACATGGGTTAACTTAGCTTTAAAAACCTTAGAAACTCGTGAAGCCCAAATGAATCACCCCATTGCCATTTTAAGTCGCCAGATTGCACTACCTCATCAAGACCCCGCAGACCGATTTATTGTCGCCACAGCCATTTACTATGGCTTAAAATTAGCCACAGTTGATGCCAACCTTACAGGCAATTCGGCGCTACAAACACTCAGTTAGGCAATAGTATAATTAAGCCATACAACCTTTTAACTGCAAGGGGATATTCTATCTTTATGTAGAGGATCGCTCTTTATGCATGACTCAAGCGATCGCACCCGTACAAACATCTCTCAGAAGGTAATTGTAAGAGTGCGATAGCGTTGCGCTGCTGCTTTCAGCAGATCGCTCTTTATGCATGGTGGTGCGATCGCTTTTTTCCAAAGCCACATCAAACACCGATGAATGTTGGGTTTCGTCCCTCAACCCAACCTACAAGATCAGCGATCGCACTTGACTTGATACTCTGAAGCCACCTTACAAAAATTTGGCGGAGCAAGGCTATGGTTTAGGGTAGTTCAATACCTTTATCCTTGCGTCCGCCCGTCAGACATCGCTAAGTGAATCCAGCAATTCAGGTACTTACAAGCTAGAATTCCTTAGCCGCCTAATTTCCTCAAGACTTCATCTAAGGAATTGCCTACACCTGACGCAATAGAATCAAAAGCTGTATTGTCTTCCAACAAATGTTCACCCCCTTTATTAACCTGTACATACCATTGCCCTCCCCGTCTCCAGTAATGATCGTGCAGAACAACACTGCCACGTTTGAGACTGCCTTCGTCTCCTGAACACAGAAGGTGAGGATCTCCTCTACCGTCCCTACCCATCTTATAGTAGAGACCCGAAGGTCTGTGGAATTCAATATAGTTACTCCAAGAAATCGCCATAATAGTCTCCGTTAACTATTGAGGGTTTTCACGAAAGAAAGTGTCAGCCTAACTATTAATTAGACCGCAACTGCGGTCTAAAACCTCATTACATGGTGTAAAACAGCAATTGTTAAACCCATAAATTTAGGCTTTAATACTTTTCCCATGATCTTTAATAAATCCCAGGTTTGCCTAGCCCAAAAATATTCAATTTTGCCGTCAATTTTCCCCGACTTTCACGCTATTCAATCTAGTTTTATACAAAAATGTATTAAAATGTGCTAAAAAGTCGAAAAATGTGAGCTATAATCCACAAAATGCTCCAATCTGTCTGTCCGATGAATCTTAAAGAAGTGTTAAAACTCGCTGATGAGATAGTATTTACCAAAACGGGTCAACACCTTGACGATTTACAGGCAGCGGTACTGCGAGGAACTCTACAACGTGAGACATATAAGCAAATAGCCAAGAATTTTGACTGTTCTGAAAGTAACATTAGGCAAATTGGTTCGGAATTATGGCAGATACTCTCAGAACAGTTAGGAGAAGATGTCAGTAAATCGAATTTTCGATCAGCAATGGAGAGATTGCAAGTTTCCTTATTTTCAAAACATTTCTCACTACAACAATACTGTGTGCAAATAAGTTGCGTTAATTTTTGTGGAGAAGCTAGACACCCGCCAGATATACCTAACTCACATCCACCTAATGAGGAAACATTTAACTCAACCCTACATCAAGATTTAAGCGAGATGCCGGAGTTAGGTGCTTTCTACGATCGCATTCCCGAACTCGACACCCTCAAAACCTGGATTTTACAACAACGCTGCCGCCTAATAGCCCTCACTGGCATCAGCGGTATCGGCAAGACAACATTAGCAGTGCAACTCGTACAACAAATAAAAGATGAGTTGGAGTATGTAATTTGGTGCAGTCTAGAATCATCTCCAACCCTAGCGGAATTTCAAGATAAACTAATACAGTTTTTATCGCAGTCAGAAAAGCTAGATTCACTTGCAACTAACCCAAAACCCTTATCTCTAATTAAATACTTACAAAAGCATCGCTGTTTAGTAGTCTTAGATGACGTTCACAACCTTTTCAGTAGCGGCGAAGTGGCAGGAAAGTATAAACCAGGATACGAAGACTATCGCTCCTTTTTCAAACAGATAGAAAAGTTATCCCATCAAAGTTGCTTTCTGTTAATCGGTTGGGAACAACCCAGAGAAGTGACTCAAGTTAAAAGCGAAAATATCTCCATTCGTACCTTACAGCTTGCAGGATTAGATATCGCATCCGGACGGGAAATACTCAGAGATCATGGGTTAGCAAAAATCGATAACTACTCAGCACTCATTCACCGCTATCAAGGCAACCCCCTATGGTTAAAAAGCGTGGCGACTCTGATTCAAGAGTTGGGAGGAGGCGTGACTGAGTTATTACCAGTAGATACTATATTGTTGCCAGAAGATTTGAAAGATATTTTACAGCAGCAGTGCGATCGCTTATCCGAAATAGAAAAAAAAGTTATTTCCTTGTTTGCGAAAGAAAGCGAACCAGTCAACCTGGCAAAATTGATAGAAAATGGAACAATGC
>CBDTXL010000571.1:0-3644 GCA_965364435.1 uncultured bacterium
CTTCACTCCTCTTTTCTTTTCTAAAAGGTAGTTTAGCGATAGCGCACTATCCCACGATGGGGTGACGCTACAATAGACCTCTTGCACGCATTCGATAAATCCCATCAAATCCATCTGTGTAAATCTTGTGTTCATCTGTGGTTAAAAATCAAAAATAAGCATTTTTGCAAGAGGTCTAATCTCTGTACCAAGTTGGCAATTCCCTTGTGGAGCAAACGAGGAATCTTTAGATGAGTACCAATCGACGCGAGTTGGTGCATCAACTGCAAGCAACCCTGAGCAAGATGGAAGTCGCACTAGGGGCGATCGCGGATGCAGTCGTCTTTTTAAGTGAGGACAGTCAGGTTGAATGGTGCAACAATGCCTTTGAACAACTGGTGAAGCGATCGCACCCCACAATAGTCGGTTCTAAGCTTAGCGAACTGCTGCCTCTGATGCAGCTAGGACAACCTGTTGCCCCCGACGCCTACCCGGATGTGAAGCTGCGAGATGGTGAGTATGAGGCAACGGAATATGAGGTTGTGCAAGGCGATCGCCCTTTGGGCGGTGCCAAAGGCAATTGCTCTTTAGTTTTGCACATCTCAGGCAACTGCATTCAACAAAGCGATCGCCCTTTGGGCGGTGCCAAAGGCAATCGCTCCACAGTACTGGTGATTCGGGATATTACTCCAACCAAGGGCGAAGCAGCAGAAACCAGGAAAGTCGAGCAAGAACGAGGCAAACAGGCAGAAGAAGCGCTGCGGGAAAGTGAAGAACGTTATCGTCGCATCCTTGAAACGACTTACGAGGGGGTTTGGAGCATCGATGCTGACGGGAAAACTAGCTTTGTTAACCCAAGGATGGCTCAAATGCTGGGCTACACAGTTGAGGAAATGTTAGGCAAGCACCTATCTGAGTTTATGGATTCAGAAGGTCAAGCGATCGCAACTGCCCAGCTTGAGCGTCGCCGCCAAGGTATCCATGAAAACCACGACTTTAAATTCTGTCGTAAAGATGGCTCTGACCTTTGGACGATTGTCTCGACCACTGCCATTCTCGATCGCACAGGGCAATATGCAGGTGCTTTAGCGATGGTAACTGATATTAGCGATCGCAAACGGGTAGAAGAAGCCCTGAAAGCTTCAGAAGCCAGACTTAACGCGATTCTCAGTAGTGCGGTTGCTTGTATTCAGCGTGTCCGCGTTTATGCCAATCGAGACTGGGAACATGAATACGTTTCTCCTGGTTGTGAGTTGATTTATGGCTATACCGCTTCTGAGATATTAGCGGACAACTACCTGCTCTCTTCCCGCATTCATCCCCAAGACTGGGAACTGATTCTCCCACAAATCTTTGAGAGCGTTTTTGCCGAACGTAACCTTGAGCTTGAATATCGCTATTTGCACCCTGATGGAAACTGGCGCTGGATTTCAGTCAATTGTACCTCAGTGCGGGATGAAGCGGCAGATTGTTGGATGGTAACGGTCATTGCTACTGATATCACCGCCAAGAAACGCGCTGAAATTGCCCTAGCTGAAAGCGAATCAAAATTTCGCACAATTGTCGAAAACGCTAATGATGTGATTGGCATCGTCAACTTAGAAGGGATTATCCGCTATATTTCTCCCAACGTTAGCAATTGGGTAGGGTTCACTCCTGCTGAAATGGAGGAACAATCCTTTGAACCCTTCATGTATCCTGATGACTTGCCAAAGCTTCAGGAAGCCTTCAACCGACTGGCAACAACAGGTGAGAGGATATCTGGACTGGAGTACCGCGCCAAACACAAAGCGGGTGGCTACAACTGGCAGATGACAAACCTATCCTCCTTTAGAGATGCTAGTGGGGAATTGTTCATTATTGGTGTAGTCAGGGATATCACCGAACGCAAACAAGCAGAAGAAGCTCTCAAAGCATCTGAAGCTAGACTTAATGCCATTCTTAATAGTGCTGTCGCTTGTATTGCGCGTTACCGTTTCTATCGCGATCGAGACTGGGATATTGAATACTGCTCCCCAGCAAGCATTTGGGTTTGGGGATATTCCGCCGAAGAGTATATGGCGGACAAATACCTGGTATCTTCACGCATTCATCCTGAAGACTGGGAAGCAGTGTACCAACAATGCTTTGATAACGTTTACAACGAAAGCTTGTTTGAGTATGAGTATCGGTATAACCACCCAGATGGAACCCTGCACTGGATTGCGATTCACGTCACATCTGTAAGGGATGAAGCGGCTGATTGCTGGATTGCGACTGTCATTGCTACCGATATTACCGACAAGAAACGCACTGAAATTGCCCTAGTTGAAAGTGAATTCAAATTCCGCAGTATTGTCGAAAATGCTAATGACGTTCTTTGTATCGTTAACTTAGAAGGAATTGTCCGCTATGTTTCCCCCAATGTCGCAAATTTGGTTGGCTACACTCCCACCGAAATAGAAGGTAAATCGTTTGAACCTTTAGTCTATCCTGATGAAGTGCCAAAACTGAGGGACGCCTTCCACCAAGTAGCAGCCACTGGTGAAAAGATATCAGAACTTGAATATCGTGTCATCCACAAAGATGGTCACTGCATCTGGGAAGTAGCAAATCTATCCTCCTTTAGAGATACGAACGGGGAGTTGTTGATTATTGCTGTAATCAGGGATATCACCGATCGCAAACAAGCAGAAGAAGCTTTAAAGGCATCTGAAGCCAGACTTAACGCTATTCTCAATAGTGCTGTCGCTTCTATTCAGCGTGCCCGCGTTTATTCTAATCGGAGTTGGGAATTTGAATACTGCTCTCCTGGAAGTGAGTTGATTTATGGCTATACTGCTGAAGAAATATTAGCGGACAACGACCTGCTAACTTCAAGGGTTCATCCCGAAGACTGGGAAACTGTCATCCTACCCATGTTTGACAGCATTTTTGCCGAACGACCTGGCGAACATGAATATCGATATCTACACCCCAATGGCAACTGGCGCTGGATTTCCCTCAACGTTACCTCGGTGCGAGATGAAGCGGCAGATTGTTGGATGGTAACGGTCATTGCTACTGATATCACCGCCAAGAAACGCGCTGAAATTGCCCTAGCTGAAAGTGAATTCAAATTCCGCACTATTGTCGAAAATGCGGGTGATGTGCTTTGTATCATTAACTTAGAAGGAGTTATCCGCTATGCTTCGCCCAATGTGGTGAATTTGATCGGGTTTACTCCCGCCGAACTGGAAGGTCAATCTTTTGAACGCTTCATCTATGCCGATGACGTGCCGAATCTTCAGGAAGCATTCCAGCGACTGGCAAAAACCGGAGAGAGGATATCAGGACTTGAATACCGCAACCAACACAAAGATGGTCGCTGCGTCTGGCAACTTACCAACGTATCTTCCTTTCGAGATGCCAACGATGAATTGCTGATCATCGGTGTAGCCAGGGATATCACCGAACGCAAACAAGCCGAAGCCGCCCTCGAATATCGGGCTAGGGTGGAAAGTTTACTCAGCAGTATTTCTCGCCACTTCATTGACCAAGATGTAGATACGGCGATGAAGTTTACACTAGAAGCGATCGCTAACTTCCTCGACGTTGATCGCAGCTACATCTTTGAACTTTTCGACGACCTGAAACAATACCACCTCGCCAGAGAATGGTGTGCTGCTAACATTCCTGCTAGATCT
>CBDTXL010000572.1:0-3643 GCA_965364435.1 uncultured bacterium
CCGAGGATTGTATCTTCAGGCAGCACCATCCACTGAGCAAACTTAGCAATATACTCACCAAATGCGCCAAAAGTATCGACTTGCCGTCGATAGAGATACTGTTGTAGTAATGAACCTTGTGCTGGCGCAGTAGTATTCACAGGAATACTCCTACCTACCAGCAGAAAGTCATACACCGCAGAAGACATCCCCCCGCAAAGACCATAAGCTTTCCCAACAGCCCAAAGGTGCGGCAAATTCGGAATGGAAAAGGGCAGTGGATAGCCAGAAAAGTTGTTGACGAATTTGAACCCATGCACAGAAGGTTTGAAATCGAAGGCTGGGATTTCTGGCAACCGGAACTCTGTTTGGAACGGCATCATCAAGGCAGTATGAACGCAACGCCGACCGTTAAAGGTGTAGCGGAACTCCAAATACGGCAGATAGATATCCGTAATATCAAGGATGCGTCGTGTACGGGTGGTAAGCGTCCAGTCCCAAGGGAGGTTACGTGGTTCTTGCGTGCTGATTGTGTTGTAGTCAAGGTAGCGAGAGGGTTCAAAGCGAACGGTAAATTTACCTTCGCTATCTGAACGACCAGGATCAACCGTCAGATCATCATCGCCCTTTCCTGGTTCATCCTTATCGAAAACACGAATAAGAACGCTTTCTGCCGGTAACCCATTGGCAAAAAGAACTTTTCCTGAAAAATTTTCAGCCATGGTTCACTGCTTCTGAAGTAGAGATGTTTAAGCAAGGCATTGGTGAAATTAACTACACGAAGAACTTAGGCGTCTCGGCAGTCAAGCAATATTATTTAAAAATAAAATTACTGATTCGTCAGAAAAAGGTCTCAGGAAGTGGGGATTGGGGATTGGGGCTAGAGGTTAGAGCGTCGGGGCTAGAGGTTAGAGGTTAGATCTTAGAGGGGTAGTCCCTCCCGGTTGATTTGAGGGATTCACCTTCTCTAAAGACGCGAGTTCTCACGTCTGTAGGGCACGATAATACCCTTGCCCCTAGCGGCTGGTCTATGCAACTCTTAAATAAAATTTATTTAGCCATTTACTCACACTTTCACAAAAAATTCACTAGTTTTCCTTAAAGTCAGAATTAGTCCACCTCAGAGTTTCGGTCAACCAGAGTTTATTGGCACGGTTGTAAACCCAGCCTATCTCATGCTTATCTCTGCCCCGTTAATACCCTCTTGGTTGGTTCTGATTGGTTTTGTTTAAAAAAAAATACCAAGGATAAATTTGTGAAGAAATTAATTTTGATAATTGAAGATAGTGAGATAATTCGCTCAATCATTTTCGAGTTTCTTGAGCTAAAGAATTTTAATGTTCTTAGTGCTGAAGATGGTTGCATTGGCTTACATTTAGCCAAAGAACTACAACCTGACTTGATTATTTGTGACATTAATATGCCTAAGCTCAATGGGTATGGAGTTCTCAAGAAGTTACGCGAAGATTTGACCACAGCCACGATCCCTTTCATTTTTCTCACAGCCGAAGCTGACCCTAGCAGTCGCTGTCGGGCTATGCAACTAGGGGCTAATGATTATCTGACAAAACCCGTGAATGTCAGTAAGTTATTGGATGCGATCGCCAATCAGTTTACAAAAATGCACTCTGCCTAGTAAAAAATGGAGTCAAGAAATGAGCTTAAAAATTGTGAACTTAACGTTACTACTGGTAACTGAAGAACTTGAAAGTATTTTAGGGAACTATCCGGCATATCCCTATCGTCAAGCCTTTACATCCTCTAACTTACGCCAGAAACTAATGGCTTATGTCCTGAGCCGTATTCCCAATATCTACACAGTGATAGAAGAGAGGCAGTCGCCTTCAATCAATGCCCTGTTACTCGACTGCTGCTCGGAGCAGGTACGACATATAGAGAGCTTGATTCACACGGGAATCCGCGATGTTATACACAGAAACGATGAAAGACCTAACCCCTTTGTTTTTCAAGTCATTAACTCAATTTCTGATCCATTACATTAACTGAATCGGTGTTCTAGACGTGGAGCAGCGATCGCACAAATTTCTCCAGCCTGTCCATCCCTTTCTCAATCGATGTCATATCTGTGGCATAGGAAAGGCGAATACAATCGTCAGCACCAAAAGCGATACCAGGGATTACAGCAACTTGCTGAGATTCCAGCAGTGCGTCACAGAACTCCAGAGATTTTAGTCCGGTTTTACTGATGTTGGGAAACATATAGAAAGCGCCATCTGGCTTAGGGCAGTTAAGTCCGGGAATGGCATTGAGACGTTCAAACATCACTTCACGCCGTTGGGCAAAGGCAAGACGCATCTCTTCTACGCAGTCTTGTGAACCTTCCAGAGCCGCGATCGCGCCATACTGAGCAAAAGTACACACATTTGAGGTACTGTGACCTTGAATGGTCGTCATTGCCTTAATTAGCTCAACCGAACCCGCCAGATAGCCCAAACGCCAGCCCGTCATCGAGAAGGCTTTCGCAAACCCACTGCTGATAATTGTGCGCTCAAAGATCTCTGCGCCAACAGCACCAATACTGAGGTGTTCTGCTCCGTCGTAGAGAATCTTCTCGTAAATTTCGTCAGAGACAACCAGAATATCTTGCTCAACCACAACCTCTGCAAGCGCTTTAACCTCACCTGGTGTATAAACCATACCAGTGGGATTAGAGGGAGAATTGAGGACAAATAGCTTTGTCTGGGGCGTTATCGATGAGCGTAGCTGCTCAGGTGTGATTTTGTAGTTAGTGGAGGCATCAGTGGGAACAATCACTGGCGTTCCACCGGCAAGCTTTACCATTTCTGGATAGGAGAGCCAGTAAGGAGCAGGAATGATTACTTCATCCCCCGCCTCAATCAGCGCCAGCATTAGATCGAATAGGGAATGCTTGCCGCCATTGGTGACAATTACATTCTCAGCACTGTAACAAAGACCGTTTTCTTCTCTGAGTTTACGAGCGATCGCTTCTCGTAACTTTGGTTCCCCAGCGGCTGGGCCATACTTCGTTTTACCATCATCAAGGGCAAGCTTTGCAGCTGCCTTGATATGTGCGGGGGTATCGAAATCCGGTTCCCCAGCGCTGAAACTACAGACATCTATCCCTTGAGCCTTCATCGCTTTGGCTTTTGCGGAAATAGCCAGGGTTAGGGAAGGAGGAACTTGACCGACTCGTGCTGCCAGCTTCATGGTTACTACACGCGAAAGACTAACGGAGGAATGGCGTTACGCGATCGCACTACTTGAACGCTGCGCGATCGCATTGGCAATTCCTCTAGTTTCTCAGACTAGCTCCCCATCATGCTCCTGATTGACGTTTTTTTTACCAAAACTAATGGGTCTAAAGCCCCGTTCTTCACTTGACGGCTTTGTGGTATGATTCTTCTAGAGGTTAGGGTATTCAACCTCTTTAAACACCCAGAGCCGCAAGGCATCGCACCGATGAATTCTAGGCTTAGAGGGTTCCATACAGGAATGCTTGTATGGGTAAAAAGTTTAAGCAACGAGTACCAGAAAACACAGCGGTATTTGTTTTCAACAGTACGGTAGGGCATACCGAATCTAGCTCCTGCAATGGGGTAAAGAGCTTCTGGAGAGATGCTCCTCTGGTATGGAATGGGCAACTGTCTCATAGTAAGAGCGCTCGATGAAAGAAGAATCCTCA
>CBDTXL010000573.1:0-3626 GCA_965364435.1 uncultured bacterium
ACGGCTTTGACAACACCCTTTAGCAATTTTAGGCTTTGATTCAGGAGAGAAGTAGGGGCACGGCATTACTAATATTGTGCAAGAGCCAAGATGTTAGTCTTGCCGTACCCCTGCTGAAAATGGCGAAATTATTTGGGGACAGACCCTTAGTTGTTAGAGATTGCTTCTTTCTCTACAGGCACCCATCGACTGGTCAAATCTTCCACAAAAGTTCTCTGCTGCATCCCTGTGTCACTGACTACTTCTACTTTCAGTGTTGGTAGATAAGCACTATCAAGTATTTCATGTCCATAGGCAACTACTTGACCTAGCTTCCCAGTTATTTTGTGAAGCGCATAGTCGCCAATGTTTAGCATGCTTTTCATGAGTTGTAACACTCCTTAGCTAGTTCTTAGTGCATAGACTAGCAACGGGATCAATATCAGGCAACAATTCTTAATAAAAAAAGCAAATTGTTACATTTAAACACAAAATTCTCAGAAAGATAGCACGACAATTCTTTGAGGCGGATCTACCTAGACTTGTTGCTGAGAAGCTTGTCTGCCGGGATAAGCTCTTTCGTAACACTTGGCGAATTATGAGAAAACCTCGGCAGCTTTTCTTCAATCTGAGTTAAGACCAGTGTAGTTTGGCGAGGAGTTCTAACCTAACAGACAGTCCCAGCACTTCTCTCAAAAAAGCGATCGCCCCGACTTTGAAGCTATGTATTCTAACGTAAGGGCACGGCAATGCCGTGCCCTCACAAGGGTTGGTTTTTCCACATGACGTGAAAAGTCAGGGCAGCTTACAAGACACCTCGAAGCTTGCGGGTACTTTCCACCAAACTCACAGCAAACTGATCGAAACGCTGCGAGAGTTTCTCATCCAAAAGCTTGCCATCCTCACCAAACGCTTTCCAAGACTGACCAATAGCAATTTGCTCTGGAATCACCCAGCCATGTACCCAGCGCATGATCACCCGTAGGTCATTGAGGGCATTACTGTTAGACTGACCCCCCAATACACTGATCAGACCAGTGACTTTACCAGATAGCTGGTCAAAACTCATCAAATCCAAAGCATTTTTCAGAACACCGCTGACGCTGCCATGATATTCCGGTGTTGCCAAAATCAAGCCATCAGCTTCCTGAACCGTTTCACGTAACCGGATGACATCCGGGTAGCCTGGATAATCCTCACCGCCGTCACAAAATGGTAGGTCCATCTCGCGCAAGTCAAGAATTTCTGTCGATGCTCCTAACGCTTGCACTCGCCCGATTGCTACAGCCAGAACCTGATAGCTAGAGGAGTCAGGTCGCAAACTACCACCAATCCCAACAATTTTTATCATTTCACTAACACTCTCTACTCAAAAAGCAAAAATACTTAGCTTAACTGTGTCGGCTGGTCGGCTAAATGCCCTCTACACAGAGATTGGGCAAATAACCAATACCCCTTCAATAAGACGAACTCGTTATGACTACATATAATATACCGAGTTTTGCTTAACCTCGTCAAACATTGCCTCCCACAAAATCCATAGGCAGAATGATCCCCGACAAATAAGAAATCTATTGCAGTGAACTGTAGACAGCTCCGCAGGAAATGAGAAAGTTAAACTAGATCTTGAAAAGATATTTCAACGGCGCGTCACGCACTTGCGAGTAAGGCGCGTTACACGGCAGTTGAGTCAAGGCAGGACGCACAAGGAAATTCTGATGAAGAAAAATTCCTGGATGAGGGCATGGATGGGATATAAACCGGCAAGCGGTTCGATCAAAGAACGAGCGACGAGCGATCGCGTTTCGATGCAACATATTGCACCTCGAAACTTCTGGCGTCTTGCCGCCAGCTTGCTCCTGATGCAAGGGGTAGTTCTGGGCAGCCCAGCCCAAGCGCAGCAAACACAGCAGAAATCTCTTAGCTATGGGCAGCTGTTGCAGAAAGTTGATGCTGGCGAAGTCACAAAAGTACAAATTGACCCAGCAACGAGGATTGCCAAAGTCAACCTGAAGAACCAGAAAGACGCGGAGCCTCCTAGAGAAGTAGTTCTGCTGGAGCAATATCCGGAGCTGACAGAGAAACTACGCAACAATAATGTTGAGTTTGATGTTGAACCCAGTACTGATAACACGGCTGCCGTGAGCCTAGTAGCGAACTTATTTTTGATCTTAGTAGTACTGGTAGTATTAACGATGATCCTGCGTCGCTCTAGCAATAGTTCGGGTCAAGCTTTGAACTTCGGCAAATCCAGGGCACGGTTCCAGATGGAAGCGAAAACTGGTGTTATGTTTGACGACGTTGCCGGAATAGAAGAAGCCAAAGAAGAACTGCAAGAAGTCGTCACCTTCCTCAAACAACCAGAACGCTTCACCGCAGTAGGCGCACGCATCCCCAAAGGAGTCCTCCTCGTTGGCCCTCCTGGTACCGGGAAAACTCTGCTGGCAAAAGCGATCGCAGGTGAAGCTGGAGTCCCTTTCTTTAGCATCTCTGGCTCGGAATTCGTCGAAATGTTCGTCGGCGTCGGTGCCTCCCGTGTCCGTGACTTGTTTAAAAAAGCCAAAGAAAACGCTCCCTGCCTCATCTTCATTGATGAAATCGACGCCGTTGGCAGACAGCGAGGTGCAGGCATCGGTGGTGGTAATGATGAGAGGGAGCAAACCCTCAACCAGTTGCTCACGGAAATGGACGGCTTTGAAGGGAACACTGGGATCATCATCATTGCCGCAACCAACCGACCCGATGTCCTCGACTCAGCACTGTTACGTCCCGGACGCTTCGACCGGCAAGTGATAGTCGATGCCCCTGACCTTAAAGGACGCCTGGGAATCCTTGAAGTCCACGCTCGCAACAAAAAAATCGACCCTGAAGTTTCCCTGGAAGCTATAGCAAGGCGTACTCCTGGATTTACGGGTGCTGACCTAGCAAACTTGCTCAACGAAGCCGCAATCCTCACCGCCCGACGCCGCAAAGACGCGATTACGATGCTTGAGATTAATGACGCCGTTGACCGCGTGGTTGCCGGGATGGAGGGCACCCCGTTGGTTGACAGCAAGAGCAAGCGACTAATTGCCTACCACGAAGTCGGGCACGCTGTCATTGGTGCCCTCTTACCCCACCACGACCCCGTGCAGAAAGTCACCCTGATTCCCCGTGGACAAGCCCGTGGTCTTACCTGGTTTACCCCCAATGAAGAACAGGGATTAGTGTCTCGCGCTCAGTTGCTCGATCGCATTACTGCTGCCTTGGGCGGTAGAGCAGCAGAAGAAGAAATTTTTGGGGACGCCGAAGTTACTACAGGTGCGGGTGGCGATTTGCAAACAGTGAGTTCTCTGGCACGGCAGATGGTGACGCGCTTTGGGATGAGCGATTTGGGTCCACTTTCGCTAGAAGAGCAAGGGGGAGAAGTCTTTCTCGGCGGTGGGTTCATGTCGAGGTCGGAATACTCCGAATCAATTTCTGCACGGATTGATGAGCAAGTTCACACGATTGTGGAGCATTGCCACAAAAAAGCTCGCCAAATAATCCGTGAAAATCGCGTGGTTATTGACCAATTGGTAGAGCTATTGATTGAGAAAGAAACAATCGACGGCGACCAGTTGATGCAAATCATGGATGAGCAAGCCCATTGGCAGGATGAAAAGCTG
>CBDTXL010000574.1:0-3624 GCA_965364435.1 uncultured bacterium
GTCAGGTATTGGGAAGTTCTCGCAGAGCTACCCTTGGTTTGATAATGTCTTACTTGCCAGTAAGTTTGCGGAAATTGGCTTTGCAGGGTTTTCGTCAGATTCGCCCGAAAGACTATGCGGATCAAGTGCGAGAAGCGGCTAGTTGATGTGGTTAAATTTCTTCATCTTTATAACAGAAATTTCTTAGGAACTAGGGACTGCGTGCAAGGCTTGATGTGTTAATACACTTAGAGGCCTAGATTGTCTGACCCAACTGAGCGGAATTAATTTCAGCAATCTCTCTACATTAACTGGCTTTGTGACCACTCATCAATAATAGTCAACATTCTTTGTTCACCCAAACCAGAGCCTTTAAGAGATTTCAATACATCCCGATAATCCTCAAACTGATGGTGCTTCTTTTTTCGTCTGGCGTCCACTATGGCTTTGGCAATTTTTTCAGCTCCAGGAATCCTAGAGCGTTGTAACTTAACAGCAAGTTCATCTTGGCTCAAACTGTTCAGTGACTCTAGGGGTTCAACTCTTTGTATAATATGACTTTCAATTTGCTTAAATTTTTCTTCTAATATCTGTATTTCTCGTTTCAATTCTGCTCTAAACTCATTGCTTTGCTTCTCCATCCTTAATTCAATGTTGCTAATCCGGGAGTCAGAAGTAGTTGTCTCAGAGGGTTTTGGGGATTGCAGATTCGGAGACGACAATCCTGTCAAAGCCTCGACTTGTTTGACTACCGCCTCCTCACTCTCAGGTGGAATGATTAAAGCATTAACCATTTCTCCTTCATCAGGATTCTTTTCTCTGGCTCTTACAGCAGCGTAATATTCAAAATGTCCATCAATTACCTCGTATCTTTCAAAACCAGTCTTTCTTAAGATTAAGGGTTTCAGAATACCTCCAGATTCTAATATTCTGTCAGCAAGTAAGTCTAAGTCTGCCTCTCCAAAGTTTGATCGAGGAATACTAGAAGTTACACTTTGAACATCTACCATCAAGAACTTTATCATTACTGCATCTCCATTTTACTCAAAACTTCCATTGCCAGAGCTTCAAACTCCGTAGCCGATATATTTGCCGAAGGTTCCTCCTCCGCATAATCGAGTATCGATTTAGGAGCGGGAACTTCTAAATTCCCCACTGATATAGTCTTACTAATACAATGTGACAAAGCTGTTCTTTCAGAAATCATGTTATCCATAAGTGGCAGTTCATACCTCTCTGGAATTATAGCTTTATGCTTTGGGAAAGTATACTTAAGATACTGATTGTTAGTCGAAATCTTAGAAGGAAGAACACCCATGATAATCAGAGGGGGCTTACCAAGCCCTTCTTTGTTTTCATTAATTTCTTGTTTAATAAAGTTTTTTACGCTCGACAGCCCTTGATTAGAAAATGGCTTGAGGTCTGAAGGAATTATCAGGTAGTCAGCAGCCGTCAATGCAGCGGATGCATATAAATCTAAGGAGGGAGGAGTATCAATAATTACTACGTCATATTCAGCTTTTACCTTGTCTAATTTTTTAGCTAATCTACTTCGACTAGCACCAAAAACAACAAGATTAGACTGAAGAGCAATTAAGCTTATATGTGAAGGAATGATATCAATCTCTGGCTGATTGAAAAAATTGGATTTACGAACAACGTCAGGGATGAAGTTACGGTCGCTTTTTTCTAGCAAATGATAAACATTGCAATCTTTTAAATCATCATCTTCCTCAAACTGAAATTTTACTAAGCCTGTAGCAAAAGTTGTGTTTGCTTGAGCATCTATATCTATTAAAAGAACTCTTTTGCCTTTTTTTCTTAAAGCTGCTGCCAAGTTAATTGAAACTGTGGTCTTGCCGACGCCACCTTTGTGATGGTATACCGCAATTGTTTTCATAGGAGGTTGCCTCTTTTCTTCAGAACTAGGTTTGGAGATGGTTTGAGGGATAATTAAATTATTCTGTAAAATTTTAACTTCTGGAGGAGCTTCAATAGATTTTTCCTTTGAGCTATCTCTGCCAATCAGAGTTTTAATCTCGTCTATCCTAGCGTCAATATCTTTGCCAGAACAGCGAAATACCAGCTGAATGTCATCTTGAACTCTCTCGTAAATTCTGATTTCTTTACCATTAGTTAGCAACCCATATCGTACATTCAAACTCGTTAGGTAGCGCTGTAGTCGGCGGATATGGTTATTTAAGTTTTGCTTGGGGTGCTTCGCCTCCATCACAACACTCAAGGGCGAGTTGCCATCCAAGACGAATGGAACAACTTGTGTTGCAAACGCTAAAAAATCTAAGCGAATACTCCCAAAGGTAACCTCTTGATGCCAGGTGTCGGGAGGATATCCTAACTTTGGCAAGAGATACTGGACAATCAGTTTGCTTTCTACTTCACTTTCGTTGCGGCAAAGTCCGGGATCAAAACTCACCTGTGTCTTGCCCTCCTAAGATTGCACTTGTCGAGGATAACCTTGAACATCTCAGATTGTCCACCCAAAGCTCCACCAGTAGAACAATTAGTCTGTTTTGTGCAAGGCTAGGATAATAATGGGATAAACCCCAGGAAATATCTCAACTTGCCTGTGAAGTCGTACCTAACAAAAGCCGCCGATATCTACTCGCTCATCACCCAATCGGCTTCCCATCAAATTCTCTGGCTAGATACAGAAGTAGCTGATTGGCATACACCCAACCCAAGATTGTCGCTAATTCAGGTGTTGGCTGATCCTACCGACTTGAGAGGCGATGCTGCTTACATCCTAGATGTTTTAGACAAACCTGAAGTGGTAACATATTTTGTTAACCAAATTATGGTAAATCCAAAAATTGAAAAAGTCTTTCACAACGCCAGCTTCGATGTAAAGTATCTAGGGGGTAAAGAGCAATCTATAAACGTCACCTGTACCTTTAAAATGGTCAAAAAATTGACCAAAAAGAAACGCCCCAATCCCCTGCAAGTATCCAACAAGCAACTCAAAACCTTAGCCGTAGAACTTTGCCAATTCTCCGATGTAGATAAAGAGCAGCAGAAAAGCGACTGGGGACAGCGACCCTTAACAGAAAAGCAGCTACAGTATGCCAAGATGGACACAGTTTATCTGGCTCATGTCCATCGCTATTTACTAGAACTAACGAACCAGAATAAACCTAATGTAGAGGAGATGTCATCAAACAGGTAATGGGATAAGTGAATTTTTGCGATCGCTCTCGCTGGCGACCAATAAGGTCACGCTGCCAATTACGATCCTTAGTATGCCAAAGCCTTCCCGTTCAAGTGGCTGCCGTAAAATGCTGCGGCGCTCTTTTTTATTTCTCCTCGGTCTAGCCGCTGCTAAACTCTTATCGGAATACTTCTCAAGTCCACAAAACCGCAGCAATTTTTTCACGCTTGTGAGTCAACACTGGCAAAAAGCGATCGCACAACGGGATTCATCCCAACCTGACATCACGATACCTTTACCCAGCGATCCTCTACCCCAAGCTAGCGTTACCTCTAAGCTAACGCCAACTGCGCCCCTACCCCAAGAAAGCCTCACCACGGAACCGCGAAATCCTCCTCAATCACCCCAATTGACAACAGCCACACCAAAACGAGTTGCACCTGTACAAGTGATCCCAAAAACCCTGGCTGGGGTATCTT
>CBDTXL010000575.1:0-3622 GCA_965364435.1 uncultured bacterium
AATGGTTTAGTCTCGCTGGCATTTACCCAAAGGTTCTCACCGATGCCATTGATTTCAATTTTAATCTGCACTCGTGGACCTTTACGCTCATAGATGTAGTGTCGTTGTCCCTGCCACCATACCCAGAAGCCCATAGTATCACGATAGGTAAACCAGCGTTCGCGATTGATGAATGGAAGGCGACAGAGTAAGCGATGGGCACTTTCTCGACCGCCTAGACTACGTCCTGCAACGCTCCCACCCTCGCCTTCTGTGCTGAGAATCTCCCAGATATTCGCCTGGTTGAATTCGTTCAGCCAGATGTAGTTACTCATTTTCATCCTCGACTTCCTCTAAGGTTTGCTCATACTCAGGGCGATACTCCCAAGCGTAATGAGTATCAATCTCTTCCTCAGTTGCACCTTCGTACTCTTCAGGCGTCTCTTGGTCGTTGTTTGAACTATTCATGTCACGACTTTGCCCCTTTTTCCTATTGTTTATTTTTCAGGCGTCCACTCCGTTTGAGCGCCTTGCCCCCAAAAGCCGTCATATTTTGTAACGCGGACATCGCCTAGAACCTTGGTCTGACAGGCTAATCGGCGTCCGCTAGTGGGAGAATGGGGAGGAAGCGATCGCCTAGTTTTATCCTTCCAATTTGGTTCTGAAACTTCTCCTTCTACCAGGACAGCACAGGTGCCACAGGTGCCAATGCCCATACAGTTGATAATTTTGGCATTGCCGTTATAAAGCTCAACGCCATGCTCTAATAAAACTTGGCGCAGATTACTCCCTTGGTTACATTCAAAAGTCTTTCCCTGAGCTGTTACTTTAGGCATTGACGATTCACACAACTCGTTTAAATGGTTTTCCTTTTTTAGTTTACATTTCTTTACGGTTTTGCCCCGCCCATGACCTCCCAAGAATCAAACCAAATCTGGATTTATGACACAACGCTGCGGGACGGTGCCCAACGCGAAGGGCTGTCGCTATCATTGGAAGACAAGTTACGAATTGCCAGAGAACTCGACCAGTTGGGGATTCCCTTTATCGAGGGCGGATGGCCGGGAGCAAATCCTAAAGATGTGCAATTTTTCTGGCAGCTTAAAGAAGAACCTTTAACACAGGCGGAAGTCGTGGCATTTTGCTCGACTCGACGCCCCAACACGACAGCCGCGACTGACCCAATGCTGCAACCGATTCTGGCAGCTGGAACTCGCTGGGTGACCATTTTTGGCAAGTCCTGGGATATGCACGTCACCGAAGGGCTAAACACCAGCCTGGAAGAAAACCTGGCAATGATCCGAGACACGATTGAGTACCTCCGCAGCCAGGGGCGTCGGGTAATTTACGATGCGGAACACTGGTTTGATGGCTACAAAAACAACCCTGAGTATGCCCTCAAGACACTCATGGCAGCAAGGGAATCAGGTGTTGAATGGCTTGTCTTGTGCGACACCAACGGCGGCACCCTTCCCCAGGAAATTGGTCAAATTGTTCGAGAGGTACTTGAGGCAACGGGAGTAGGAAGTCAGGAGTCTTCCTCACCTTCTGACTTCTCGCCTCTGGCCTCTGGCCTCTGGCCTCAGTTAGGTATTCATACTCATAACGACTCAGACACAGCAGTTGCCAATGCTCTTGCTGGTGTGATAGAGGGCGTCCGCATGGTGCAGGGAACAATTAACGGCTACGGCGAACGCTGCGGCAATGCTAATCTTTGCTCACTGATTCCCAACTTGCAGCTGAAGCTGGGTTACAGGTGTATTCAGGATGACCAGCTAGCAAGACTAACCCAAGCTAGTCGCCTAATTAGTGAAGTAGTCAATCTTGCCCCCGATGACCACGCGCCCTTTGTGGGTCGCTCGGCTTTTGCTCACAAAGGCGGCATCCATGTCTCAGCGGTTGAACGTAACCCCCTCACTTACGAACACATCGAGCCAGAACAAGTTGGTAATCGGCGTCGGATTGTGATTTCTGACCAGTCTGGACTGAGCAACGTTTTAGTAAAAGCCCGTAGCTTCGGTCATGACCTCAACAAGCAAGACCCCGCCTGTCGTCAAATCCTGGAACGCCTCAAAGAGCTTGAAAGTGAAGGTTATCAATTTGAGGGAGCGGAAGCCAGTTTTGATTTACTGATGCGTGACGCTCTAGGATACCGGCAGCAGCCATTTGAACTAAAAGGGTTTCATGTTCATTGCGATATGCTGCAAGAAACCGGTGTCAACTACAGCAATGCTCTGGCGACAATTAAAGTTGCTGTTAATGGCGAAGACATCCTGGAAGCGGCAGAAGGGAATGGGCCAGTTTCAGCACTAGATGCAGCCCTGCGTAAAGCCCTCAAGAACTTCTATCCAGAAATTGCCCAGTTTCAGTTGACTGACTATAAAGTGAGAATCCTCGATGGTGGCGCTGGTACGTCTGCCAAGACTCGCGTGTTGATTGAATCGAGCAATGGTCAACAACGCTGGACGACAGTAGGTGTCTCCAGCAATATCCTTGAGGCGTCCTATCAGGCAGTGGTGGAGGGTATCGAGTACGGATTACTGTTGCAATCTTCAGAAAGTCTGACCCCTGAAGTGGCGCGTCAACAAGCAAAACCTGCCTCGGCTGGTTAAAGTATGCTGGCTAAATCATAAGGCGATCGCACTCCACACTCCTCACCTCTAAACACACCTTATCTGTTGAAAGATGATGCCCCGAAAACTGACAAAGCTTGCGGGATAACCCGGAATCTCGCTGGGGTATCAGTTGTCTGTTCGCCATCCGTATTGATGGGGTAAGGTTTTCGAGTATGTAACTGGATGTCTTTACCCTTAATACTACGCACACCCCTCCCCGTGAAAGATTTACCCCGCCTCGCCGCAGCTAGCAGCGGCAGCATTTCCCACCAATGCTGAATTTCTACGCTTTGCAAATCCAGCATCTGGTCGTCAATCGTGGCATCGTCAGCAATCACCAAGCCACTGCCGTAATATCGACCGTTAGCCACAGTAATCTGCAAGGTTTTAATCTCAATAGACTGGTCATCCCACCGGATTTCTACCCAAAAGGGACGCACCTGCCAGATCACCTGCAAGGTTGTTGCCATGTAGGCAAGAACTCCCCAACGCCGCTTCAATCGTTTTGACACACGCCGGTTGATTTCAGCACTCAACCCCAGACTGGCAATATTGAAAAAATAGTGACCATTGACCCAGCCCAAGTCAATGCGCTGAATTTGACCCTCGGAAATGACTCGACAAGCCTCTGGCAGAGACGACGGAATGTTGAGGGTTCGAGCCAGATTGTTAGCAGTTCCTACGGGCAGAATCCCCAAAGGTAAATTAGTATCTAACAGCCCAGGCACAGAAGCGTTAACACTACCATCACCACCACCGATAATTACCAAATTAATCTCTTGGTGGTAGTGTCGGATCAAGTCTGGAAAACGTTGGGGGTCTTCACCCGACTCCTCTACCAATTCAAAACCCTGCTGTTGCAATTGCTCAATGACTTGCCGCCGGGTGGCTTCACCTCGTCGAGCATGAGGATTAACTAAGAGTAATGCCCGCTGACTCATTGACCCCAAAGGGATGATGATGGGTGGGAGGAAGATATTACCATCATCTTGACCGCCTCCAGTATTATTTCATGCTCACAGACGCAA
>CBDTXL010000576.1:0-3615 GCA_965364435.1 uncultured bacterium
GCTTGATGTTGGTGTTATTTTGCAAATCAAACTGAGTATTGTTACGCAGGATGTTGCCGCCTGGGTCTTTGCTAACTCCCAAATCCGGTAACGCTTTGCCAGTAACAGACAGACCAATCTCTGTGTTTTTTTCAATCAAATTATTCCGAAGCAGGGGTCGAGCGTCTTGAGAGACAATCACCCCATAGCGATTTTCAGAAATGATGTTATCGATAAGCTTAGGAGCGGCATTCCCATCGATGCTAATGCCCGAACCCGCCTTTTTGCAGGTGTTCCCCCGGACTTCACCCAAGCTATTGCGTGCGATCGCGATACCATTCCCATCATTCTCAATACACAGATTATTGAGGATAATTGGGTTGGCATCGCCAGTGGTAAAGATTCCCTCGCGCTTGCACTTGGTGAAGGTACAATTGGCAACAGTGGGAGTAGTTGATTCAATCCAGACGCCAGTACCCCGGCTTGCCAAATTTGTAACAGTCACTCCCCGGAGTTGGGCATTATTAGCTAGCAAGAATGTCACATTTTGAAGGGCTTCTTTGGGACTAGTGTACTGTCCGCTTCCTTCAATCAAAATGTCGCTACCTTTATTCCCTTCATTGCCCACAACGGTTACTTTAGAGGGCACTTGTAGGGGAAAGACTTCACCGCTCGCAGCCTTGTAATTCCCGGCAGCTAGTTGAATAGTGGTGTCTGATTGAGCTTGTGTGAGGGCTTTGGTAATCGTTTTGAAGGGAGCAAACTGGCTACCAGCAGCGCTATCACTGCCAGTTGCTGGATTGACGTAAAGAGTTTGAGCCATAGTAAGCCTTTGACAGAAGACAGTAAACTTTGAAGGAAGGCAGCAGCGTTAGTAACGAGAGCTTCAACCTCTAGCTACTCTAACGCTCGCCAGACCGATCTAAAAAGAAGGGTATCGCCCCACAACTGTGCCTTTTGTTACTGCTGTGTTGCACAGTGTATGCTAGCTGTTTACTAGATGTCTATGAGACGCTCCGGGAAAACTAGACTTCTTGGAAGCGATCGCTAGGACACTTGCGTCAGTTCTGTTGACAGTACCATCTCAGCTTGCTCCAACTGTTGCTTGAGCCATGCAGCAAACAAATCTGAAAGAATTTTATGACGCACCGTATCGTCCAACTTCGGTTGAATGAGTTCCTCAACCCTAATTAGGTGTGCGCCTGAAGATGTCACTATGGGTTTGAGAATCTGGGGCGGAGTCGCTGCAAAGACAGCAGCAGAAATTTCTGGTTTTAAATTTTTACGGTGTAAGATTCCTCGATATCCCCCAGATCGGCGTAGTTCCGTATCCTGAATGTATTCGTGGGCAACCTCAGGGAAACTCATCTCACCTTCTGCGATCGCATAAAACAGTTCCATTGCCAAGTCTTCATCATCTAAGACTACTTCATACATGACAACCTGAGCGTAATCGAGTTGATGTTGGACAAAAAAGGGTTCAACTTTATCGGCGAAGAGGTGTTGAGCCAATTTCGAGGAGAGGACGCTGATGTGAGCGACTTCTTCAAACTCGTCCACCGATATAGCCCTTCTCGATTGGATGCGGTACACTCTGACCTCTCTGGAAAACCTCTCTCCACCTCTCCCTAACCCTCTCCTACAAGGAGAGGGAAGCGGATAACTTTTTTGGCTGAGAGAGGCTTTGATTCTTACTCCCCTTCCCTACAAGGGAAGGGGCTGGGGGTTAGGTTTTTCGCTCTGTACTTCACGCAACTGAGAACTGCTATAGGCAATGTTTTTGCAGCCATGCCAAGGTATCATCGGCACGTCGAAGATTGTTGATTAAACGGAGGTTGTCTGCTGCCTGTTGAAGTTCTTCCAGTTCTACTTTAATACCTATCTTTTGGGCTGTAGATGCAATAATCTTACGAGTCGCAATCCCTTCAAGAACAGAAGGGATTTGGCAGGATATTTTTAATTGGTAGATAATCTCTTCAGGGGAAACAGTAAGAAGTTTTGACATGATAGGACTCCTATTATGAAAGGTCAAAGCAAACATTTAAACCCTACAAGCGTGAAAATAGTACTGAGTTGCTGTCTAATACCGAATCCGGGGTGACTACCCCCTTTTTTGAGAACGAACCACAGAGACACAGAGGACGCTGAGGGAAGAGAAAGAGAGAGTTATACGTTTGAAGGCAACTAGTATAAACAGCTTTTCTATAGCTCCAGACCGCCTTTTTGTAGCTTCTTAAATGGATCGAGGATGAAGTCAATGAGGCGACGCTGCCGTACAACTACCTCTGCTGTCGCTGTTTGACCTGGGGTCAAGGCTATACGTTTGTTTTGGGTTTGGATATAAGTTTGAGCGATCGCGATTTCCAGTTCAAAGGTTTCTACCGGACCTTGAGCTGTTTGTGTAATCTTGGAGTCTGGTGAAATTGAGCTGAGGCGACCTTCGACGATGCCATAGTCTTGGAAAGGATAGGCATCGAACTTGAGTTTGACGGGCATTCCCACCCGCAGGAACCCACTTTCCCTGCTAGTCATTTGAGCCTTCAGCACGAGGGGGCTTCCCTGAGGTGCAACCTGAGCAATCATCTGACCGGGTTCTACCACGACTCCAGGACGCCCAATCGGCAACTGAAAAATCGTGCCCTCGACTGGGGTTCGGATTGCTCGTTGATCTAACTGAAATTTCAAGGATTTAATCTGACTTTTACTCGCTTGCATTTCTGCTTGGAGAGTTGCGATCTGTGCTTGGACGCTACGGAATTGCCGTCTGAGCAGGAGTCTAAACTGCCCGAAATTTCGCCAGCAACGAATGAAGATATTATTGCTTACCTGCGCCGTTCTCACAAACTTGCTGAAATTGCAGCTTTAGCTGAGCGTGAGGCACTAATTTTAGCTATCTGCGAACAGCGCGGCATCACTGCTTCGGATGAGGAATTGCAAGCAGCCGGAGATGCATTTCGCCGGAAATACCAGTTAATAGGAGCTTCTGAAACCCTATCCTGGCTTCAAGAGCAGCGTATAACCGTAGAATATTGGTCTCAAGGAATTAGAGTCGCGCTACTCGAAAATAACTTAAAAGAACATCTCCTTGGAGCATCAGTTGATGGTTATTACCTGAGCAACCGGAATAATTATAAACGTGTTGCTCTCTCTCAGATTTTAGTAGATGACCTAACAGATGCTCTGAAAATAGTCCATGCGCTTCAAGAAGATAAAGCGGCTTTCTGTGCTTTAGCACTAGAGTACTCGAAGGGTCAGCAGTCTAAAGAAAAAGGTGGTTTTGCGGGTATTCATTTTCTTGCAAGATTGATGCCGGAGGTGGCACAAGCTATTTCCGAAGCGAAAGAAGGTGAGGTGATTGGACCCATTGAAACAAAAATTGGGTATCACATTATTAAAATCGAAAAATGGTTTCCTGCTGAACTTAGTGAAGCCGTTAGAGAGGAAATTTTAGAATCCCTGTTTCAGGCTTGGTTAAGGGAGCAAAGCAGTAGTCATTAAGAAAGTTTGGTACAAGCCTAAGCGAGAGTAGAGACGCGATAGATCGCGTCTCTACTTACTACTTTCTAAATTAGCTGATGCCGGTCGAGTTTTGATCGTAATTATTCAGAAGGTCTGTAAAGACTTGATTCAACTGCC
>CBDTXL010000577.1:0-3613 GCA_965364435.1 uncultured bacterium
CTAGGGGTTTTGTGATTAGCTGCCGATGTAAGCGCTTTGAAGTGCCCACCACAGCAGCAAGCCGATACTGCCCAAAACCAGCACTGCCGAAACAGCGATCGCAACGGGGCTATCAGCTCCCTTAAATTTCATGATTCCACGATCTAAGTCAGACATGGCGCGTTGTTCCTTCCTCTAACATTTGTGGAGATTAGGATATCCATGACTAGGTTATCGAGTGCAGGAGCGATCGTCTATCACCCAATGGAAGATCAATTAGTTGGGCTACTATGTAGCCGCGACTTCCATCGTCGGGCATATTTAATGACAGCATAGGTAGCCGAGAGGATTCTTTGTGAAAATTGCGCTGGTGATTTTGGCAGTTTTTGTTGGATTGTTAGTAGCGCTGGAGGTGGGGCTGCGGTTGCTGTTCGGCTTTGGCAATCCCCTGATTTATCTGGCAGATGAGAAAATTGGTTATTTGCTAGCACCCAACCAGCAAACTCGCCGCTTTGGCAATCGGATTGAGATTAATCAGTATTCGATGCGTAGCCCAGCTATTTCAGTGACTCGACCAGCATCTAAGCTGCGAGTGCTGCTAGTGGGAGATTCTCTTGCTAATGGTGGCTGGTGGACGGATCAGACTGATATCCTTTCAGCGCTGATTGCCCAGCAGTTAGGCTCAGCAGACAACAGCACATCTTTTAAGGATGTCGAGGTTCTCAATGCCTCAGCTAACTCCTGGGGACCACGGAATGAATTAGCCTATCTCCAACGGTTTGGTACATTCAACGCCCAAGCGATAGTGTTGCTGATTAATACAGATGACTTGTTTGCCACAGCACCAACTTCCGTGCCAGTAGGGCGCGATCGCAACTATCCAAACCACAAACCTCCCTTAGCCTTAGCAGAAGTATTCAGCCGCTATGTCTTACCAGCACCAGCTGTCCCAGAGATGAAGGCGGTGAATGATGAAAAAGGCGATCGCGTAGGCTTAAACTTGGAAGCAATTCGACAAATTCAAACCCTAGCTCATGCTGCTGATGCCAAGTTTCTACTGGCAATGACGCCCCTACTCAGGGAAATTAGTGAACCAGGTCCTCGTGACTATGAGCTAAAAGCGCGTACACGCCTCACCCAATTCACAAAAGGCCAGAACATTACCTATCTGGATTTTCTGCCGGTGTTCAACGCCACCCAGACGCCAGAGACGTTGTACCGCGACCACATTCACCTGAGTCCCCAAGGCAATCAGAAAGTTAGCGAACTTATTGGGCGATCGCTCCAGCCGTTATTGTCGCAAGCGATCGCTCCAGCTGGTACGACTGAAACAACTCTTTTTGACAAGTAACGGCACTAGTGAATCTGGGCAGAAATAACCCAGAGCGTGAAATTCCCTTCCTCTCCCTCGTCCGAACCGGAACTGGTGGAAAACTTCTGGCACGTATACTAGCCCCTCACTAAGAAACTGGCACAGCGGTCGAATTGAAGTCACGACACTCCCTATCGAGCTCTCGCCAAACTTGACCGTCTAGAGCCATCTGCTCAATCAGGCTTGCCAAACGCAGCGCCTTCAATGCCTGTTCGCCACCTACAGAAGGTTGATTACCGCCTCGAACACAGTTGACGAAGTGTTCTAATTCAGCGTGTAGGGGTTCGATGTTACTGGTGTAAACCTTCTCAATTAACCCATCCTGGCGGTAAAGCACCTGACCATAGTCCGTCATGCAGTTGGCTGTCGTTTGCCGGTGAATCAGTATCTCGTTGTTGAGAAAATCGGCTTCAGTCAGGGAGTTTTTGCAATGTGCAGCAATACGGCGTATTTTACGGTGTGTCACCTTACTAGCTGTTAGGGTGGCGACAATTCCATTAGCAAAGCCCAAATTAGCCGTCACGTAATCTAAATACCCAGAATCAGAGGCGCTGCTGCCACTAGCTGTTAACCTGACTACTGGTGCGGCTGCCAGTTCCAACAGCAAGTCAATGTCGTGGATCATTAGATCCAGAACCACGGAGACATCATTGGCTCGGTGAGAGTAAGGACTCATCCGGTGAGCCTCCAGAGCCAGCAATTCTTCTGTCTTGAGAACTTTGCTAAGTTCCTGAAAAGCCGGGTTGAAGCGTTCAATATGACCCACTTGGAGAATACAGTGGGACTCAGCTGCCGCATTTACCAAAGACTCCGCCTCAGCAATACTAGCGGCAATCGGTTTTTCAACCAAGACATGAATCCCAGCTTGCAGACAAGTCATCCCGACTTCGTGATGCAATTTCGTGGGCACAGCAATACAGACCGCATCCACATAAGGGAGAAGGTCGCGATAATCTTCAAAAAAACGGACACGGTACTTACTCGCCGTGTCCAAGCCGCGCTCGACATTAATGTCTGCCACACCCACCATTTCAACGTCTTTAAGAAGACTCAAAACGCGGGTATGATGCTGTCCCATATTGCCAACGCCGATCACGCCAATTCTGATGGGCTGCGGCAAGCTGCGCTGCAAATGGGTATTTGGATGTCTTTGGCACATGCTATCTTGCACTCTTGTCTGCTCCTCCACCACGGGAACTAAGTCGATTTACTTACTCTGAGCCGCCTTAAACCATCCAGATAGTACCACAGCACCTCTAAATGTGAAGAATTCCAAAGTTTTGCCCAGATCCCTCAGATTAAGGAGGTCTTTAGTGCGGTCATTCTGTTTTCATTGTGGTTTTAGCGATTCTAGACTTACCCCTGGATGTGTCAGTTTCTGGGTTGTCCATTGAGGACGTTAGAAAGTTAGAAGGTTCCAGGTTGCAGGTTAGTTTTACAACCTTCAACCTTCCAACCCTCTTTAGCTTTAGGCTAAAAGCTAGTAGCTCATGAATGAGGAACTTTAATTTTGAAAGCTGTTGTTTTGTTGTCTGGAGGGCTAGACTCTTCTACAGTTTTGTATCAAGCTAAGGCAGATGGTTATGAGTGTTATGCAATTTCCTTTGACTACCAGCAACGGCACCGACGGGAACTAAATTCAGCAGAAGCGATCGCACGTTGCGCTGGTGTCAAGGAACATCAGGTGGTGAGCTTTGACTTGCGGCAGTGGGGGGGTTCGGCGTTGACTGATGATGACATGGACTTACCCGAAGATCGCTCCCTGGAGCAGATGTCTCAGAATATCCCAATCACTTATGTTCCTGCTCGGAACACGATTTTTTTGAGCTTTGGTTTGTCCTACGCGGAAGCTACGGGTGCTCAACGAGTCTATATGGGTGTCAATGCTCTGGATTATTCCGGCTACCCAGATTGCCGTCCTGACTATATCCAGGCGATGCAGCACGTCTTTGAGTTGGGGACGAAACAGGGTCGTGAGGGACAAGTAATTAAGATTGTGACGCCTCTAATTAACCTCAAGAAAACCGCAATCATTGAGCTAGGCAATCAGCTTGGTGTCCCCTGGGAACAAACTTGGTCTTGCTACGCGGGTGCTGAGGTGGCTTGTGGTGTCTGTGACTCTTGCAGGTTAAGGCTTGCCGCTTTTGAGGAACTGGGATTGAAAGACCCACTTCCTTATGTAGGAGACATCTCCAAATAAATAGTAGACCTCTTGCACGCAGTGCTGATGCAAGGATTTTTAACCACAGATGGACACGAGAT
>CBDTXL010000578.1:0-3605 GCA_965364435.1 uncultured bacterium
ATTCTGGCATTGGCTTTCTCTCAACTCTGTAAACTTTAAAGCCGCGTTTAATGTAGTTATTCAGAGCGTAGGGACCATCTAAGTTACAGGTATGTACCCACAAGCGTTGAGTGCCCTTGTTCCAGGCATAGGCGATGCCGTGACTCAGTAAATGCTTGCCTAACCCTCGACCGATGTAGTTTGGTCTCACACCAAAATAAGCAATCTTTGTGGAGTAGAAACGACTCCCCGGTCCGTCTTTACGCTGCGCCAGTTCAATATAGCCAGCTGGTGCGCCATCTACATACAAAACGTGGACGCTAGTACCTGGCACTAGTAGAAGTTCCTCAATTTCCTCATCCGATTGGGATAGACGCTCACGCCAACGCAACTCCTTACCGATAGAACTGTACAAGAAGCGATAAAATGCGACATCTGGCGTGTCCATGCACATTACTTTGATTCCGGCAAGATAATTGAGATAGGCTGGGCGGAAATCAGCCCAATCCGTCATCTGGAGATAGGTCGTCACCAGAGTATCCGGTATAGCGATCGCGGGTAAAGAATTAGAAGACACCGGAATCTGAGCTATTTTGGTACTTGCCGCCGCTTTTTCGACCGAGCTAATGCTCTCCATCCAGAATCACGTCTCCACGCAAAAACACCTTCTTGACTTTGCCGGTAGCGCACCAGCTTTCCTATAAGGGCGTTCCAAATAAAAAAGTATCCAATGCAGGGGCTTTTTCGCTGCTCCAATATAGTGGAGTAAACGATAATATAGCTCGACTCGCCCTGACTCAAGGATTTGGAGGATAATTTATTTTTTGGAATGCCCTAAACTGTTGAGCTTAGAACTTAGCGATCGCTCGGGCTCTTGAGCAGTATAGAAAAATACAGTTCACCGCCCCACACACTCTTTTAATGACTAATTTATAGCAAAGAATCTCTACAACCCACTACCCATCAGAATGAATGGTGCCCAATAGTAGGGATGGCGAAAGGAAATTTTCTTGGGGACGGGTGGCAGGCTGTCACTCGGTTGCTCAAGCGATCGCAAAGCGTTAGGGAGTCGGCGAGGGGTTGCTGTATCCTTGCCGCTTAGTAGGACCAGTTGGGCTTGACGCAGAGCCTCTGCTTTCGTCACTGGTGACTGAGGGGTTCCCTGGGCTAGGTTTTCGTAAAACTGCTCCATCAACAGGCGAGTACTTTGATCGTCCACGTTCCACAAAGACGCCATCACGGTTTTGGCTCCGCCTTTTAGAAAGTAATAACCAACACCAGCAATTTCCCTGCCGTTCAGTCCTGGACCGCCGAGTGCAGTTTCACAAGCTGATAGCACTACCAGATCAACATCACGCAAATTTAGCCAAGTTTCAATCTCAGGAATTGCCAACTTCTGACCCGTGCCCAGCAGCAGAAAAGACTGCTTGGCGGGACCCGGCACAAATTTGCTATGGGTAGCTATGTGTAAAAACTGATGACCCGATAAGTGGTCTCGTAAGGCAAAAAAGTCAAAGGAATCATTGAGGAACTTTTGACCTGGATAAACTCCCTGTGCCTCAGTTGAATCTTTTTGTACGATCGCATCTAACTCAGCTGGCACATTCGGCAGGGGTTTGAAACCTGCCACCGCATCCGACAGTCCCAATGCCAGAATTGAGGGGTATTGACTGCTTTTAGAAAGAGGGGCAAGTGATGCTGACTGCCGAACCGTGTCTTTATTGTCCTCTTGGAGCGAAGATCGCGTATCTGTCAAGTTAGCTGATAGCACTGTTGAAACCGTGTAGTTCTCAACCACGTACTTTTCACCATCAAACAAAGCGCTCATCGGAATATAGCGTGTTGAGCGGTCTAGAGAGAATACCAGGTTGTGAATGTTATTTGCTTTCAGTTCTGGTTCCAAAGGTTTGATCAGCCAGTCATACAGCTGCTTCCCCGTCGCTTTCACTTCCTCAATATTTGAAAGACGATTTTGTAATAATTTGCGAAACTTCAAGACTGTTTCTTCCAGCTGTAATTGACTGACATTCTCCACTTCCACGGTTTTTAAAATCCCCCCCTTTGATGCCCAGAGTATCCAGATTTTGCCTTCCATCACTAAGGGATAAATTATTAAGGTACCCGGTTGGGATTCCACTATTTCTTGGGCTTTTTTAGCCAAGTTATTTGGGTCAACGAAAGCCTCGTCAGAAGCCCTGTTGTTGCGAATTTCTGTTTCTAAATTTCCTAGTGTTTGATAATATTGCTGGGTCAAACTATCCCGTTCTTGTGACAGTTGCTCCAGCTCAGGGCAACGAGTTTGCTGACATTCATCCAACTGCTTGCCAAACGTGATCAAGCTACCATACTTTTTAACAATCTGTTCCTCGGCAGATGACAGAGCCAGACGGGCAGGTTTACTACTTGTACTTGCTGTGGTGTTGTCGGCGTACTCTGTGTCAGTATACTCCCGTAACTCCTGCTCTTTCAGGAGTTCTAACACCTGCTGCGCTTCTGAACTCCGCCCTCCCGATAGCAGCAAATTTGTTGAAGAGCGATAGATTTGGGCGGCTGACAGTCCAATAATATTTTGAACGGCTTGTGGAAAAGAGTCTTGCAACCAAATGGGTAACCCAGGAATCTTCCTAGGGACTTGTTCTTCATTTTGGTTAATTGCCTGCTTGTAATAACTAATAGCAGTGCCCAACAGATTTAAATCCTGATAAACGCGAGCTATTGCGGCTTTAGTGCTGTAACTCTCCTTGATTGAGAGGGACTCTTGAAAGGATGCGATCGCCTGTTCGTTTTGTTTTGAACTCCTATAGATTTCCCCGCGAACTTCTAGGATAAGTGCTTCTAAATCACGGTTCTTTTGTTCTTGAGCAATAACCCGACTTTGGTTAATCGAATCAATTGCTTTTTGGAATTCCCCAGAATCCCTGTAGTTCAAGCTCAAAACGATCAGAGCTAACGCTTCAATCAGGGGACGCTTGACTTCTCGTGAAATAGCTAACCCACGTTCAGCAATCTCTTGAGATTGTCGAGGATTTCCCTGCCCTAAATAAGCAAGACTCTGCATCACCAATGCCGCGCTTTCTGCCTCACGCTGTTGGAGCTTTTGTAAGTAATCCCTGCCTTGCTTAGTCGGCTCAATAACTTGTGGGTATTGTCGCTCCTTAAGGTGAACACTGGCTAGAGTCAATAGTGAAGACGCCGTTGCGCTCAGAATGTTGTTTTCCTGTCCTACCTTCACACCTAGCTCGGCAAAAACAAGAGCGTTTTGATTCTGATTGAGCGAGTTGTAAACACTGCCGAGAATTGCTAGAGCTTTCGCTTCTGACTCGTGGTCTTTGATTGTCCAAGCTGTAGTCAAGCTCGCTCTAGCCGCCTTAAGCGCTTTTTGATAGTCACTCGGCGTCGATGCCAGGGACTGGTAAGCACTGGCTAATGTGATGAAAGCTGCTGCCTTAGCTTGAGAATTTTGGAGTTCTTGTGCCAGTGCCAAACTAGCGTTGGCAGACTCTACGGCTTGCTCATATTCCCCAATGGCATTGTAAGCATCTCCTAAAGCAATCAGGATTTTTAATTCCGTGTCACGGTCTCCACGTTCTCGTGCGATCGCTAAGGTCGCTTTGGAAAATTCAATC
>CBDTXL010000579.1:0-3605 GCA_965364435.1 uncultured bacterium
CCGCCATAGGCAGAGTATTTTAGACCTTGGACGCGATCGCGCACTGCCGTCAGCGAAAGCGGAGTGAACAGGTAAATCAAAGGTAAGTTTTCCTGGGCAATTTGCTGGGTTTTTGCATAGATGGCTTTGCGCTTTGCTTCATCTAACTCCTGCGCCCCCTCAATATAAAGGCGACCAATTTCTGCTTCCCAATCCGCCACCTCTCGACCCTGTATCGGGGGGCGTCCTGGTCCTGGTTTCTGATTGAATGGGTGAAATTGACCGTCAGGAGACCAGAAATTGGCACTACCGTTAGGGTCAATACCGCCGCCCGTCGTGCCTCCAAAATAACTGTCCCACTCCAAGGTGTTGGTTAGCTTGTCTCCAAGTACGCCGAAGTCTATCGGCTGGAAATCTAGTTGAATGCCGATCTTGCCCAAATCTTGCTTCATTTGCGAGCCTACGGCATCACCCGTTTTGCTACCAGCAGATGATAACAGCGTGAAACGGACTCGGTTACCATCCGCATCGAGCAACTGACCTTTGTTATCGTATTTAAATCCCGCTCCTAGTAATAGTTGCTTTGCTTTTTCGGGATTGTACTCATAGACTTTTAGACCTTGTTCGGGAGAAAGATAGTACGGGCTTTTTACCCAGGTTCCTGTGTTTTGCAGTTCACCCAGTCCCCGTAAGATGTTATTAATCATGGTTTGGCGATCAATGGCGTGCGCTATTGCCTGTCTAAATGCCAGGGTATTGAACCAACGCGACTTAATTGGATCGACCAAGGGGCGTCCGTTCCTCTTACCTTTATTCAGGTTGAAGCAAATCAAAATTGAGCCTGTGTCTGGTCCACCGTTGTAGATGGTAAATTTCCCCCGCTTTTCTTCGCGCTTGAGTAGAGCAAAACTGTTAGCACCAATTTCAAGAACATCCAACCCCTGAGAGCGAAACTGGATTAAGGCGGTATCGCGATTTTCGACAATTTGCCAAACCAGGCGCTCAATGTAAGGCTGAGGTTTTCCCTGAGCATCCCGTCGCCAGTAATAAGGGTTACGTCGAAAGGTTACACGCTCATTGGGTCTGTAGCTTTCAAGCATGTAGGGGCCATTGCTAATAATTTTGGCTGGACTTGTATCTGTTCCCCAAGTGGATAGAAACAGGGGCTTCCCCTGTTTGTCTTTAGCTGTTACCGATTCGCGTAGGGCATGTTCTGGTAGGATTCCTAACCCTCCAGCGGTTCTAAGAAAGGGGGCAAATGGTTCTGGCACCGTGAATTCTACTCTGCGGTCATCTAATTTACGGAGTTTTGGCAGGGCGCGACTCTTACCAATCTCCAGAACATCTCTGATGTTTGTGGGAATGCCTCTATTGAAGTAAATTTCATTGAAGGTAAAAAGGACATCATCTACAGTTAGGGGCTTCCCATCCGACCACTTCAGTCCCTCTCGCAGGGTAAAGACAATCCGTTGCTTTTCCTCGTCCCATTTCTGGGCCAAACCGGGCTCAATTTTCCCCGTCACTCCATTTTCACTAATCAATGATTCGTAAATCGGCCCAAAAACATTGGGTGACTCATTGCTCAGGGCATAGTTAAAGGTCTTGGGGTCGGCAGGAATAGCGTACACCAATTGAGACACTTGAGCGGCTTGGGTTTCTAATGGAGCCCGATTGCAGCCTGAAAGTGCGATCGCCCAAATAAAGACCAGTAAAACTAAAAGCCAACGACGGAGAGGAATGTTTGGGAAAACGACAGAAATCATAAAAGTGATGCCACGGAGCTTCTTCTCATGATAGACTCCAGCATCTACAGCATAAGATGGGCTATTTGTCTACAACTTTGAGTTCATAAATGTTCCAGAACGCCCCTTCCAGGGCAGAGAATTTGACGCCTTGGACGCGATCGCGCACAGCAGCCATCGAAAGTGGGTTAAATAGGTAAATATAAGGTAGATACTCTTGTGAGATGCGCTGCGTTTCCCCATAGATCGCTTTGCGCTTTGCCTCATCGAATTCCTGTGCCCCTTGGATATAGAGACGAGCTATTTCTTTCTCCCAGTCGTAAACCTCCCGACCCGTTATCGGCGCTTGTCCTGGCTGGGAAGCTAGATTGAAGGTATGTAAGTTACCTTCAGGAAGCCAAACATTAGCACCCTGATTCGGTTCAATTCCTCCCGTCAATGCTCCTAAATAACAATCCCATTCCTTAGAGTTGTAGAGCTTATCGGTTAAGACGTTGAAAGCAAGAGGCTGGAAATCGACTTGAATGCCGATTTTGCTCAGGTCTTGCTTAATCTGGGAGCCAATTGCATCAACGGTGTTACTACCAGCAGGCGATAAGATTGTGAAGCGTACCCGATTGCCCGCCTCATCGAGTAATTGATTTTTGTCGTTGTATTTAAACCCTGCCCTTAATAGTAATTCCTTGGCTCGTTCTGGATTGTAGTCGTAGACTTTTAGACCCTCTTTCGGAGAAAGATAATAGGGACTTTGGACATCAATGGGCGAATTTTGCGGTTCACCAAGACCTCGTAAGAGATTGTTAATCAGCGCTTGGCGATTAATGGCATGGGCAACTGCCTGTCTAAATGCCACTGTGTTGAACCAGCGAGATTTAATGGGATCGACTAAAGGCCGTCCCTTGTTTTTACCTTTATTGAGATTGAAGGAAATAAATCTTGTACCGAATGCAGGTCCACCGTTGTAGATGGTAAATTTACCCCGCTTCTCTTCCCGCTTGAGCAAGGAAAAATTTCCAGCAGAGGCACCGACTGCATCTAACCCCCCAGAACGGAACTGAATTAAAGATGTTTCAGTATTCTCAACCAGTTGCCAGATGTATCGCTGAATGTAAGGTTGTGGGTTGCCTTGAGCATCTTTCCTCCAGTAGTAAGGGTTACGCTCAAATACCACGCGCTGACCAGGGGTGTAACTCGCTATGCGGTAAGGTCCGTTGACAATAATTTTAGCTGGCTCTGTATCTGTTCCCCAGGTAGACATAAATCGAGGCTTGCCCTGTGAATCTTTAGACCTCACAGATTCGCTGAGAACATGCTTTGGTAAAATTGCGACGGCATCTGTTGGGGCTGCTGTGGTTTGCAGGAAAGGGGCAAAAGGCTCTGGCAGAATAAATTCAACCCTACGGTCATCAATTTTCCGGAGTTTTGGAAAAGCACCACTCGATCCAATTTTGAGATAATCTTTTTTATCCGAAGCAATTTGCTTATTAAAGACTAATTCCTCATAAGTAAAAACAACATCGTCTGTCGTCAGGGGTTGTCCGTCCGACCATTTTAAGCCCTCTCGCAGAGTAAAAACAATCCGCAGCTTATCATCAGAGATTTTCCATGATTCAGCGAGTTCTGGTACAATTGTACCTTCACCATTTAAGCTAGTTAAACCCTTAAAAGTGAGACCAAAAACATTAGGACTCTCTTGACTCAGGATATAGTTAAAGGTTTTCGGATCGTTCCCCACACTAACCACCAATTGGGGTACCTGAGCTGCCTCAGTTTTAAATTGCGCTGGGTTGCAGCTGGTAAGTGCGATCGCGCTGAGCAAAGCCAGCATTACAGCTAAACAACGACGTCCGGTTGCAGGAACAATAGCAAAGAGTTTCATAATTC
>CBDTXL010000580.1:0-3601 GCA_965364435.1 uncultured bacterium
GTAAAAAAAATGTCCTCTCCAAATAATAACGAGAGAACATTGAGCCGGGAATTCCTCAAGAAACATCTACTACAGACTTCTGATTAAAAGAATACTGATTAATAGTGAATAACTTGTGAAAATTTTTGAGAAATTCTCCCGCCAAAGAAATCACTATTTTCGCCACCCTCTCAAACGACGCTGTAGTGGTACTTTCTCAATCCAAAATTCAAAATCCTATGAGTGTCCCTTAGTTTGGCCTGTAAAAAAGCCCTCTCGTCCTGGTAGAAACGAGAGGGGGTATGGAAAAGTCTATCAAAAGCGTATTGAGTAAAAGTGAATATTTTGTGAAAAGACTTGGGCTTGCCCAATAAATAAACCCGCTCTGGCATCAATCAGGGCGGGTTCTTAGTTGTTATCAAGGGTTTCATGAAAATAAGAATACTGAGCAAAAGTGAATTTTTTGTGAAGGGATGGGATCACCTTTGCCTTTTGATTCGAGACCATGCCCTGGAATTTCAGGATGTAATGCCTTCGATCGCCATCGAGCAAAGTATAATAAAAGATCGGGTTAGTCCACCACTGGTGGGGTATCCAGTTGTAGACGTCAGCTGTACATAGCAACGAGGCACCCCAACCGTAGTGGCAGTTTAGCGCAGGGAGTCTTATTAACTGTGGTTGTACAAGCATCTGATCGCACCTACGAAGCAAAAACTCAGGAAATTGCCAAACAACTGCTGGCAGCAACCAGAGAGAATCGCTCCTTTTTCGCCCAAATGCGCGACCAAATGCGCTGGGACGATAAGTTACTCGCCTGGGCAATGGGCAATCCGGGTCTGCGGGTGCAGCTGTTTCGCTTCATTGACTGCTTGCCTGCTTTGCGTAGCAAACCGGAAATTGCTCGTCACTTGCAGGAATATTTAGGCGATGAGTCAGTTGAACTGCCGAGTGCCCTCAAAGGCATTCTCAATTTTACCAATGCCGACTCAATGCCGGGACAACTAGCGGCGACAACCGTCTCCACTGCTGTTGAAACCCTGGCTCATAAATACATTGCCGGTGAAAACATCAAACAGGCGCTGAAAACGATTGAGCGCCTGCGGAAAGATAAGATGGCTTTCACCCTGGATTTATTGGGAGAAGCGGTAATTACAGAGGCTGAGGCTCAGTCTTATCTGGAAAGTTACCTGCAACTGATGGAGCAGTTGACTCAGGAAGCGAAGAAGTGGTCGCCGGTAGAGGAGATTGACTTTGCTGAGGGAGAACCACTGCCGCGAGTGCAAGTGTCTGTTAAGTTAACGGCATTTTACTCTCAATTTGACCCCCTGGACGCAAAGGGGAGTCAAGAGCGAGTTAGCGGACGCATTCGTATTCTCTTACGCCGCGCTAAGGAATTAGGGGCTGCCGTTCACTTCGATATGGAGCAGTACGCCTACAAAGATATCACCATCAGTATCCTCAAACAGTTATTGATGGAAGAGGAATTCCGTTCCCGCACGGATGTTGGCGTCACCATGCAAGCCTATCTGCGCGATAGTGAACAAGACTTGCGGGATTGGATTAGTTGGGCGAAAGAGCGCGGTTACCCCCTCACCGTGCGCTTGGTAAAAGGGGCGTATTGGGATCAGGAGACGATTAAGGCAGCACAAAAAGATTGGCCTCAGCCTGTTTATAACGATAAAGCTGCCACTGACGCCAATTTTGAGAAGATGACCCAGCTGATGCTGGAGAATCACGACTATATCTATTCAGCAATTGGGAGTCATAATGTGCGATCGCAAGCCTTAGCGATTGCGATTGCTGAAAGCCTCAACATCCCCCGACGCCGCTTCGAGATGCAAGTCCTCTACGGTATGGGCGACCAACTGGCGAAAGCATTAGTTAAGCGGGGTCATCGGGTACGTGTCTATGCTCCCTATGGGGAACTGCTACCTGGGATGGCTTATTTAATTCGGCGTCTGTTGGAAAATACGGCAAATAGTTCCTTCTTGCGTCAAAGCTTGGAAGACCGACCGATTGAGGAATTATTAGCACCGCCTGTTGAAAGAGCAGGGGAGAAGGGGACCAGGGGAGAAGGGGAGAAGCATTTATCCTTCCCTAATGTTGCGGATACTGACTATGCCGAGGCTCAAGCACGGCAGGAAGCAGAACAAGCCTTCCAAACGGTTCGGCAACAGTTGGGAAAGACCTATTTACCGTTAATTAATGGTGAGTACCAACAGACGCAGGACAGTGTAAATTCCGTTAATCCGTCCAATCCGACTGAGGTGATTGGTAAGATTGGACTGCTCTCAGTGGAACAAGCTGAACTTGCACTGCAAGCGGCAAAAGCAGCATTCCCAGCTTGGCGGCGGACACCCGTAAGGCAACGCGCTGGTGTATTGCGAAAAGCAGCAGACTTGATGGAACAACGTCGGGCAGAATTATCTGCCTGGGTTGTTCTGGAAGTTGGAAAAGCCCTGCGGGAAGCGGATGGCGAAGTCTCAGAAGCGATTGATTTCTGCCGCTACTATGCTGACGAGATGGAACGGCTGGATCAGGGATATAACTACGACATTGCTGGTGAGAATAATCGCTATATCTACCAGCCAAGAGGCATTGCCCTTGTGATTTCTCCCTGGAACTTCCCGATTGCGATCGCGACGGGGATGACGGTTGCTGCAATAGTAGCAGGAAATTGCACCTTGCTCAAACCGGCTGAAACCTCATCGGTGATTGCGGCGAAAATCGCTGAAATTTTAATAGAAGCAGGGATACCCAAGGGCGTATTTCAATACGTTCCCGGGAAGGGTTCAACGGTGGGTGCCCACATGGTTAAGCATCCCGATGTTCACCTGATTGCCTTTACGGGTTCCCAGGAAGTGGGTTGCCGCATCTACGCCGATGCAGCAATTGTGCAACCGGGTCAAAAGCATCTCAAGCGAGTGATTGCAGAGATGGGGGGTAAGAACGCGATCATTGTAGATGAAAGTGCTGACCTCGACCAAGCGGTTGCGGGTGTTGTGCAGTCTGCGTTTGGTTACAGTGGTCAGAAGTGTTCTGCCTGTTCGCGGGTGATTGTCTTAGAACCCGTTTATGATACCTTTGTCGGACGCTTAGTAGAAGCAACGCGATCGCTCAATATTGGTGCAGCTGAAGTTCCTAGTACCCAAGTGGGTCCAGTAATTGATGCAACAGCACGCGGACGCATCCGCGAGTATATCGAAAAAGGGCGAACAGAATCAGAAGTCGCTTTAGAAATGCCTGCACCTGATACGGGGTACTTCATCGGACCCGTAATCTTCAGTGGTGTCTCACCGGATGCCAAGATTGCTCAGGAAGAAATCTTCGGTCCAGTTGTTGCCGTAATTCGGGCGAAGGATTTTCAAGAGGCACTCAATATTGCTAATGGTACCAACTATGCACTCACCGGCGGCTTGTATTCTCGAACACCTTCCCACATAAACCAAGCGACAGCTGAATTTGAAGTCGGCAACCTTTATATCAACCGTACTACTACAGGTGCGATCGTTGCGCGACAACCCTTTGGTGGGTTTAAGATGTCTGGTGTTGGTTCTAAGGCGGGTGGCCCCGATTATTTGCTGCAATTCCTGGAACCGCGTACCATTACGGAGAATATCCA
>CBDTXL010000581.1:0-3595 GCA_965364435.1 uncultured bacterium
TAATTTGCATCGACGGCAGCAAATTCATCGATCGCGATAACCCCGCCGCCAAAATTTACGCCCAGATGGTCAAGAGTGGCTGTCCCAAATGCGAGGATGGCACCCCGAAGACAATGCCAGAATTCCAAACTTATTGGGACTTGTTACAAAGCGATAAGCGCGTCGTGTTGGTGTTCTACGAAGGCACCCCTCCTAACCTCCCCTTCGTAAGCGGGGGAACCAAAGGGGGAGGAGGATTTAGTGAAAGTTTCCTGGACGCCCTCAGCAAATTTGATGGCGCAATTTGTGTCATTACCGCTCAAGGACTTGACAATATTCCCTTGAAATGTATTAAGCCAATCCAGCCGATAGCCGAAGTGGTGGAATGGTTGAAGAACGTCGTACTGGAGGCGTGATTATCCTTGAAGCGGGTCAACTGAAATGTTTAGCGATCGCTTAACGTTTCAGTGTTAATTTCAATCAGCTTAGTTCTTGAAGATAAACCTGACTTAATTCGGATTTGAGACTTCGGCACATCAAACTTTTTTGCCAGTAGCTCAATTAACTCTTTATTTGCCTTGCCATCCACCGGCGGTGACTTCAGATGTACCGTGAGACCACCATCTGCGGCTTCTTCTATATTTTGCTTTTTGGAATTGGGTTTAACTTTGACTTGCTTTTGCATTAACTATTTCGTGCTTAGACTTTCGCCTTCTAAACTTATCGATTTAGCGATTTTGCCGCTGCAATATAGGGATAAAAAACTTTAGTCTTTACCTCTTGGAGAAGGAATTTTTATCCAAATACTTGCCAAGGGCATCAAGCTTCTCTTGCCAGAATTGCTCGTAATCGGTAACCCAATCAGACACTTCTTTCAAAGGCTCAGCGTTGAGCCGGTAGAGGCGCTGGCGTCCTGCTTTGCGCTGAGTTACTAAGCCCACTTCACACAGAACCTGTAGGTGCTGGGAAATGGCTGGTAACGACATCTCAAATGGCTCGGCAAGTTGCTTCACTGGTTGTTCGCCCTCACGCAGCTGATCCAGGAGCGCACGTCGCGTCGGATCTGCGATCGCCTGAAAGATATCAGCACTAGCAGTGGGTCTACTCATAGCGAGGGACTTATAATTAAGCAAATACTTAATTATAGCTCCGATAGATAAACAAATGCTTAAATGTCACGAGATCTTATGGGTAAAGCGGTAATAAGTAATGGCTTATTCCCGCTTTACCCATTACTTATTACCAAAAACGGCTGGCGGCTTTCATCCCCTTTAATCCCCTTTAAGAGAGATGGGGACTCCAGCCGTTTGTGGGTGAAAAATATTCAAATGTGGAGATTAATTTCTGGCTATTTGCTATGCCTGATCTTTATCGCCATAGCCAATCACAGCAACTTTATGGCGGTAGACCAATTCGCCTCCATACCAACCAGAAATACCCAAAAGTGTCGCTACAATAACCGAGATAATCAGTCCTGTAAACAAGAGATTCTCGACTCGGTCACCCAGTCGTAACCCCAGGTTGATTGCCGTCAGCACAAGTGCTGTTACATTGGCATACATATGAGCCCAGCCAGCTGTGTGCTTCCGAACCCGACCAATTTTCATGAAATCGAGAAAGCCGGTGAGAGCAGCCACAAGACCAGTAACTAGTCCACCCACGATTAGCCAAAATGAAGCACGTGCCCAGAAAACGTCGCCTAGGAACCAGTAGGCTATGTCGCTTAGCGGTGCCGAGACTAGAAGACCAATCGGGAAAGTGATGATCGCGGGATGGAGGGGATGCCCTGCGATCGCAACTGTACTGGTAACACCACTGTCACGATAGTTACTCTCGTCACTTTCAATTACTGGTGGGATATTTGGAGTCTGTGTCATATTCGTCTCCTCTATTTTTTCTGATTTCTATCGGTCAAAGCCAGCTAGTCTAATCATCGGTAGAGCGCGATCGCGCTCTTAGCCAGAGGGAAATTGCGTTACGCTAGCTTCGGCTTGCAGTGTTAGTTTGCCTACTTCCACTTCAAGCTGATGAATACGCAGCACTATCCCTTCAATCTCAAAGTTGCGTAAATTCAAAATTTCACTTGTCTTCTCCATCAAAGCCCTCATGAGTTCTGGCGAAAGTTCCTTTCCTTCTGGGTACTGGATATCTTCAAGAGAGACACCCCCTCCATCAGGGCTGACACGAGGTGTCATTGTGAAGGAAACTGTCCTTGTTTCACCCGTTTGGCACAGCAGAATCTTTGCCTCAAGGGCGACTTTGCCGTCCCCCAGTAAGTGACAATCCACCCGCTGAGTCTCAATCGTCACCGGCTTACCTTCAACATGGATATTCAAATTCCGCATCTGCTCACTCACAGGCTCAGAGTTGAAGGCACGGTTGATATCGACTTCGCTTAAGACAACACGAGCTGTACCAACAGCCGGTTGGGTAAGTTGAATATTGCCCATGAGGGCTTTCCAAGGATTAACGGCGATGGGGCTGAGCTGCATTTCCATCTGCTCCATGCGAAGGTCTTCCTGCATCACCAGACCCTTGCCTTCTATGGTGAGTGATTCGAGTTCCCCCTGAGCGAGCTTGCCTGGATCGGTCTTGACTTGAACCTGTAATCTTTCTGCTTCATAAAGCTGTGTGGATAGAGCAACCTCTGCGATCTTGTTCAAAGCCTGTTCACCCAGCCCAGCCTTTTCCTGCGTCACTACCTAATCTCCTGCTGTCCCCCAATGGAGCAATGCGATTAACTTAAACTCCAAACCTGTTGGGGTGAGGGGGTGAGGGGGTGAACGGAAAATCTAGGCAAGGCTCTCTCCCCCTCTCCCTATCTCCCACTCCTTAAAGAAAAGACGCTTAACTTAATGGCATTACCGTATGGAGATACTTTAGCGACTGGGATTAACTCATGTATCTGCCTGACGGCAGAAGCAAGTCACATCACCAGATAGATGTTGTTTGACTATCAAGAAGAGGGAAATTGCTCGACCTGGGCTTCGGCTTGAAGCGTCAACTTGCCCTTTTGTACATCCAGTCCTTTGAGGCGAAGCGACATCCCTTCTAACTCAAAGTTACCTAAGTCCAGCAGTTCGCTTGCACTTTCTAATAGAGCAGCCGTAAGTTCCGGTGATACGTCTTTACCCTCGGCGTATTGAACTTGCTCTAGTGATAGGCGTTGCCCACCAGCACTTACACGGGGAACAGCAGAGAAGGAAACTTCCTTAGTCTCGCCTGTTTTGTTCAGAAGAATTTCTGCTTTGAGTGCAATCTTACTATCACCCGGCAGGTGCAGTTCCACCTGCTTGGTGTTGATTGTCATCGGTTGACCATCCACATGCACGTCCAGGTTTTGAAGCTTGTCATGAATAAACTCCGAGTTGAACGCACGTTCTAGATCTTGTTCTGTTAGGACAACGTGAGCGTCAGCCTCTGTGGGACGGGTCAGTTCAATTTTCCCAAAAGCCGCACTAAGAGGATTGATGGCAATGTTGCCGGTGCGTACCTGCAATTCCTGGGCGCGTAGGTCTTTCTGCATTACCAAACCCTCGCCTTGAATTTTGACCGAGTCTAGCTCTCCTTGAATGAGCTTGAGCGGATCGGTGCGAATATCAACATCTAGGCTTTC
>CBDTXL010000582.1:0-3590 GCA_965364435.1 uncultured bacterium
AGGTACCGCATCAAGATCGCCTCTAGCTGGGCAATGCCAATGGGCTTGCTGAGGTAGTCATCGGCACCCGCCTCTAGACAACGTTCGCGATCGCCTGCCATCGCCATTGCCGTCACCATTACCACCTTCAGATTCTTCGTGTCTGGCTCCCGACGTAGTGCTGCTAACAAATCAAATCCCGTGCAACCCCCTTGTAACTGCACATCCATCAAAATTAAGTTTGGCTTAAAGTTTCGCACCGAGTCGAGAAAGTCTGTGCAATGGTTTAGATGCTCGACTCTGTGACCAATCACCTGTAGATAGTCTTTCAACAACATCGCACTACGTTCATCATTTTCCACCAGTAGAATGCGACCTTTTGCCAGTGGGAGGAAGCATCGCCCCGGACTTTGCCCTACTTCTTGGGGCGATGACAGGAACAGCAACTCTTCTGACGGCAAATCTGGCAGATAGAGGGTAAATTGACTACCCTGACCAAGTGTTGACTCCACTGTGACATCCCCACCGTGTAGCCTAGCCAAGCTTCGAGTGAGAGCCAACCCCAAACCTGTACCAGGGAACTGTCGATTTAAGCCACTATCCAGCTGGCGAAATGGCTCGAATAATAGTGGCAGCTTCTCAGAGGGAATACCAATTCCTGTATCCGCCACGGTAAAGGAAATTCCCTCAGGCATCTTGCGAACAATTAATGAAACCTCACCTGCGAGTGTGAACTTAACGGCATTCGATAGCAGGTTTAGCAACATCTGCTTGCATCGCCGCTCATCAGCAATACAGATCCGGGATTCGGGGTCTATGCTAAGAGTAAGTTGTAGTCCTCGGTCATAGGCTTGCTCCCGCACCATCGTTAAGCAGTATTCGCACAAATCCTGTATAAGTAAAGGCACAAAACTCAGTTGCTCTTTACCCGCTTCCACCTTCGAGAGGTCGAGAAGGTCGTTAATGAGCGATAGCAAATGTTCCCCACTGCTCTGTATACAGGTGATATATTCCTTCTGCTTGTCATTGAGAGTGCCAAACAATTCTTGCCGCAGCAGCTGGGAGAGTCCCAATACAGCATTGAGGGGTGTCCGGAGTTCGTGGCTCATCGTTGCCAGAAACTCCGACTTTGCTCGACTCCCGACTTCAGCCGCCTCTTTGGCTTGCAGTAGTTGTGTCTCCGTTGCTTTGCGCTCCGCAATATCGTAGATCACGGCTTGCAACACTTTTCGGTTTCCCAGCTTAATCAGTGTTAGCGTTACCTCGCCGGGGAAATCTTCCCCATTTCGCTTACGGTAAATCCAATCAAAGCGGCAACTGCCTTCTGCAATAGCGGTGGCAATGTACTGATTGGCAAGGCTCAACGAATCTTGACCATTCGGCTGCACCGGCGGGGAAAAGCCGAGGGGGTGAGAGGGTGAGGGGGTGAGAGAGTGAGGGAGTGAGCTTTTGTTCATTCTCCCCCTCTGCGACTCTCCGACTCTCCCACTCTCTGCTTCCCCGCAAAGCTGCTCACGTTGAGTGCAGCCAAACCTCTCTAAGGCAGCACTATTGCCATCAAAAATGCCGTTTTCATCCAGCAGGATCACCGCTGCGCTGGTTGATTCGTACAGCGTCCGAAACTTTGCCTCGGATTCTCGCAGCGCTTCCTCCGTTTGCTGTCGGACAATGGCACCGCCAATACTCCCAGCCATCACGGTAAGAAGAGATTCTTCATAGTCTGTCCACTGGCGATCGCCTTGGCAGTCAGCAAAACCAATGAAGCCCCAAAATTTCCCCTCACTCATCACGGGTACAACCAGGATAGAGCGGATGTTCTGAGGCTCCAAGATTTCTCGCTCTACTTGAGGAAAATCCTGCACCAGTCCCTTGACAGGCTGACCAACCGCCAGACTTTTATGCCACCGGGGTAAGAAGACTTTGTAGGAAAGATTTTGTAGTTCGGAATTGTCTTGAACGGGTACCTGATGTCGTACCCACTCAAAGCGCTGGCTTGTGAGCGGTTCAGCTGTTTCTTCATGAAAGTGATTTTCAAAGATGTAAACCCGATCTACATCAGCCTCCACACCTAGAATGTTTAGCGATCGCGTTATGGCATCCTGGTAATCAGCCGTGATCAGAAGTTGTGTCATTGCCGCGGCGACACCACCTAGCAGGCGATCGTGTCTAAGTAGTGCTTCTTCTGTCCGCTTACGCTCTGTGATGTCTCTGGTTGTATTAATCGCTAGCTGGACTTTCCCCCCCTGATCGCGAACCGTTGCCCCATTGACACTAATCCACTTTGGCTCATCAGTAGGGCAGCGTACAACCAGCTCATAATCTGTTACTACTTCGCCTCTGAGGGTACGACTAATCGGTAGCTCCTCTGCTGTGGGCACCGAACCATCAGGCTCTTGAATCTGCAATCTGTCCAGCCACTTGTACAGCGGCTTTGGAATACTGTCTACCTCCAGACCCAAGATCTGCCACTGTGCTGGATTAGTCAGCACGACCTGACCATCGGGCTGCATGACACAAATCCCCTCTTGAATCGAATTAATGATCGCCTCCAGTAGTGTCTTTTCCTGAGCCAGCTCTTTGGTTCGCTCCTGTACCAACTGTTCGAGCTGTTCGAGTTGCTGGGCTTTGTAGAGAACCAAAGCTGTTGCTAGAGCCAGCTGTTTTAACAGGTAGATTTCACCTTCCGAGAAAGGCGGACGGGGCTGGAGATAGCCAACGAGCAGATGACCGTAGTATTGCTCCCGGACAAAAATCGGGGCAAGCAGCATCGCCACGGGTCGTTGTTCGGGAGGAACGGACTGGAACACTGGGGTAGAGAGAAATGCTTCGGGAGTCGTAATTGCTACCGGCTGATTTTGTAGTAAGACCTCGCGCAACTGCTTCAATCCCGTTGTCACTGGGATTTGACCTTGGAGTTTCACACCCTCTGGGAAGTTAGGCCAGTACTGTGCTTCAACGCAAATACTGTCAACTTCCGGCAGTGCCCGAACCACCATACAACAATCACAATTCATCGGTATGGCTGTTTGGCGCACAATTTCATCCAGAACCCGCCGGGGGTCCAGTTCAGAATTCAGAGCAGTCGTAATGCGGTTGACGAATGCTTCTCGTTCCGCCCGCTGCCGCAGCTCGGCTTGGGCTTGTTGCAGTCGCCGCTGCATCCGCTGCCGCTCGATCGCATAGCGCATGGAGCGCACCAACAGGTGACCATCAGCCTGACCTTTAACGAGGTAATCCTGTGCCCCCTTCTGTAGTGCTTGAAGTGCTAGAGCTTCATCAGACAAGCCACTCCTCACCACAATCGGAATCTCCGGCGATGCCTGAAGCATCTGCGTTACTGTATCTACCCCCTGAGCGTCAGGAAGTGACAAATCTAGCAGAATCACCGAGATGGACGTTTTAGCAGCAAGGCAAGTCAGAGCTTCTTCCAGTCTTGAAACATGAATCAGTTGAAACTGAAAAGCCTCAACTTCCTGTAACATTTCTTGCACCAGACGGGCATCTTTGGAGTTATCCTCCACCAGCAAAATCGTGAGGGTTTCAGTCGGCATGGGTATTACTCGGCAAGCAGCATGACAATCGTCAGCCAGAAGTCTTTGAGCGATTTCACT
>CBDTXL010000583.1:0-3590 GCA_965364435.1 uncultured bacterium
CTTGTGGGAGAGTAGATGTAGTCGCTGTCTGTAGGTTCATCGTTTTGGTTACTCCTGGACTGTAGAAATTTTGCACAATATATTAAGCTAATCATCCAAAGGCTAACCCAAATACCCATTGAGAAGTCGTTTATGAACAGCCCCTTCCTGACTCGCCTCCATAGCCCGGAACGCCCTGTCATCGTCTTCGATGGCGCAATGGGAAGCTCCCTCCAGACCCAAAACCTAACCGCCGAAGATTTCGGTGGACCGCAGTACGAAGGCTGTAACGAGTACCTGATAGTGACTAAGCCAGAAGCTGTCGAGAAAGTACATCGCGGCTTTCTGGAGGTTGGGGCGGATGTGATTGAGACGGATACCTTTGGTGCTGCATCGATTGTGTTGGCAGAGTATGACCTTGCCGACCAAGCGTATATTCTCAACAAGAAAGCCACAGAATTGGCAAAGCGTGTAGCGGCGGAGTACTCCACGCCAGAAAAGCCCCGATTTGTTGCCGGTTCGATTGGTCCAACCACTAAGCTGCCAACATTGGGTCATATTGACTATGACACGATGAAAAATTCGTTTGTCGAGCAGGTTTGTGGACTATATGACGGTGGGGCAGATTTGTTGATTATCGAAACCTGTCAGGATGTTCTGCAAATTAAGGCAGCGCTGAATGCGGTTGAAGAGGTATTTGAAGAGAAAGGCGCACGCCTCCCCTTGATGGTGTCGGTGACAATGGAAGTCCAGGGCACGATGCTGCTAGGTTCCGAGATTGGTGCTGCGCTGACAATTTTAGAGCGTTACCCGATTGATATCCTCGGTCTTAACTGTGCCACGGGACCCGACCGGATGGCAGACCATATTAAATACTTGTGCGAACATTCGCCGTTTGTCGTTTCCTGTATCCCCAATGCAGGACTACCGGAAAACGTCGGGGGACATGCTCACTACAAGCTGACGCCGATGGAACTGCGGATGGCGATGATGCATTTTGTGGAAGATTTGGGTGTGCAGGTGGTTGGTGGTTGTTGCGGTACGCGCCCTGACCATATTCAACAATTAGCAGAGATTGGCGCGACGTTGAAGCCGAAAGAACGGCATCCCCAGTTTGAACCGTCTGCGGCATCGATTTACAGCGCCCAACCTTATGAGCAGGATAACTCGTTCCTGATTGTAGGTGAGCGCTTAAATGCTAGTGGTTCTAAGAAGTGCCGTGACTTGTTGAATGCTGAAGATTGGGATGGATTAGTGTCTTTAGCTAAGTCCCAGGTACGGGAAGGGGCGCACGTTCTGGATGTGAACGTGGATTATGTGGGACGTGATGGTGAGCGGGATATGCACGAATTGGTGTCCCGATTGGTAACAAATGTTACTCTGCCGCTGATGCTGGACTCCACGGAATGGGAAAAGATGGAGGCAGGTTTAAAGGTTGCGGGGGGTAAGTGTCTCTTGAACTCCACTAACTATGAAGATGGGGAGGAGCGTTTCTTTAAGGTACTGGAGTTAGCGAAGAAGTACGGGGCTGGTGTAGTCATTGGCACGATTGATGAAGAGGGGATGGCACGGACGGCAGAGAAAAAGTTTGCGATCGCACAACGCGCCTATCGCCAAGCTGTAGAATATGGCATTCCCCCTCACGAAATCTTCTTTGACACCCTCGCCCTCCCCATCTCCACAGGTATCGAAGAAGACAGGGCAAATGGCAAAGCGACGATTGAATCGATTCGTCGCATTCGGGAAGAATTACCAGGCTGTCACGTTATTTTGGGCGTCTCTAATGTTTCCTTCGGGTTGAACCCAGCGGCACGGGTAGTGCTGAACTCGATGTTTTTGCACTTCGCGATGGAAGCGGGGATGGATGCGGCGATTGTTAGTGCTAACAAGATTCTGCCTTTAGCAAAAATTGAGCCAGAACATCAGGAAGTCTGCCGGAAGTTAATCTTTGATGAACGGCAGTTTGAGGGGGATATTTGCACGTATGACCCATTGGGAGAGCTTACCACGCTGTTTCAAGGGAAAACCACAAAACGCGATCGCTCTCAGGATGACAGTCTACCTGTCGAAGAACGCCTCAAGCGTCACATTATTGATGGGGAACGCATTGGGTTAGAAGCACAGCTAGCCAAAGCGTTAGAAAAGCATCCCCCCCTCGAAATTATCAACGTCTTTCTCTTAGATGGCATGAAAGTGGTGGGGGAACTCTTCGGTTCCGGGCAAATGCAGCTTCCCTTTGTGTTGCAATCTGCGGAAACCATGAAAGCAGCAGTGGCGTATCTGGAACCTTTCATGGAAAAAGCAGATAGTGGGAATAATGCAAAGGGTACATTTCTGATTGCCACTGTTAAAGGGGATGTTCACGACATTGGTAAAAACCTTGTCGATATTATCCTTTCCAATAATGGCTACAAGGTCATTAACCTAGGCATTAAGCAGCCAGTGGACAACATTATCGATGCCTACCTTGAGCATAAAGCTGACTGCATTGCGATGAGTGGGCTACTGGTGAAGTCTACCGCGTTCATGAAAGATAATCTGGCGACATTCAATGAGCGAGGTATAACCGTACCCGTAATTCTGGGTGGTGCGGCGCTGACACCTAAGTTTGTTTATGGGGATTGCCAAGATACTTACAAGGGTAAGGTGATTTACGGCAAAGATGCCTTTTCTGATTTGCATTTCATGGATAAATTAATGCCTGCTAAAACGGCGGGTGAGTGGGATGATTTGCAGGGGTTCTTGAATGAAGTAGACGAAACTGCAACGAATGGTCATAAAGAATCAGTGGTTGAAGTTAAGGAAGCAGAAGTATCTGTTGAACCAACAGTCATAGATACTCGACGTTCAGAGGACGTTGCAGTAGATATTGAGCGTCCGACTCCTCCATTCTGGGGAACTAAGATACTGCAACCAGGGGATATCCCGTTAGAAGAGGTGTTTGGGTATCTGGATTTGCAAGCGCTGATTGCTGGGCAATGGCAGTTTCGCAAACCTCAAGGGCAATCGCGGGAGGAGTATGAGCAGTTTTTGCAAGAGAAGGTTTACCCGATTCTTGGAGAGTGGAAGGGGCGGGTTGTTGAGGAAAATCTGCTGCATCCACAGGTGGTTTATGGCTATTTCCCCTGTCAGGCTGAGGGGAATTCGCTGTATATCTACAATCCGGATACCCCCCCTAACTCCCCCGGAGTTCGGGGGGAGGAACAGAAGATTGTAGCGACGTTTGATTTTCCTCGTCAGCGTTCTGGGCGTCGTCTGTGCATTGCTGACTTTTATGCGCCCAAGGAGTCTGGTGTTGTGGATGTGTTCCCGATGCAGGCGGTGACGGTGGGAGAGGTTGCGACAGAGTATGCGAAGTCGTTGTTTGACTCGAATCAGTATACCGACTATCTCTACTTCCACGGGTTAGCGGTGCAGATGGCAGAAGCTTTGGCAGAGTGGAATCATGCTCGGATTCGGCGAGAGTTAGGTATGAAGAGTGAGGAACCGGATAATATTCGGGATGTGTTGGCGCAACGGTATCGAGGTTCTCGCTATAGTTTTGGCTATCCAGCTTGTCCGAATATGCAAGACCAGTATAAACAGTTGGAGTTATTGGGAAGCGATCGCAT
>CBDTXL010000584.1:0-3581 GCA_965364435.1 uncultured bacterium
TCGTTCTGATGGAGAAACTCTAAGGAATCACTTTTGCGACCTCGGAAGCGAGTAGGTAGTCTGTTGCAAAACATCAACACTGCTGCTTGAAGAGTAGTAAGCGATGACGAACAGAGGTAAGGTCAGGGTCAACAAAGCAATTGCCGTTCCCAGAATTTCTGCCCACCTATGAGGCTGGGGGTCAGAATATTTGGCAGACGGGCCACTTGATTCCATAAATAAGTTACAATTGGAACTCGGTCAATCGAGACTTCGCCGAAAGGGTAGAATTTTCAATCTACTCCTTTGTATTCTAACGATTTCTTCCAAACTGATTGTGTTCCAGAAAACAATCGAAAGGAAATCTCCAAAGATAGAAATATCCGCACAACAATTTCCTACCTAATGGAAGAGGCGAAAGCTTTTTACAATCTAACGATTTATTAAGTAATCGCCGGGGAGTTTGATATCCTCCCACCCGATCTTAATCAGCTTTTGTTGCCAATTTTGTATCGGTTATTACAACGATTACCCAATTTGATTCCAGGTCATCTACCTTTGGGCATAAACTTTCATCGGCTCTTTGATAAATCGGATGTACAGATGCTTAAAAGTGGACTGGATGACGCGGGGCATGCCAAAATCAATAGACACTAAGGCATCTGGTAGTTTCCAATCCATTACCTGAAGTTCTATCGGTCGCAAGTGTGGAAAGTGAACATCTGCCAGATCTGGACAAAGCCCCAGCCGCTTACTTGCTGCCACTGTAGGCACAATTGCTGGGTCAACGTTGAGGATTTCCACCATTGAGCGATCGAGGGCAAAGACATTTGAGGATGCCCCCAGGACATTCAACTGTCGTGGTTCGCCGCCACTGGGACCATTACCTTCGTGACCCATGATCCCATCCAGAATCGTCAAGTCTGGGTTAATCGCTCGTGCCGTTTCCACCAACATTTCCCCAAAGCGCTTCTCATCCTTACCCGCTTCCATGTGCCACCAGGCTTTCATTTTTCCGGGGACACAGCCGAATAAGTTTTTGACGCCCATTGTTAGCGTCAACTGCATGTGAGATTTCAGCTTCGGCAGGTTAATCACGACATCCGCATCCATTGCTTCTTTGCACAGTCGCAGATGGTTAAAGGCTGCGCTTACTGTTTCGTAACGCTGACCGTGAAATTCTACGATGGGTAAGTTGAGTTCTTCCATCACCGGCAGATATCCGTTCGCCTTCGCAACCCCCATAGCACTACCAAAGGCTGGGCTATCTCCGAAAAAGGGTTTCCCACCGGCTTCCTGTACTAACTGAGCCACGCAGTAAACGATTTCAGGGCGAGTGATGCATTCCTTACCAACACGTCCAGAGGTGAGGAGATTGGGTTTAAGCAAAACGCGATCGCCCTTTTTTACAAAAGCACCCATTCCTCCCAATGGCTCTAGCAAGGTTTCCAAAGATGATCGCAGTCGTTGCCGGTCATAGGAATCAGCACGAATCAAACTAACAGTGGACATGATTTTAGATGTTGAATTTTGGTTTATTCGAGGAGAGCGGGAAACGTTATGAGTTTTAAGTTATGAGTTTTGAGTTTTAAAGTAAAGACTTCTTAACTCAACCCTGATCACTCAAAACTCATAACTCTCATCAGCCCTTGGACTTGGCTCCATGAGTCAGTGCTGTCACCAGTTGAGCATCAGGGAAGACACCTTGCCCTTGGATTTCGGCAAGGGGCGGTTTCACTTCCACCTTCATAACCTGGGCGGTACGAATTAAAACCGTTCTATCAAATAGATGCAGGGTTAACCAAGGTTGCTCTAGTAAGCCTTGCAGTTGCTCCTGGAAGGCTTCTGGAGTTACAGGGATATCAAAGCCTTCTGCCTGACCATTTTGATAGTGAAAGGTCACTTCTATGAAGCTATCCTCACTTTGCACCGGAAAAAACTCCTTGGAAAATCTGTACGCAATAACACTACAACTACTTACTCCAAATCAAGCAAGAAAGCCCACTTTTTCTAGAGATGGGATGAATTGCCAGATACAACACCGATATTCAGTAGTGCTGAGGACTTCCTGCCTTACTTCTCAGCACTCAGCACTCGGTAAGGCGCTCATTTGCTCTAGGTCTAGCACTTTTGCCAGGTCGTCGGGACTCATCAAATCTCGTTCTAGAACAATCTGCCGTAGGGATTTGCCAGTTTCTAGGGATTCTTTGGCAACGGCGGCGGCGTTGAGGTAACCGATATGGGGATTAAGGGCGGTTACCAAAGCGAGGCTGCCTTCTGCATAGCCCAAGCAGCGATCGCGATTTGCCGTGATTCCTTCAATACAGCGCTTCGTCAAGGCTGACAGCGTGTTCCCTAAAATTTCAATGCTCTGAATTAGGTTATAGGCAATCAGCGGCATCATCACATTGAGTTCCAATTGTCCCGCTTGAGCGGCAAGAGCGATCGCATTATCGTAGCCCATCACCTGAAAGCAGACCATCGAAGTCATTTCTGCCATTACAGGATTATACTTACCCGGCATAATCGATGAACCGGGCTGTACTGGCGGCAGTTGTATTTCCTTAAAACCCGTTTTTGGTCCCGAATCCATCAACCGCAGGTCATGAGAAATCTTGACGCAATCTTGCGCTAGGTTGCGTAAAGCACCGGAAACACTGACAAAAGGAGCCATACTCTGCATCGCTGCCATTAGGTGCGGGGCAGGTTTCAAGGGTTGACCGATGAGTTCAGAAAGAATTTCGGCGACACGCTGCCGATACCGGGGATGAGTGTTTAAACCCGTGCCCGCTGCACTACCACCTAAACCTAGCACCATTAAATCCTCAGACGATCGCTCAATCCGATTCATATGCTCTGAGAGGATTTGCGCCCAAGCCCGGAAGTTTTCCCCCAGTCGCACGGGTACGGCGTCTTGTAGGTGGGTTCTGCCAGATTTGACAACATCCTGGAATTCATCCGCCTTGTTATCCAGCGCGGCAACGGCATCAGATAAGGCTGGGTAAAGGGTGTGTTCCAGGGCTAACAGGGCACCAATGCGAATTGCTGTGGGAATCACATCATTGGTGGACTGACCATAGTTTACGTGGTCGTTGGGGCTGACACGCTTGTAGTTTCCCTTCTCATCACCCAGGATTTCCAGCGCCCGATTCGCCAGCACTTCATTGACATTCATGTGGTGTGAGGTACCCGCCCCAGCTTGATAGACATCTACGACAAACTGGTCACGAAACTTGCCTCTGAGGACTTCATCAGCGGCTTGGACAATGGCGTGGCTGATATCTTGGGGAATACAGCCGAGTTGACCATTTGCGATCGCAGTGGCTTTTTTTATCAGCACACAGGCGTCTACATACGTAGGCAAAGGTTTTATCCCACTGATTGGGAAGTTTTCCATCGCTCGCAGCGTTTGAATCCCGTAGTAAGCATCCGCTGAGATTTGTCGCTCTCCCATTGAATCCCGTTCAATGCGGTAGACCAAGCCTGTTAGTTCAGTCATGTCTGTTCTTGAGATTTGGCATTAGCTATTGAGTATACACAGACCATGTCGGACAACACCAAGCCGTCCGAATGTCGGGAAATCGAGTTTATTGAATGCCTGG
>CBDTXL010000585.1:0-3572 GCA_965364435.1 uncultured bacterium
TTGTAGACCTGCATAAACTCCATATAGGAGTAGTCTTCTATCAGAGCGTGCAGTTCACCCAATGTCTGCGCTGCTAGCATTGCTGCCTTAAGTTTTGCGATCGCTTCGTTATTAGTCATATCAAGCATTTAACGAGTGGCGAAGGGCTAACGCTCCTTAAGTCTACAAGAAACTCAAAAGAGCTCCTGAGGAACACCCCACGAACGCGATCGCTCATTATCAACACACATAAAGCTAGCGGCGCATTTTGTAAAGGTTTAGTTAAAATTTCCCTGGAATTGCTGCCAGGAACCGATTAACGTAGACAAATATACAAACTTAAGTTACGTTTAGTACGGCATAGATAACTATTTACTAAAACTCAACGGCTGCAAGAGATGAGAGCGCCACCAGACAGCAACCACTGTTCTCTCACTTGATCTACCACTCACTTCATCTGCACTGTTGAGCAAGTCCAAGGCATCTACTTTTTTAGGTTTGATTCCAAGTCAACTGCAACGGCTACAACACCGCTTTATTTGGATCTAGGGGTTGCGATAGTAGGTGATGCTCTTGGCAAATGGGTGTGGGGTTATACCCCTATAGCAGGGGAAGCAAGGCTGATTGACTAACAAATCTACTGCAACTCTTGTCGAGCCAACCTTTTAGGACAATTTCGATTTTGAACCTAAATCTGTTACCTCGGCTAGGGTTTTAGGGAACTCTATTAGAGCTTGGGACAACTCCTTTTGCAGAGGGTCATACCCCTCATTCAATGACCAACAGTATCACTAGGTGGATAGAAACCCAAAATGCTACTTAACTTGTCACAAAGTACACTAATAAGGCTCACTGAACAATTAAGCAACCTGAGTAAAGATCATAGAGATGGAGAGATAACTCTCCGCAACAATAAGGATGTTTGGACGTTTCACCTTGCCCGTGGTCAGTTGCTCTATGTCACAGGTGGGTTCCATCCCGTGAGGCGCTGGGACAGAGCCTTAAAGCAGCATCGCCCCAACTGGCACTGGGGTGTTGAGTTCTCCCAGTTGTCGAACAATCAGCTCTGGGAATGTCAGCTCCTCGATAGAGGAATCAGTCAAAAGCAACTGAGTCTTATCCAAGCCAAGTTAGTCATTCGTAGTGTTGTCCAAGAATGTTTGTTTGAGCTAAGTAGCTACAAAGACTTTACAAGTGACTGGAAACCCATCCAAGAAGCTATATCGGTCTTCTGCCGAGTCGTCGCCTTGTCTGCTAACGAAATGCAGACAGTTCTCAACACAACAATGCAGATGCACCAACAATGGCAAGCGGCTGGTTTAGGTCATCTCAGCCCAACTCTCGCACCAATCTTGAAGCAGGGGACAGCCCCTCAAGCGCTCTCAGTTGTGGAAAAATATCTCAACGGTACGTTCACCCTCTGGGATATTGCCTTGCAGCTGAAAAAATCGGTGATTGAGGTGACTTCCTCCTTGCTTCCCTGGGTTGAGAAAGGCATACTGCAATTCAAAGAGATAGGAGATTTACCCATACCAACTGTCCAACAGCCAATAGCAGCAACGTATCCTCTATCAGTATCAGACACTCAGCCAACCCAGTCCAATCAGAAACAACCTTTAATCGCCTGTATTGATGATAGTCCTGTGTTGGCTCACACCTTGAAAAAAATCTTGATGCAAGGTGGGTATCAAATGTTAAGTATTCCAGAGCCAATGCGAGGATTTGGTCAACTCATCGAACACAAGCCCGATTTAATCTTGCTAGATTTACTCTTGCCAAATGCTGATGGCTATAGCATCTGTAAATTTTTGCGAGAAACTCCCGTGTTTAAGGAGACACCTATTATTATCCTGACCGCTAAAAATACCCAAATTGACCGCGTCCGGGCACAGCTAGTCGGCGCAACTGGGTTTCTAGGCAAGCCCCCACAACCCCAAGAATTGCTGCAAATGATTCAGAAATATCTTGGCAATAAAGTCATCTAAAGTTGTTTTATGAGGATTAGTAGCATAGTTCCGAAAACCATTTTAGAGGGTGTTATCAGTTCTGTATTAGCTTTTTGTTGATAAACACCCTCTAAAACAGCTACCTGATGGTTACCGCTTTACTTTGTCAAATCGATCGTGAAATGAGCAATTAAAGTGTTCCTTTCATAAGATAGCAAGTAAAGATGCAAGAGATTGGGGTTGTCTTTATCAAGATGCATCGCTGTCCCATCAACGGCTACGTGGTGATGATCTATCCACTTATCCTTTGAATCTAGCAAAACACTGAAATAGGGGCTTTCATCCGGATGACTCTTTTTTAAGTCTTCGTAGCTTTGATAAAAAGGAGGTACCCCAATTCCCATAGGCATATACAAACCCTTATTATACTCTTCTACGGACAACTTAGGAAGGTCTTTGAGGTTGATGCCACTGAAGAATAAGCGATTTTGTTCGCCAGTTCTTGTATCTTTGAACACTAACTCGATTTCCTGCAAATTTTGCTCAACGCCTACAGGTTTAGTGTTTCTCAAGATCGCTTTTTTGAATTCGCCTATTCTCCAGTATTGATTCCCCCACGGCTTGTTAGCGTCATAAAATCCTGGGGCGCGAAATGAGGCAAACTTAATTTCGTTTTTATCGTTGTAAAAATCTCCCCAAGTTGTAAGGTTTGTTGCTAGTGTAGTTCTGACTTTTCGGCTCTGCTCTCCCGATGAGATTATCTTCTCATCCAGCGGAAACTTGGCAGCAACTTCTTTTTCATCAATGACTTTCCTGAGCAAATTTAGATTTGTGACTGTGCCACTGGGGTCTTGCCAGTGTTCTAATTTCCACCAATGCTTCCAATAGGAGAGATTATTGATTTTTTCAAATAAATTTTTGTAATGTCCTATCGGGAAGTTGAACCAGCTTTGATAGTAAAGGGATTTATTATCCTTTTCTTTAGTGAAAAGCAAAACCTCCCAATATCCAGCATTTAAGCAATTGTTAGCCAGAGCGATTTCGGAGAGATTTTGCTTTTCAAAGCCATCCCCTCCGGTTATTTCTATATGTTCTGAATCAGCAGGGAAACTAATCTGCTGTCTATTCCACTCTCGGTCTGTAAAGGCGATTACTTCTAAACCTTTATCTTGTTTAACCCAGGCAGGAGCTTTGGGTACTAAGAGTTTCAGATCGATATTTTTTATAACTATCTTTGCTGTTTTGTTGTTTGTTGGCTCTAGGACAAAATCGAAGTGCGTGTCATCTCTTTTGATAACTGTTAACTTCCGGTTAGAATATCTTTGGAAATTTGTGCCTAAGGGAGCGGGATTTGCCGGATATTCAGCGTTAGAGAACTCTTTCAGAGCAACCGGCATCTCATTGTTAACTTTATACCTGGAGTTGAATCCGATCGCTCCAATAGCTACCAAGCCAACGCATACGGTAAGGGTGCTGAATAAAATCTTTTTCTTCGTAAGTTTTAAATTAGCCCTGCCGAGTAGGGGAATGGTTCTGCTACCCTGTGTCGAAGCCGGATTGGCCATAGGAGATGCTTCCTTTAAATTTTTCTCTCCTCAAGCCTAATCCCCGAAATTGGCTCATTTTTATATCTTAAAAAAAATTAAT
>CBDTXL010000586.1:0-3572 GCA_965364435.1 uncultured bacterium
GCACCCGCTGCCAAGCATTTTTCTCGGTCTCCAGGCATTGCCAGTGCGGTGAGGGCAACGATTGGAATGGCAGGGAGGTTAGCTTCGGCACGAATCCGTCTGGTTGCTTCCAACCCGTCCATTTCTGGCATTTGAATATCCATCAAAATTAGATCCGGCTTTTGCTGCTTTGCCATCTGGACGGCTTCTACCCCATTTCTTGCCAAACTAACCTGATATCCTTGAGTTTGCAAGTAATCCATCACCGTAGAAATATTGGCTTCGTTGTCCTCTGCCAATAAAATCAGGGGCACTAGTCGTTCCGGTTCCGGCATCACCACCAAGGTAGTGTGAGCAAGAGGTTGGGGTGCTTCAGAGAAGATCTTACTCAAAGCTGACTGCAACCGCTGACGAGAGATGGGTTTGAGTAGGTACTCCGATGCGCCCAGTGCCAAGGCACGCGATCGCTCATCCACTACCGAAACAACCAGAACCGGGATATGCTGTGTAGCAGGGTTCTCTTTCAGCTGCGCTAGAACCTCCCAACCCGAAACATTAGGCAGCAACAAATCCAGGATAATCACATCTGGTTTAAATCCCAGCGCCGCCTCAATCGTGCCTTCACCACAAGGATGGATAAATGCTGCTGAACCCAGTTCACCGAGGTAACGTGCCACCTGCTTGGCAGCCGTCTCTGAATCTTCAACAATCAATGCTTGGTGAATGCTAGGCAATTCCCCAAGCACCTGTTCGGTTTCCCTAACGCTTTGCACTATGCTATCCGGCTCCTTCCAAGGAAGGGTAATGGTGAAGCGACTCCCTTTTCCCAGTTCACTTTCCAAGGAGATGCTGCCACCGTGCAATTCTACAACCCGCCGCACCAGAGCCAAGCCCAAACCTGTACCTGCATAACGACGGGAGAGACTGCTATCTAACTGCACAAAAGGCTTAAACAGCTTATCGAGGTTTTCTGGAGCAATCCCAATACCCGTATCAATCACCCTGAACTGTATGATTTCATCGTGCGGGTAGGCTTCCACTTCCACCCGAACCTCACCGCCTTCTGGCGTGAACTTCACGGCATTGCTCAACAGATTAATTAAAACTTGCCGGATACGCCGCTCATCAATTTCGATGTTCCCCAGTCCTTCGGCAATTTTAGAGCTGATCTTGATCTTTTTCTGATGCGCTTGCTGTTTGACAAAAGTCAAGCTGGAGTCACACAGATGTTGAAGGGAAATGGGGGCAACTTGAAGCTCCATTTTCCCAGATTCGATCTTCGAGAGGTCAAGAATATCATTAATTAGCTCAAGTAAGTGCTTGCCACTTTGCTCAATTGTTGTAATTGACTTACGCTGCTTATCAGTCAGAGTACCATACACCTCTTCTTGTAAGGCTTCAGAAAGACCAAGAATGGCGTTGAGAGGGGTACGCAACTCGTGACTCATATTAGCCATAAACTCATCCTTGAGGCGTGTTGCCCTAGCTAATTCGGCATTGGCGAGACTGATTCTCTCGCTACTTTGGCGCATCTGCTCATCCGCTTGCTTGCGATCAGTGATGTCATAGACTAGGGCACAAGACCATAACAGCTGTCCGTTTTCATCAATGACTGGACTCGTGGACATATAAGTCCAGACAACTTTGCCATCTTTTGCCTTTAATTTAAATTCATGTTTTTCAGCTACACCTTGTTTTCGACGCTCGACATTAGAGTTTGCTGTCTGGTAATTCGCTTGATCAATAAAATCAAAAATTGGCCGCTCCAACATTTCCGACTCGCTATAGCCAAGCATCCTCGCCATTGCATGATTGACGTAAGTTGTCTTGGATTCACTGTCAATTACCCAAATCCCTTCCTCGGCTAGTTCTACAATTTGCTCGTATCGCGTTTCACTTTCAACAACACGGCGTTTCAGGCTTTCATTAAGTCTTCTAATCTCTTCTTCTACTTGCTTGCGCTCTGTGATATCTGTCAAAAACGTCATTACAAAAATCCCGTCCTTTGTTTGAATAGAACTGAGTCCCGCTTCTATGGGAAACTCGGTTCCATCCTTGCGTTTAGCAGACAAGTTTCTCGTTTTACTCATAGAGCGCTTGGTTGGATTACCTTGATAGGCAGCACGATGTTGAGGATGGCGTTGGTGGTATCGTTCTGGCATCAGGAACTCTACGGTGCGACCTAACACTTCAGTATGGTCATACCCAAATAATTCTTCCGATTTAGCGTTAAAGACGACAATTTCACCGTTAGTGTTACTGACAATAATCGCTTCTGAGGCTGATTCCAGAAAGGCGCGGAATTTGGCCTCGCTGTCTCGGAGTGACTCCTCTACCTTTCGGTGTTCAATCTGGGTGCGTAAGGCAGCAATGCCATAAGCTAAGTCATTGGCCAGTTCCGTGAGCAACTTGATTTCGGCTTCGTCAAAGGCGTTGGGTTCAGTTGCGTAGATGTTCAAAGCGCCCAGGGATTTACTATCGACGCTCAACGGTAGAGCAATTGAGGAGGCGTAACCCTGCTTGATGGCTGCATCTCGCCAGAAGAGGTAATTAGAGTCAGTCAGCATGTTTTGAGCCATGCAGGTTTGACCCGTCCGAATCGCTGTTCCCATGGGGCCGCGTCCTCGCTCTGTGTCAGACCAGGTAATATGTAAGGATTCGAGATACCCTTGTTCACATCCGGCTTGAGCGACTGGACGCACAGTTTTGGCTTCATCTTCCTCTGCAAAGCCAATCCATGCCGAGTGGTATCCACCGAATTCCACAATGATCCGGCAAATGTCATGGAGTAAAGTGGGTTCATCTGTGGCACGCACTAAGGCTTGGTTGCATTCACTGAGAGTCTTGAGCGCTCGGTTAACTTGATAGAGTTGTTTCTCCGAAAGCTTACGCTGGGTGATGTCGCGGAGGACGACTTGAGCCGCAGGTTCATTTTGATAGGTGAAGGGAATGGCTGCCACTTCTGCATAGAAAACTGTCCCATCCAACCGGAGCCACTTTTCTTCGAGGGGGGGTACCTTTGTTGTATCTTCCTGGAGTTGTCGCATGCGTTCCTTGACAATTTCCCGATTTTGTGGATGCACAAAGTCAAGTACTGGTTTTCCAATGAGTTCTTCAGCATTGGCTGCACCATAAAGCTCCAGCGTTGCACGGTTAACAAGGCTAAACTTGCCCTGAGTTTGGATAAAAATTCCATCAGGGCATAATTCCACCAGTTGGCGGTAACGTTCTTCGCTCTCTGTTAGAGACGCAACTAATCGCTTCTCTAGCTCCTCGTTGTGCTTACGCTCGGTGATATCCTGTGTCATCACCATTCCCGCATAGACTTCGCCGCTTTCATTCCTGACTGGAAGCGCATACATCAGGTAAATCCGGTCAGCATAGGGAATTTCAACAGTGCTTGCCGTTCCAGCGATCGCTTGCCGATAGCTTGGGGCAAGCACCTCACAGGTTTCTGGTGGAAATGACTCCCAAATGGTCTTGCCTTCTAATTGCTCTTTGGAGAGTCCAACGGTTGCTAATCCTCTCCCATCTGCAATTAGGTAGCGCAAGTCAGAGTCAAATAAGACCACTGCACCATTGGGAAAGTTCTC
>CBDTXL010000587.1:0-3570 GCA_965364435.1 uncultured bacterium
TTGTGTTTTTCCACTACAATCTGATAGCTAATCGATAACCCCAATCCCGTGCCACTACCTATGGGCTTCGTGCTAAAAAAGGGGTCAAATATCTTCTGTCGCACCTCTTCACTTATTCCAGAACCATTGTCAGCAATGCGGATGACAACGCTCTTTAAGTTTTGGGTTTTGAGTTTTGAGGGCGCTGGTACCCGGAATTCACTTCCGAGCAAGGAAGTGGCCCCGTTAGGGTTTTGAGTTGAAGATTCTAATTCAGAACTCAAAACTAAGAACTCAAAACTCTCTTCAGTCTTCACTGAAGTGGAAATTGTGATAACTCGCCCAGAAGGTTGATTGGCTAGGGCGTCGATCGCATTACTCAAGAGATTCATAAGCACCTGATTCAACTGACTGGCGTAACAGGTGACCAATGGCAGTTGACCGTACTCTTTAATCACCTGAATCTCAGGCAAATTGCCTTCTGCTCTCAATCGGTGCTGCAAAATTAGTAGTGTGTTATCAATGCCCTCGTGGATATCTACAGGTTTTAGATCTGATTGATTCTGTCTGGAGAACAGCAGAAGCGATCGCACGATCTCCTTGATGCGATCGGCTCCCACTTGCATGGAATCCATCATTTGTTGCCAATCTTTCACCAGAAAATTCAAGCCTATCTCCTCACTTATCTCCTGAATTTCTGCTGTGGGATGAGGGTAAGTCTGCTGATAGATTTCAATCAATCGGAGCAGGTCTTGGAAGTATCCTCTGGCATGATTAAGATTGCCATAGATAAAGTTGACTGGGTTGTTGATTTCATGGGCAACACCTGCTATCATTTGCCCTAGACTCGACATTTTTTCGGTTTGAATAAGTTGGGCTTGGGTGCGTTTCAATTCGTCTAGGGTTCGTTCTAGCTCTTGCGCCTTTTCTCGTTCTCGCGCTTCACTTGTACGCAGCGCTTCTTCGGCTTGCTTGCGATCGCTGATGTCGCGGACAATACAAATTCTCTCCCCCCCTTCCAACAAGGTGACTGAGACTTCGTGGGAAAATGTTGTCCCGTCCCGTCGCAGGCCGCTGGCTTCCGTGCGGCAATGCCCTTTGTGCAAGAGTTCGGGAACGGCTTCGTTCGCCAATCGCTGCAGTTCGGCGTCGTCGTACAGCACTTGCCAGCTTTTGCCCAAGAGTTGGGAAGCACTGTCGTAGCCAAAGATTTTGACGTGAGCCTCGTTTAAATAAACATACTCTCCGTTGGCATTGAGAATCGCGATACCATCTGTAGCAGCAGCCATTGCAGCGGCTTGTTGCTGTAACTGCTTCTCTGCCTGTTTGCGATCGCTAATATTAAAGCTGGTACCGATCAGGCGATAGATGCGTGAAGCGGAGCTATCCTGAAGGGAATCACTACTGTCCCACACTGGCGTCAGGTTCGTAATCCACCAGGTTTCTCTCCCTTTGATCAGCAGATACTCTTCATAGGTAATGCGTTCTCCCGCTTCAATACAGGCGCAATACCGCTCTAAGACAGCCCGTGCCCCTTCCGGACTCAATACCTGTTCGGGGGTCTTACCGCTTAATTCTGATGAGGAAAGACCCGACATCCGTTCATGGGCAGGATTAATTCCGACATAGCGAAATCCCCCATCCTCCAGCACGTCAACGATAAAGATCGCTGCTTCAACTCCGTCGTAGATACTGCGTAAAAACTGTTCGCTCTCTTTTAGTGCTGCTTCGGCTCGTTTGGATTCGGTGATGTCAATGCCAAAGGACTGAAGTTCTATCAAGCGCCCCTCTTGGTCGAGGATTGGCTGATCAGTCCAGCGGTACCAGCGCTCCTCTCCCGTTGAAGATAGCATTGAATGCTCGGTCGTTTCAGGACGCAAGTTATTTAAAAGCGATTGAGTAGCGCTCCTCATCAACTCTTGGCTCTTCTGATCGGGTAGTAGCTCCAAATATTGCTTTCCCACTAATTCTTCGGATGATTTTCCAAAAAAACGGCTGTAGGACTGGTTCACAAATGTCAGGGTGGTATCCGGATACCACCGACACACCAGCACCCGATCTTGAGATTCCACGAGTTCTCGATAACGAGTTTCGCTGGTTCGGAGTGCCTCTTCCGCTAGCTTGCGATCGGTGATATCCAGTACCGTTCCAAACAGTTGAATCACCTGCCCTTGTTCGTTGAAAACAGGTTCTCCTCTACAATCGAGGTGTCGGAGTTGACCATCGGGTCGCATAATCCGAAAGTCAAATTCGTAGGGTGTTCCATCTGTAAGCGCACGACCGATGTTTTGTTGAAACAGCGCTCGGTCATCGGGATGAATCAGCTCGATTAATTCAGTAAATGTCGGTTCGCCTTGGGTTGGGTCAAGACCAAAAATGCGGAATTTTTCCTGTGAGTAGGTAATTTTTCCAGTGAGGACATCAAATTCCCAGCTTCCGACGTGGGCAACTCGTTGGGCTTCTGCCAGAGACGCTTCACTCTTTTTTAGACAGGCGATTAACTGACTTCGCTCTTTTTCGGCTTCTTTGCGATGGCTTATATCTCGCACAACCGCCCACAACATTTCCGGCTGACCCGAATCGTTTTTCTGACAATAGGCGGTCAACTCTACTGGGAATACCGTACCATCCTTTCTGATATATTCCTTTTCAAAGGTATCCGAGTATCCCCTTTCGAGAATTTGTTTATCAATAATTTCAGCTTCCCAAGCGTGCCACCTTACGGGCGTTATCTCCCAGAACTTCTTTTGCTTGAGTTCTAAGAGAGAATATCCCAACATCGTTTGGTAGCTGCTATTGCAATCAATAAATCTTCCCTTAATATCCTTGATCACAATGCCATCAACGCTGCCCTCAAATAGTTGGCGATAACGCTTCTCACTTGCCTTGAGCTTCTGTTCGACCTGCTTTCGCTCTTCGATTTCCTCACAAAGCAGTGCATTTTGCTCAGTGAGTTGATTAGAGAGCCTTTGGATACGTAATTGCTGCTCGATACGAGCCAAAACTTCTTCCGCCTGAAACGGTTGAGTGATGTAGTCCACTCCGCCAACAGCAAAGGCTTTCACTTTATCGAACACTTCATCCAAGACACTGATAAATATAATCGGAATATCCTTGGTTCGGGGAGAAGCTTTAAGCTCGGAGCAGACCTTATAACCATCGATCTGAGGCATCAGGATGTCCAGCAAAATCAAATCAGGTCGGGTTGACTCAACCGCCTTTAATGCCAGTTTTCCGTTTGGTACAGGTTGCACTTTATACCCCTGCTTGGACAACATCTTGATTAAAATGTTCAAATTGGCAGGGGTATCATCAACAACTAAAATATTTCCTTTTGATGGAGTACTTTGCTCCTTATCCCCAGAAGCGTTCTGTTGTAGCAGATTGGTTGAAATAGCAGGAGAGAAATTCTCCTGTGCTTCCCTCGCATCAAAAACTCCCCCTACCTTCTCGCGAGCAGGTGCTATCTCTGAGTTCGACATAATATAATTCCTTTTTAAATGGCTTCATACCCATCCATCACAGGCATCCGCATATCCATCCAGATTAAGTGTGGCTCAAAACTTTCCCATAGTGCGATCGCTTCTTGGC
>CBDTXL010000588.1:0-3567 GCA_965364435.1 uncultured bacterium
AGCAGATATCCTTACTGTTTTCTTGTCAGAACGAGTTAAGCATTTCCTAGACTCATGGCTTTCTCTTCGATCATTCGCGTCCTTGGGCGCTCGCCGCTCACAACTGAACTCCTTTCAAAGCTTGAGCGGCAGCAGTCTCTCCGGCTGAATGGCATCCCCCGCCTCCCCAAGGGATTGGTAGCCTCTACCCTGGCAAAGGCGAGTCAACGCAACTTGTTGGTGGTTTCTAGCACGCTTGAAGAAGCCAGTCGCTGGGCGGCACAACTAGAAGCGATGGGCTGGGAAACGGTTCACTTTTACCCCACCTCTGAGGCATCACCTTATGAGCCATTTGACCCCGAATCTGAGATGACTTGGGGACAGATGCAGGTGTTGGCAGATTTAGTTAGAGGTGAGAGGTTGGATTCTTCTCCTCTTACCTCCTCGTTGGCAATTGTCGCCACTCAAGCAGCGCTAGGGCCGCATCTGCCGCCAGTGGATGCTTTTAAGCCCTATTGCCTCACGCTTAATCGGGGCATGACCTGGAACTCCAAAGCGGTTGATGAAAAGTTGGCACGGCTGGGTTACGATCGCGTTCCTCTGGTGGAAATGGAAGGTCAGTGGAGTCGGCGCGGCGATATTGTCGATGTTTTCCCGGTAGCAGCAGAATTGCCGGTGCGCCTAGAATGGTTTGGTGATGAGCTCGAACAGCTGCGAGAGTTTGACCCAGCGACCCAGCGTTCTTTAGATAAGATTGAACACTTAGTCCTGACGCCTACTGATTTTGCGCCGATTGTCGCAGTCGCGCTGAGTGGGTCAAAGGTAGAACAGGTTAAATCTTATCTCTCACCAGAAGAACAAGAGCAACTCGATGCTGGTCAGCATTTAGAGGGTAGCCGCCGTTTCTTAGGGATTGCTTTTGACCAGCCAGCATCGCTACTGGATTACCTGCCAGAAAATACACTGATTGCGATTGATGAGCCAGAACAGTGTCGTGCCCATAGCGATCGCGCTTATGAACACGCCGAAGAACAGCTTTTAGCAATTACTCCCACTCTCCCTAAAATCCATCGCACCTTTGACGATTCTCTGGTAGCAGCAGGACCCTTTAAGCAGCTGTACCTATCCGAACTCGCCGTCGAAGGGTTGGCAAGTTCTCAACCTTCCAACTCGATTAATCTTGCCAGTCGTCCCGTTCCGGTGACACCGCACCAGTTCGCCAAACTCGCGGAAGTTCTTCGGGGTGAAGGCGACCGTAATTTCTCAATTTGGCTAGTCTCCGCCCAACCGAGTCGTTCTGTCTCGCTACTCCAAGAACACGACTGCCCCGCCCAATTTGTCCCTAATCCTCGCGATTACCCAGCGATTGACAAGCTGCAAATCCAGCATGTACCGATCGCACTAAAGTATTCGGGATTGGCAGAACTCGAAGGCTTCATCCTACCCACCTACCGGATTGTGGTCGTTACTGACCGCGAGTTCTTTGGGCAGCATACCCTGACGAGTGCCAGTTATGTCCGCAAGCGACGCCGTGCTGCCTCGAAACAGGTTGACCCCAATAAGCTGCGACAGGGGGATTATGTCGTTCACAGAAACCACGGTGTCGGGAAGTTCCTCAAGCTGGAAAGCCTAAGCATCAACCACGAAACCCGCGAGTATTTGGTGGTACAGTACGCCGATGGCTTGCTGCGAGTAGCGGCTGACCAGTTGGGGGTTCTATCGCGATTTCGGGCGACGGGAGATCGCCCGCCAGAACTGAATAAGATGTCGGGCAAAGCCTGGGAAAAGACTAAGAATCGCGTTCGTAAGGGAATTAAGAAACTCGCGGTTGATTTGCTGCAACTGTATGCCCAGCGGACGCAACGGCAGGGTTTTGCCTATCCAGCAGATTCACCCTGGCAGGAAGAGATGGAAGATTCGTTTCCCTACCAGCCAACACCTGACCAACTTAAGGCGGTGCAAGATGTGAAGCGGGATATGATGAGCGATCGCCCGATGGATCGCCTAGTTTGTGGTGATGTCGGTTTTGGCAAAACAGAAGTGGCAATTCGGGCAATCTTCAAAGCGGTTATTGCCGGTAAGCAAGTTGCTGTCCTTGCCCCGACAACCATCCTCACTCAGCAGCATTACCACACCCTCAAAGAACGCTTTGCGCCCTACCCAGTTAATGTTGGTTTACTCAACCGCTTTCGCACGGCTGAGGAACGCAAGGATATCCTACGACGCCTTACTACAGGTGAGCTAGATGTTGTTGTTGGTACGCATCAGCTGTTGGGGAAAGGGGTAACCTTCCGGGATTTAGGGTTACTGGTGGTAGATGAAGAACAGCGGTTTGGGGTTAACCAGAAAGAGAAAATTAAGGTTCTCAAAACTCAGATAGACGTACTCACCCTCACCGCCACACCAATTCCCCGCACCCTCTATATGTCGTTATCAGGGGTGCGAGAAATGAGTTTGATTACCACACCCCCTCCCTCAAGGCGTCCGATTAAAACCCATCTTTCTCCTTATGATCCAGAAGCGGTACGCACTGCAATTCGCACCGAACTCGACCGGGGAGGTCAAGTATTCTATGTGGTACCGCGAATTGAGGGTATTGAAGACGTTGCCACGCAGTTGCGGGAGATGGTACCGGGTTGCAGATTAGCGATCGCACATGGTCAGATGGATGAAGGGGAACTTGAATCCACGATGCTTACCTTCGGCGCTGGTGAGGCAGATATCCTTGTCTGTACCACTATTATTGAATCCGGGTTAGATATCCCCAGAGTCAACACGATCTTGATCGAAGATGCTCATAAGTTTGGTTTAGCCCAGCTGTACCAATTAAGAGGACGGGTTGGTCGTGCGGGTATTCAAGCTCACGCTTGGTTATTTTACCCGAAGCAAAAGGTACTAACCGAACCGGCGCGACAGCGTTTACGGGCGATTCAGGAGTTCACTCAGTTGGGTTCTGGTTATCAGCTAGCGACACGGGATATGGAAATTCGAGGTGTCGGTAATCTCCTGGGTGCAGAACAGTCGGGACAGATGGAGGCGATTGGTTTTGACCTCTATATGGAAATGCTGCAAGAGGCGATCAAAGAGATTCAGGGGCAGGAAATTCCCAAGGTGGATGATACCCAGATTGACCTCAATCTTACTGCTTTTATCCCGGCTGATTATATCCCGGATATAGACCAAAAAATGAGTGCTTATCGGGCTGTGGCTTCTGCTATCTCGAAGGAAGAGTTAGTTGAGTTGGCGGCAGATTGGAGCGATCGCTATGGACCAATTCCTCCAGCGGCGAATCAACTGTTGCGGGTGGTGGAACTTAAACAAATCGCCAAGTCGTTAGGGTTCAGCCGGATTAAACCGGAGGAGAAACAGCACGTTGTTCTGGAAACACCGATGGAGGAACCTGCCTGGAATTTGCTTAAGGAGAATTTGCCAGAACATATGCGATCGCGTTTTGTTTACTCTCCGGGTAAGGTAACCGTTCGGGGTTTGGGTATCTTGAAGGCAGAACAACAGATGGAGAATTTGATTAACTTTTTGGGTAAGATGCAAGGGGCGTTGCCAGAACCGGCTCTCGTTTGATTTTTAACT
>CBDTXL010000589.1:0-3566 GCA_965364435.1 uncultured bacterium
TCCCGACGCCCGACGCCCTATTTTCAAGTTAGAACAGTGCTACAGCCAGAACTCAACCAGGAAGATTTGCTGCGCCGAATCACCAACAGGATTCGTCAATCTCTGGAATTGCAAGAGATTTTAACAGCGACTGTTGCCGAAATCCGTTCATTGCTGGGAACTGACCGGGTAATGGTTTACCGGTTTCATGAGTCTGGCAGTGGAGAAGTGATTGCTGAGTCGATTCAAGACAATCGCCTTCCTTCCCTCAAAGGGCTAAACTTCCCAGCCGATGACATTCCTGAACAAGCCCGCCAGTTGTATCTCAATGTGCGTCTGCGTTCGATTGTAGATGTTTCATCGGGGGTGATTGGTCTATCGCCCATCGAATCTTCCGTGACGGGCGAACAGGATGCAATGTTTGAGGAAATCCACTATCGCCCTGTAGACCCCTGCCATGCAGCATACCTCAAGGCAATGGGCGTCCAGTCTTCAATGGTGCTGCCGATTGTTCATAATGATGCCAGGGGAAAGCACGCCAAGGAGGAACTTTGGGGGCTGTTGGTGTCTCATCACAGCACACCGCGTTTGATTTCAAAACAGGAACTGGAAATTTTGCAATGGGTGGTCGATCAAGTCTCAATTGCGATCGCCCAGTCAAGTCTCCTGTCTCAGGTGCGTCAATGGCACTCTACGGAAGCAACCATTAACTGGGTATCTAGCTTGTTGCATTCCCTACCCACTATTGAGCTGCAAGCTGCTCTTGAAGAAACCGTCGCCGCCCTCCAAGGTTGCGGCGGCAGACTTTATATCGTCCCTTACAAAACAGACGAGGCGGCTGAGTTGTTTGTCTGCGGTGCTCAACCAACGCCTTTCGATGGGACAAAAGAGAGTTTAATCGAACAGCATCCTGTTTGGCAAAGCTGGGCTTCGTTCAAGTATGAGGAAAACACTCACTTTCAATCAGCAAATTGTGAGCCGCTGACAATTACCGACCTGTATAAAAGCTCGGTATTCCGGGTTCTCACTCCAGCCTTCCAGGCTACTCCGATACGGGGTTTGCTAGTTGTACCTCTGTATTATCGCTCCTCAATCCTCGGCTACCTGAGCATCTTTCGCTCAGAAATCGATACAGAAACTCTGTGGGCGGGACGCTTTGACCCCAGCGAAAAACAACAACTTCCCCGCCAGTCTTTTCAAGTGTGGCGAGAGTTGAAACGGGGTCAAGCGCAAGATTGGACCACTACTGACATGGAACTGGCGATCGCGCTGGCTCATCACTTTGCGATGGCAATTGAGCAGTATAAACTTTTCTGTCAGGTGCAGTCCCTCAACGCCAATCTGGAGCGACAGGTCGAGGAGCGCACCGCCAAGTTGCAACAGTCGTTGGAGCAAGTGAGTGCTTTCGGGCGCGTCACCAATCAAATCCGCAGCACCCTCGACCTGAAAACGACCCTGCAAACGATTGTGCGAGAAGTCCGGAACCTGATTGATACAGACCGGGTGGTGATTTACCAGTTTGCCAGTTTTGAACATTTGAAGGTTGTTCGGTTGAATGTTGAAAATGATCCTCCTGGCATTGATACTGCTACGCGATCGGAAGACAGCCTGCAACCTTCTAACTTGCAACCTGCAACCTTAGAGAACCTGCAACCTGCAACCTTTGAATCCCAGGGTGAAGTGATTGTGGAATCCATCAAAGGTGACTGGATGCCTATTTTAGGGGTTAGTGATCCTCAGGGGTACTTCCCAGACGCGCAGAATGAACTGTACAAAAGAGGCAAAGTGCGAGTAATTAACGATGTCTCCCAAGCAACCCTCACGCCTGCTCATCGAGAGTTCTTGACAAATTTCCAAATTCAGGCAGCTCTGATTGTCCCAATCCAAGTGAACTCTCAGCTGTGGGGACTCCTGATTGCCCACGATTGTGAGGCTCCGCGAGACTGGCTCTCAGCTGAGGTTGAGCTGCTACAACAGCTAGCTGACCGAGCCTCTGTGGCAATTCAGCAAGCCGAACTTTACGAACAAAGCTGCACAGCTGCCGCCACAGCGACAGCTCAAGCCCAACAACTCTCAAAGGTCGCCAAACAACAGCAAGCCTTGTTTGGGGTGATTACCAAAATCCGAGAATCTCTTGATGTCAAGACAATCTTCACGGCAACAACGACGGAAGTCCGGCGGCTGCTCGATGCTGACCGCGTGGCAGTATTTCGCTTTACTCCTGACTCTGACTACTCTAACGGAGAGTTCGTCTCTGAGGACGTTCAACTCGGTTTGCCTGAGGCAATCAATAAGAAAATTCACGACCACTACTTCGGTAAGCACTATGCCGAGAAATATCATCAAGGTCGGATTCAGGCAATTGCTGACATCTACAAGGCTGATTTAAGTGATTGTCACATTAAGATTTTGGCCCAATTTCAAGTCAGAGCTAGCTTGGTAGTGCCACTGCTAAAAGGGGGGGTGGGCACGGGGTCACCGTCTCTACTATGGGGATTGCTTTGTATCCATCAATGTACAGCGCCCCGACCTTGGGATAGCTCGGAAATTGATTTTGTCAGGCAGATTGCCGCTCACTTGGGTGTTGCCCTCAAGCAAGCGGAATTACTCACTCAGACTCAGCAGCAGGCAGAACAATTGGCGATCGCTCTCCAGAATCTGAAGCAAACCCAGACTCAGTTGATTCAGACCGAAAAAATGTCCTCTCTTGGGCAATTGGTTGCCGGTGTTGCTCACGAAATCAACAACCCCGTCAACTTTATCTACGGCAACCTCGCCTACACCCGTCAGTATGCTCAGGATTTGCTCAATCTGCTACACCTGTATCAGAAGCATTATCCCAATCCAGAGCCGGAGATTGTTGACTATGCAGAGACGATTGAGTTAGATTTTCTCGACGAAGATCTACCGAAAATCCTGGCCTCCATGAAAATCGGCACTGAACGCATTCGCAAGCTGGTGCTGTCTCTACGGAACTTCTCCCGCCTCGATCAAGCTGAGATGAAGTTTGTTGATATCCACGAGGGGCTAGACAGTACGCTGTTGATTCTACAACATCGACTGAAAGTTAAGCCTAACCATCCCAGTATTGAGATTGTTAAAACCTATGGGGAATTGCCACTGGTTGAATGCTATGCCAGTCAGCTCAATCAGGTATTCATGAACGTGTTGAGTAACGCGATTGATGCTCTAGAAGAGTACAACGCCACCCAGACCTTAGAGGAAATTGAGGCATCACCTAGTAGGATCACCATCTGCACCAGCCTGAAGGAAGTGAGTACACAGGAGAGCGGGATAGGGGGAGAAGTTTCTCCTCAACTGGAGAGAAACCAATCACCCGATATCCCTCACGTTGTTATTCAGATTGCCGACAATGGTCCTGGCATGCCCCAAGCAATACAATCCCAAATCTTTGACCCCTTTTTCACTACTAAGCCCATCGGCAAAGGAACTGGTTTGGGTCTTTCCATTAGTTACCAAATTGTAGTGGAAAAGCACGGCGGCATTTTTAAGTGTATTTCCCAGCCCGGACAGGGAACCAAGTTTTGGATTGAGATTCCTACGCAGCAGCTGCAATCATTGGTTGA
>CBDTXL010000590.1:0-3565 GCA_965364435.1 uncultured bacterium
TATTTACGCCCACCGGCTTAAGGCGAATCCTAGGAAGAAATAGTCTAACGACTAACCAGTAACAGCTGCCTCATCTCCTAAATAGGCTTCAATGACAGCTGGATCGTTCTTGACTTGCTCCGGTTCACCCAAAGCAATCAACTGACCGAAGTCTAAGACAGCAATGCGATCGCACAACCCCATCACTAACGGTACATGATGCTCAATCAGTAACACTGTCAAGTTGAAAGAGTCGCGAATTTGCCGTATCAACTCACTCAAAGCACCTTTTTCATTGGGGTTCATCCCTGCTGCGGGTTCGTCTAGCAGTAGTATTTTCGGCTGTAGGGCTAAGGCACGGGCAATTTCTAACCGCCTTTGATCGCCATAAGCAAAGTTGCGAGCTTTTTGTTCCGCTCTTGAAGCAAGTCCTACTAACTCCAACAATTCTAAGGATTTAGAGACAGTTTGCTTTTCTTGGGCGGCTGATTGAGGCAATCCCAATACGCCTTTTAGCACACCTGTTTTATTATGGATATGATGAGCGATCGCCACATTTTCCAGAGCAGACAAATTCCCAAACAGGCGTAGATTTTGAAAAGTCCGAGCTATACCCTTAGCAGCGATTTGGTGGGGACGCAGTTTGGTAATCTCTTGCGCTTCGTAAATCAGCTGACCACTCGAAGGTGGAATTAAACCTGTTATCAAATTAAACAGTGTAGTTTTTCCGGCACCATTGGGTCCAATCAGACCAAATATCTCATTCTCTTGTACCGTGAAGGAGACTTGATTCACCGCCACAAGACCACCAAAACGGCGAGTTATCTCTCTCACCTCCAGAACAGGTTTTAAACACTCTCTTTCCTTCTGATGGTCGCTCATTGTCAGGTGAATCTCACTGCTACAGGCTCAGATTTATCCTATTACCCATTACCCATTACCCATTACCCATTACCATTATTGTCTTTGCCGCTTTAGTGGCTTAAAGCGCTTCAATAGGTCTGGAGTAATAATACCTTGGGGGTAGAACACGCTGCCGATTACAATCAGTAGCCCAAAGATAATCAAACGACCATCGCGCAGAAAGTCTGCCAGCCAAGTGGGTAGACCATTGATTCTCGCCATCTCCCTTAGAGCTTCTGGCAAAGCCGTTAGCACCATGCCTCCTAGGACGGGTCCGATAAATGTTCTAGAGCCACCAATCAAGACAAATGCTAAATAAATGATACTAGCATCAAAAGTCCCTTGACGAGCATTCCAGGTATTCAAAAAATGAGCGCTCACCGCCCCAACCAGTCCCGCTAAAACTGCCCCTAAAGTAAAAGACAACACCTTATAATAAGTGGGGTTAATGCCCATCGCATCAGCAGCTAGTTCATCCTCACGGATAGCACTCAAAGCTCGACCAACGCGGATGCGTTCCAGGCGATAGAGAAACAACATACTCAAAATCAGCAGGGGTGCGGCAATCCAGAGATACTCGATTTGAGATTGAAAGGGTTGAGGAATGGCAAAAATCCCCACAGCTCCACCTGTAATCTCCAAGTTTAAAGCCAAAACTCGTAGAATTTCAACAAAGGCGATTGTGGCAATTGCTAAGAAAATCCCCCGCAATCGGAGAACTGGGATTCCCAGTGCGATCGCGAGTACTCCAGAGACTAAAGCTGCCACCAGCATTTCTAACAATAAAAATGGGACGGGGAATAAATTGCCGCTGAACTTAAACACCTGAGTTGATAGAATTGCTGCTATATAACCCCCCAACGCATAGAATCCCGGCGTCGCCAGAGAAAGTTGACCCGCCATCAGCGGCAAGTAAACCGAAAGTCCTAGAATTGCTCCTAAAATCATCGAAACGATTAAGAAGCCATAGTTATTAATAAAATCTGACATTTATTCTTTCCTCATTCCCCTATTTTTGCAGCTTCTCTGCTTTTTTGTTGCACGGGAATTTCAATGATAAACTGCGCTCCTTCTCCGGGAGCAGAAATACATTTTAATTGACCGTTATGTTTTTCTACCACAAGCTGATAGCTGATAGATAATCCTAATCCAGTGCCTTTGCCTACTGGTTTCGTGGTAAAAAACGGGTCAAATATCCGCTGCTGTACCTCCTGTGGCATCCCTGAGCCATTATCTGCGATCGCTACCACTACCCAATCTGATTCATTAATGGAAGTGCGAATCAAAATTTGTCCTTTTTCATTACCTGTTGCTTCTGATAAAGCATCAATGCTATTATTGATAATATTCATAAACACTTGATTCAACTGCCCAGCATAGCACTCAATCTTGGGTAAGTTCCCATAATCTTTAATAATTTCAATACTGGGAGAATCTCTCTCCCCCTTCAATCGATGTTGTAGAAGTAATAGGGTGCTATCAATACCTTCGTGAATATCAACTTTTTTTAGATCAGCCTCATCGTGGCGGGAGAAGTTACGCAAGCCAAGCACAATCTGACGAATGCGTTCAGTACCAACTTTCATAGAAGCCAGCATTTTGGGTAAATCCTTTGCAAGAAAGTCCAGGTCGATCTCTTCCGTCTTTTCGGCAATTTCGGGAGACCGATTAGGAGAGTGTTGCTGATATAAATCAACAATATTGAGCAAATCTTGAGTGTAGTCATGGACATAATTAAGATTGCCGTGTATGAAGTTAACCGGATTGTTGATTTCATGAGCAACCCCCGCAACCAGTTGACCTAAGCTAGACATTTTCTCGGCGTGAATCAGTTGGGCTTGGGTTTGTTTTAGCTTGTGTAAAGCTTGTTTGAGTTCTTCATTTTGGCGCAGGGTTTCTGTAGTCTTCTGAACTTCCTCAGCCATTTGATCGAAAGCGATTGAAATCTGACTCAGTTCATCAGAGCCTTTTAAATTAGCACGTACTTCTAAATTTCCTTGTGCTAAAGTGTTACTAGCTGCAACCAGTTTGGCTACTCGCAAGTTCAAGGTTTTGTAAAAGAAGAACCAGAGAATGCTACAAAGCACGGCGAGAGCAAGACTGTAGGTTAGCGATCGCTCTAAAGCATCGTTGTATGCCTGAGTTTTTAGTGACGAAAGGTCATACTCCAACAACAACACACCTACCCTCGACGGTACGATTTCTCCAGGCGAAGCTTCCAAAAGCACTGGATAAATTGCCTTGAGGGTTTGTCTAGCGTCCGAAAAACTGACCTGCTTTGACTGAGTTTGCTGGACTTGTTTGATCGCTGATAAGCTGGGGGCTGCTAGAGTGTTGCTGATTAAGCGATTTTGCAAGTCAAAACGAGTTGACAAGAGTACTCGCTCATTTTCATCACAAAGCAAAGCTAACCGCAGATTAGGAGCGGGAGCAATCTGAGCGATCGCTAAATCGGCACCCTTACCTTGAGCCGTTCTGTACAAGTACTCTAGTAACGTTGCTGTTTGACTTGCAGAAAATTCAGCCTGCTGTCTGATACTCGTTTCGGTACGGGAGAAGGACTGAGAGACTTCCCGTTGAAACGAAACCAAGCCTAACACACTGCCGAACACTAACAGAATTCCTGGAATCGAAAACCGCAGAGGAAAGGGGAAGCGATGCATAGGTAGACTTTTTGCAAAAA
>CBDTXL010000591.1:0-3553 GCA_965364435.1 uncultured bacterium
CTCAACACCGAAGCAATTACTGGAAACCTTGCCACCAAAGCCGCGATCTTGCCAAAGATGGCGCAGGCAAGGATTATTCACTTAGCGACTCACGGCTTACTGGATGATTTTACAGGTGAGGGTGTACCGGGTGCGATCGCACTTGCCCCTGGAGGTAAGGACAACGGGTTACTCACCGCCTCCGAAATCCTGGATTTGAAACTGAATGCCCAATTAGTTGTCCTCAGTGCTTGTGATACTGGTCGTGGCAAAATCACTGGTGATAGCGTCATTGGACTCTCTCGCTCCCTGATTTCAGCAGGCGTCCCCAGCGTGATTGTTTCCCTGTGGTCAGTACCCGATGCACCCATGGCATCTTTGATGACCGAGTTTTATCGCAACTTCCAGCAGAAACCTGACAAAGCCCAAGCCTTACGAAGTGCTACGCTCACCACAATGAAACAGTATCCAAATCCTAGAGACTGGGCAGCCTTTACCCTCATTGGTGAGGCAGACTAGAGCGCCGGTTCACAATAGAAATTTAGGGGAATTGATCGCACCCAAATTTAAGGATTTTTTGCCGTAGAGACGCGACATGTCGCGTCTCTACATTACATTAAGATAAAACTAGAGTTAAGAGGGATATCGCTATGGTAAAACCTGACCCCAAGCTCCGTTTGCCAACGAGCGATGAATTACCTGACTCTGATGGGTTACCTGTGGATAACGAACTTCATATTCTCCTTCCCAATTTCTTAGGTTTGATTCTAGGTTTCGTTTGGGGTCATCGCTTCGATTGGTTTTTTGGGGTCAATATGGGAATTTACCATACCACCGGAATCAACCCCAGAGTTCCCATTGTGCCGGATGGTTTTTTGAGTTTGGGGGTTGAGCGCATTCGAGGAAATCGGTTACGCAAAAGTTACGTGGTCTGGGAAGAAAATGATGTTGTTCCCGTTTTTGTTTTAGAAACCGTCTCCCAAACTCCAGGGGGAGAGTATGACGAGAAAATAAGCAGTTATGCCCGATTGGGAGTTTTATATTACTTCATCTATAACCCAGATTTTTGGCGCAGAGACCAGCAGGAACCGTTTGAGGTTTATCGCTTAATCAATGGGAGTTATCAGCGGCAAATTGGTGAGCCATTTTGGATGCCGGAAATCGGTCTAGGAATTGGTCGGGGAATTGGCACTCATCGAGGATTGCAGCGCGAGTGGTTGTATTGGTTTGACGAGCGGGGAAATCGGATTTTAACGCCAGAGGAATTATTAGCGCGTTATCAAGAACAGTTTGGCGATTTGCCGGGGAAGTAGGGAAACAGCCCACCTTAACGCTCTTTTGTTGCGGGGCTTTCGCCCAATTTCAAGTTTTATACAAAACTATTCCCCCATTCCCTACTCTCTACTTCCCACTCCAAGGGCAGACTGCTAGTCCCTAGTTTCTCACCAACCCGACTCACCAACGGAAATCGCGACTAATGAGTTCGGTTCTACGACCCAGGAGAGTTGACTAATACAGTAACCTCGTAATCAGGAGAGCAGATATTTGTAGGTAATGCGCTTACTGTGCATGGGGAGAGATCGTGGTGCAAAAGTGGTTGTTACCAAGTTTAAGCGAAGTTTTAGCCCACACTGAACGGATTGGGCTGAATAACGAGGTTGCGCCTCAGGTTGGACAGAAAATTATAACAGAAAATGGTCAGCGAGGTGTCACCAATCGTAAGGAAAGAGAGCGTACAAAAGCACAACGCGAGTGGAAGAGTGCGATCGCAACCTTGGAACAGTTACTATTGCAAGCGACGGTCGCATCCAAATCAGACGCCGATAGTTGTGACCAGTCGTCGATCCAAGGATTGGTCTTAGCTGGTCCTGTGCCAGTCTTGAGTCACCCAGATCTTCTTTCCTGCTTCCAGACAGGGATTTTTACCAGCGAGGCATTTAATGTCCTAGCTTGGATGCCCTTTCAATTGCCCCCTGCCAAAAATGCACAAACTAAACAGATTGCCAATACCGCCCTTGAGCTACCCTTGCTCCCAGGTGACCCATTAGCAGAGGAGCAATTTTGTTTAGTTTTTACCAGTAGCTTTAGTTTAGTGATGGTTTCCGGAGAAGACCTCACCTGCGTCCCAGCCTTTCGCTTCTCCTTCGACCCAGAAGACATCCAACAAGCTTGGGAAGCACTTCGCCCTCGGATGTTACTGACCAGTCCTCATCAACTAAGTAAACTGGAAACCTTACTTGGGCAGTTTGCGCCGAAGACGCCCGATTATCGAATCGTGATGCACTTTGGTCGTCAGCTCCTTAAGAATCTACCAGAACAACCCCAAGTAGAAAATATCCAGACCATACCCGTCAACTCTACACAGCCAATTGCTCAGCCAAAACAACCCCAGCCTCAGGGCGATATATTCAATGCTGGTCGTCATTGGGAGCGGTTGGTGAAAAATGAGGAGCGAAGCGGTAGTAAAATCTCCACTCCTCGTGAAGCGACGCCTGAGGTTGAACTGCTGCAAGCACTTACCCACGAAATCCGGACGCCCCTGACGACAATTCGCACCCTGACTAAACTACTGCTGAAGCGTTGTGACTTAGCTCCGGAAGTGATCCGGCGTCTGGAAATTATTGACCATGAGTGTACAGAGCAAATCAACCGCATGGAGCTGATTTTCCGGGCAGTAGAGTTAGAAACTACAGCAGCCAAGCAAGTGCCAGTTAACCTGACCTCCATGTCACTTGCTCAAGTCTTCCAGCACAGCATTCCCCGTTGGCAAAAGCAAGCCGCAAGGCGTAACGTTACTCTGGATGTTGTCCTGCCCCAGAAGCTGCCCACTGTTGTGAGCAATCCCGCGATGCTGGATCAAGTGCTGACGGGCTTGATCGAGAATTTCACCCGTTCTCTCCCGGCAGGAGGTCACATCCAGGTACAGGTTACACCCGCGGGAGACCAGCTGAAGTTACAATTTCAGTCTCAGCCTGACCCGGAAAAGACCGGCAACTCCAATAACTCAGCCGACTCAAGCTGTCAGACTTTAAAGTCTATTGGTCAGCTGCTGATGTTCCAACCAGAAACTGGCAGTCTCAGTTTGAACCTCAACGTGACAAAACATCTGTTCCAAGCCTTGGGCGGAAAACTGATTGTGCGGCAGCGACCCCAAGAGGGTGAAGTGATGACCATCTTCCTACCCTTAGAGGTCAGTAACACTGATATATGTGGTCAAAGGGGAATCTTTGTCTAGAAATTTTTGCGATCGCTCCTTCTGGTTACACAGTACCTCTTATTCCCCCTGAGCCAATTCATCAGAGACACCCTCTAACCAGACAACTAAATTGCTTTTATCCGAGAAATCAAGCAACGCCTCAGCTAAGTCCTCTAACTGAGTTAGGGATAACTGGCGAATGCCCTCCTGTAACTCAGGCTCAAGCGTACCTATTCGCCGACTAAGCTGACGCATAATCAGCGCCAACTCTCCTTCGAGCCTTCCTTCGAGCCTTCCTTCAAGCCTTCCTTCAAGCCTTCCTCGTTGCAGTCCTTCTTCCATCCAGCTAGTGACGATTTGCATAACGACCTCCTGCTC
>CBDTXL010000592.1:0-3553 GCA_965364435.1 uncultured bacterium
GCAAAGTAGAAATTATTTCAGGTTTAAAACCAGGGGAGCGGTTTGTCGCCCGTAGCGGCAAACCTCTAAAAGACGGTGAACCTGTACGCTTAAGTGTTGTGTCAGAAAAGTAGTCACTGGGCATTGGCAACAAACAACAGACGAAAAGCATGAACAACGGACAACGGACGAACCCTGGATTTAGCCTGAGTGCGATCGCTATTCGTCAACACATCGGCACTCTCGTACTCACCATAGCCGTACTAGTACTAGGATTCTTCTTTCTCTCAAGACTTCAGGTTGATTTGTTGCCATCTATCACCTATCCCCGGATTGGCGTGCGGCTGAATGCACCTGGAATATCACCAGAGGTAGCAGTCGATGAAATCACTAAACCCCTGGAAGAAGCATTAAGTGCTACTGAGGGAGTGGTGCAAGTTTATTCCCAAACCCGTGAAGGACAAGTCAGTGTAGACCTATACTTCCAACCAGGAGAGAATATCGACCAAGCACTCAATGATGCCACGGCTGCCTTTAACCGCGCACGCGGAAGACTTCCTGATACCATTGAGTCGCCACGCCTGTTCAAAGTTGACCCCTCCCAACTGCCCGTTTACGAAGTAGCACTACAATCTGACTCTCTGCGGGATGTGGATTTGCGGGTATTTGCCGATGAAGAATTATCCCGTGAACTGAGTGTTGTCCCTGGTGTTGCGGCTGTCGATGTTGCAGGTGGTGTCACAGAAGAAGTGCGGGTCAACCTTGACTTGAATCGCTTGCAAGCTCAGGGTGTTGCTTTAGATGATGTCTTAAGTGCCCTTGAAGAGCGTAACCAGGATGTTTCCGGCGGAAGGCTGCGGGGCGAGGATGCAGAGCCATTAACACGTACAGTCGGACGTTTTCAGAATGCCGACGAACTTCGTAACCTCTCCTTTGAGGTCGGCGGTTCATCTAGTGCAACCCCTTCTTCCCTAGCCCCTAGTCCCCAGTCCCCAGCCCCTATTCTCCCAGCACGACGTGTTTACCTGCGTGAGTTCGCGGAAGTTATTGACGGTACAGAAGAGCAACGGCTGTTTGTCTACCTCAATGGGCAACCCGCCGTCAAACTCAGCATCCAGAAGCAGCCTGATGCCAACACGATTGAGGTGGTAGAGGGTGTCAAAAACCGCATTGCTGCATTAAGGCAGTCCGGTGTGATTCCAGAAGACATGAAGCTGCTTCCCACGCTGGATGAGTCAAGATTTATCAGCAACTCGATCTCAAATGTTACCACTTCCGGATTAGTGGGAGCTGGACTTGCCGCGATCGCTGTTCTTCTGTTCCTTGGCTCCCTGCGTCAAACCCTAATTATCGTCCTTGCCATTCCTCTAGCGACGGTTGCAGCGATTATCCTGATGCAGTTGTTTGGGTTGTCAATCAACGTTTTCAGCTTGGGCGGTTTAGCTCTAGGTGTGGGCATCGTCGTGGATAACTCCATCGTCATGATGGAAACGATCGCCGAAGGTGTAGGCATGACTCCCGGCCAGGAGGCAAAATCTCGCTTGTCTTCTAAGCAGCTGATTGACCAAGCGGTGAGCAGTAGTGGCGAAGTCGAATCGGCTCTCGTCGCCTCCACCACAACAAACTTAGTATCTGTACTACCATTCCTTTTGATTGGTGGGTTCTTTTCCCTACTCTTTAATGAATTAATTCTCACTATCAGCTTTTCTGTCGCTGCCTCACTCCTGATGGCGTTGACTGTTGTGCCAGCAGTCACCTCCAGACTGCTAGCCGTGTCTTGGTCAAGTCGTATCGGTAAGTTTGGCCCTCTGCGGCAGTTTAACCGTCGGTTTGAGGATGCGACTCGTGGCTATGGACGCTTCCTCGCTCAAGTACTGCGTTGGCGGGTAATTGTCGTCATACTTGCCTTCCTGATTCTTGGCGGTAGCAGTCTGTTCATGGTAGGTCAAATTCCTCAAGAAATCCTACCCCGAATTAACACGGGACAAGCCAACTTGTTTGCCAATTTTCCTCCCGGCACTACCCTGGAAACAAACCAGAAGGTGATGAAAATTGTTGATGACATTCTCCTCAAACAGCCAGAGACAGAGTACACCTTTACCACTGTAGGAGGCTCTATCTTTGCCAGCAACACGAGTGAAAATGCCCTACGCAGCTCCAGCACGATTACTCTGAAGCCAGGGAGTGATATTGAAGCGTTTGTGCAGCGGGTAACTCAGGAGTTTAACAAACTCAACTTGGTGGGAACCCGCTTGCGGCTATCTCCAGGTCAGGTGCGGGGTATTATTCTGACAAACTCCCCAGTACGGGGGGCAGAAGTTGATGTCATTCTCCAAGGAAACGACGAAGAAAATCTTGCTCAGGCAGGGCGTCAACTCTTGGCAGCTCTGGATGAGCGCGTAAAAAGCGCGAGGTTCCGACCCGATGCCGATGACCGGCAACCAGAAATCCAGATTAAACCGGATTGGGAGCGAATCGCGGCTTTGGGTATAACAACCCAAGATATCGGGGCAACTCTCCAGACGGCGATTGAGGGTTCGGTGCCAACCCAATTGCAACGGGGTGAGCGCTTGGTGGATGTGCGCGTACAGCTGAATACTGAAGCTGTGCAACAAGCCTCTCAATTAGCACAGGTGCCTTTATTTGTTAATGGTAACTACCCAATCCGCTTGGGTGATGTCGCCACAATTGAAGAAGGTAAAGCCCCCGGTGAGATTCAGCGGATTAATCAGCGACAGGTTTTCATCGTTGCCGGGAATTTGAGTGAGGGAGTCAGCCTCAGTGATGCTCTAAAAGAGGTTGATGCTGTGTTGAAAAGTGTGGACTTACCCGATGGAGTTTCAGTCGTACCGAGTTCTGCCGCCCAAACCAATAAGCAACTGCAAGACTCTCTCAAGGTTTTGGGTGCTTTAGCTGCCTTCCTGGTTTTTGTGGTGATGGCGGTGCAGTACAACTCGCTGATTGACCCGTTAGTGATTATGCTGACAGTGCCACTCGCTCTTGCCGGTGGGATTTTTGGGCTTTATGTTACGAAAACCGCGATCGGTGCTACGGTGCTGGTTGGTGCGGTGCTACTGGTGGGGATTGTGGTCAACAATGCCATCATCATGGTTGAGTATGCCAACCAGATTTACGAAAGGGAAGGTGTTGACCGCGAAACGGCGATATTGAAAGCCGCCCCTCTACGCCTGCGACCAATTTTGATGACGACTATTACTACTGTCTTAGGATTGTTCCCCCTAGCGTTAGGAGTTGGGGAAGGTTCAGAGTTTCTGCAACCACTGGGGGTTGTGGTGTTTTCTGGTTTATCCCTGGCAACGTTTTTGACGTTGTTTATCATCCCCTGTTTCTATACCCTGCTTCACAATTTTCCGGGAGGCAAGAAGCCGTTACGGAAGCGGCGGCGAGTCATTGTGGAAAAAGAACTCTTGGAGACGGCTTCGAGTAGCGCACACCAGTGAAAGCTAAGGATCGATGCCTGGGGGGGTTTGCTGAGTGCGAGTACCGCAGCATTGCCATTAGATTGTCACTCTCGCGTCACATCCAGCCAGTAAGCTTTTATTAAGTAGGAAAC
>CBDTXL010000593.1:0-3546 GCA_965364435.1 uncultured bacterium
CATCCCCTAAACACGACCACGCAGCATCTGAGCCATCTCGTTCTGAGTAGGCGACATTTCCAGGGCAACTTCCTCTGTGATGCGTCCTTCCTGATAGAGGTTAAACAGAGATTTATTCATCGTGATCATGCCGTCAAAATCACTGTCAGCCATGATCTCTGTAATTTCGTCATTTTGACCCTTGCGGATATAATCTTTAACCGTTTCTGTGTTAATCAGGATATCGTGAAAAGCAGCTCGCTTTCCATCAGTTGTGCGGCACAACCCTTGGGCAATTACTGCCACGAGAGATTCAGCAACCGCCACCCGCATCGCATCCTGCTCCTCAGCACTGTAAAGATTGAGAATCCGCTCAATCGTTTTAACAGCACTGTTCGTATGAAGCGTACCCATGACCAAGTGACCCGTCTGAGCCGCTTTTAGAGCTGTGTTCACCGTCTCTTTATCCCGCATTTCCCCAACCAGAATCAAATCTGGGTCTTCCCGCAAAGACGCTTTCAAAGCGTTGTCAAATTTCAGGGTATGCATCCCCACTTCCCTCTGTCTAATCAGGGATTTGCGACTTTGGTGGACAAATTCAATTGGGTCTTCGATGGTGATGATATGTTTAGGCATCTCCTTATTGATGTAGTCCACCATTGCCGCCATCGTCGTGGACTTTCCGGAACCCGTAGGTCCGGTCACCAAAATTAGACCTTTGTGGTAATGACAGACATCCTTGAGGACTGGTGGCAACCGGAGCTGTTCAAAGGTCAAAATCGTGAGCGGAATTAGCCGCAGTACCATGCCAGGACCACGAAGGGTATCAAAGATATTAATCCGCACCCGAGCAAACTCATACTGAGTTGCGCCATCAAATTCCAAGGTGTCCTGAAAGCGCCGAATTTCTTCGTCAGTCAGCACTTCCCGCAGCCAACTCATAAATGTTGCTTGATCCGTCACGGGAAAGTCGGTGAGTTCCATCTCGCCTCGGTTACGGAAGCGGGGAACCTCACTGACACCCAGGTGAACGTCAGAAAATCCCTTGTCATAAGCATGACGGATGAGCTGCTCCAAAGTCAGCTGCCCCGGCGCGAGACCTGCACCAGGCGCTGGCATCCTGGGCTTAGCTGCTGAGGGTGCTGGAGGAGCGGAACGCGGTGCAGCCTTTGCCCCTGGGGGAGCAGAACGGGGGGGTGGGGCGGGGGCTGCACCAGACTGTTGCAGCGTTTGTGACGGTATCCGCTGAGTCGTCGCTCCAGCAGCTGCTCCCCCAGGTGCTGTACTCCTCGGCGGCGGTGCTGGTGGAACACGGGGGGTAGAGGGCGGTGCGATCGGTGGACGCTGTGAGTCTGTCATATTTCAACTACGACTTGGCTTGTGAAAATTGATTTTACGAACTCTTCTTTAGAGTATTCCCAAACCTTAGTATTCAGGATCATTTTTGTCATTTACACCTCAGTGAGCAGAATTATGAGAACAGTTTCGCTGAATTATAAGAAATGTTAAGCCGACCGAGTAAGATTGTCAGCCTGTACTAACCACTAATGATTGGGCGGTTTAGGTTATTTACCACAATGGGTTGAAACAACAAACCCATGAATACTTCTATCTTTAGGAAGATTATCTGTCGGTTTTCCGTGAAAGTGTGTCTTATGTAACGATTTAACTCCATGTTAGATCCATAAATGTTCCCCACTGAATGTAAATTTTTTTAAAGATAAGCTCATCTGAATAAATAGTTTATCTATACTGATTTTCACGCAACTCGATCCCCAACGATTGATGCAACGACTTTTTTGTAAATTTACTTTTTTAATGAATACTGGAGGAACATCATGGAATTGACAACACACGAGAGCTTGGGGAAGACCTATTCTTTAGTAGTGGTCAAAAGCTTTTTGATTTGGACTTTTACTTTGGCGGTTTGCTTACTGGTTGTAGGGTTTCCGTTAATTTTCTTGATGGTTACAATCGGCTCTCTTCTGGCGATCGCGTTGCAATCAGTGCTGCCAGTTAGTGCGGTTTTGCTAGTGGCAGGAAGCTTGATTGGAGTCAATGTTTTAGCAGTTTTATTAGGTGCTGCCGTATTAACTCTTAAGGGTGTTCATCCTCAGGAAGTGCGTTGGTTGAACTGGCTGCATGGTGATCCTGACCCTCTACATACTTCTGTGTATGCAGCTTGCCCACTCACCTGTGATCTGGTGCAGTAGAAATAGCTGTGGGTCACGAGCGACTGTTGGTAAGGCTTTAATCAAATTATTAAGTTTTGAATACAACAGTTATGCTGCCCGGTCAAAGCCGGGTTTTTTCATGTTCAAATTCTGCGGAGTTGAGGGGATAGTATTGTGAGAAGCGATAAGCTCAGAGGGCATGTTATGTTAACGTTTCTTCGGTTTGTTCAACTTAATAAATCTTTATGACGCCCTCTGAGCTTACGATTTGCATTACCCTGGGAACTCGTCCTGAGGCAATTAAACTAGCACCAGTCATCCAACAGTTTCGCAGTTGTGCTGCCTTTGAGACTCATGTGATTTTGACTGGTCAACATCGAGAGATGGTTGCTCAGGTGATGCAGCTATTCGAGTTAAGTGCTAACCAGGATTTAGAAATTATGCAAGCCAAGCAAACGCTGACAGATATTACCTGTCGGAGTTTGCGCGGTCTGGAAACTGTATTCCAGGAAATTCAACCAAAGTTGGTAATTGTCCAGGGAGATACCACTACAGCATTTGCCGCTAGCTTGGCGGCGTTTTACCAACAAATTCCTGTGGGTCATGTGGAAGCTGGATTGCGTACTGATGATTTGTTTAATCCTTACCCAGAGGAGGCAAACCGGCGTTTGATTTCCCAGTTGGCTCAACTGAACTTTGCGCCGACTTCCTTAGCGATGGAACATCTGCAACGATCTGGGATTGTTGGGGAAATTCACCACACCGGCAATACTGTGATTGATGCCTTATTAACAGTGGCGAAGCGCCAACCGCAGTGCGACGTTAGTGGGTTGGACTGGGAAAAGTACCGCACGCTGTTAGCAACTGTTCACCGGCGGGAGAACTGGGGTGAACCTCTGCGAGACATTGCTCAGGGATTCCTGCAAATTTTAGACAAGTTTCCTGATACGGCTTTACTCCTGCCCCTGCATCGCAATCCCACCGTGAGAGAACCACTACAATCGCTTTTGGGCGACCACCCCAGGGTATTCTTAACGGAACCGTTGGATTATGCGGAATTGGTAGGAGCGATCGCGCGTTGTTATCTGCTGCTGACAGATTCGGGCGGGTTGCAGGAAGAAGCGCCGAGTTTGGGTAAGCCGGTACTGGTGTTGCGGGAAACCACGGAACGACCAGAAGCCATTGAAGCGGGTACAGCCAAACTGGTAGGGACAAATCCTACTGATATTGTGACAGCAGCAAGTCAGTTACTGAGTGATCCGAGTGCATATGAGGCGATGGCAACGGCGATTAATCCTTTTGGGGATGGTCACGCAGCGGAACGAATTTTAGGAATTGTGAAGAATTATTTTGGGTTATGAGCGAGCTGTTATTGCAATACAGGCTCCGTAGG
>CBDTXL010000594.1:0-3542 GCA_965364435.1 uncultured bacterium
ATAGATTAGCTTTTGCTAGCAGCAAGAGGAAAAACTGCCTTTATTCCGGGTCAAGCCGATAAGAGCGTAAACCCTTCAAATTCAACTGAAAACCCCTCACCTTGAGGAGCGGCACACATTAACCCAACTTGAAGGCTGGGCGCTTCGGTCAGATACGCCAGTCGCATCATCCAGTAGTCTTGCCCATTCAATGAGTATTGCACTTCCACCGTTTCGGCTCGGCGTTGTACTCGTAGCCACAGGGAAACAGGCGGCGTAGAGAGTGGCACGACAGACCAGTCTGAATAGTTTCGCGTGACGACTGTGCTAACATTGTGCACTTCCTCGACAAACTCAATGCCGCACTTAAGCCAAGTATTCTCATTGTCTCGAACCATCAGCCCCGCCTGGTCGTAAAGTGAGCGGTAGTGACCTGTAATTTTCACCTCAGCGGTAAAATTGCCTGACGCTTCGCGATAGTAAAAGTTGCCGTCATCTCGGATGAAGCCGTAATGGGTTTGACGCCAAAAGTCGGTCTTTGCACCTGCGATAACGTGGATTACATTATTATCCTCATGCCATTGTGAGGGTTCGTTGTACCATTTCATCATTTGCATCTTCTTCTAACTTCCTCCAATGACATGGAGTACAATATCCGCCCAAAAATGAGATAGGATCGCGTACTCTAATCCCCACCGCCAATACAGAAACCCAAAGAGAATCCCTGGAAGCAAATTTAGTACAAGGGTTCGGGCAATGACGATTGGAGTTAGTGACCATACGCTTGCGGCGGCAGGTAAATGACCAACACCGAACAAAATCGCCGCCACACAAATCGCCAGCCAGAAGCTCAACGAAGAGGGCTGCGCTTTAGTGCGCTCGGCAATCCTCCAGAATAACCAGGCGAACAGCGTCATGCAGAACAGTCGCAGCAAGAGTTCTTCGGTGATGCCTCCGTAGAAAGAAGCCAAGACTCGCTTCCAGAGGTCGATTTTCAGTGTTGTGGCAGTCGTTGTTGGAGGCATCCAAGGTTGAAACGTTACACTCAATCCCATAATGACGATGCCACCAATGCTGCCTCCAATGAGCGCAGCTTTGATTGCAGATTGAGAGATGGCGGGGAGCTGTTGTCGATAAACTAAGGCACGAGCCAATGGTGTATCGAGTCCCATAGAGTCACCGAGACGGAGTCCAATCCAACTCAGGAGAATCAGGAGAATTCCTGTCTGAAGGGCGGACGCAAGCGCAACAATCGGTAATGGTACAGGAAGTTGCCCCACTGCTGGATTGAGGGCTAGAGAATAAGGAAACACTGCCAGTGTCGCCAAGCTACCCAGAAGCGCCCAGAACAGCGCCAATCGGAAGTGATGATTTTTTGAAGTGTCAGTAGGCATGATCCTTATCGACTATCGGACTCTGATATTGATGTCTTAGTCGTTCTCAAGGGGGAAGTCAATCCAGGCGAGGAGATTAAAAGAACCAGTCATATTTCAGCCGATTTGTTTCTACAGTACGATGAAGTCATCAGTTGCCTGTTCATGAATAAACATCGGTTTACTCACCGTAATGGTTCCTTACTGCGAAATATCCGCAAAGAGGGAATACCGTTATGACAGAAGACCAATTAGAACTACTTTACTAAGCGCGTCAAACGGAAGTTCCCCTTTGACAAATATACCCGTGCAGAGCAATTTTTGGAATTAGCTCAGAACTTGATTGGGGTTCTACCACCCAACTCTTAATCAGGAGTGAGGCGCAATGCGAAGCGCGCGCGCTTCACGCGCTTTTGTGTGATGAGATAGAAGCGAGCGATCGCTACAATATGACAACGACTCACAAGCGAGAACAGCATGGTACAACAACTACCAGCCCTCATCTACCCTGACAGCGATGGTCAACCAATGGCAGACAACACCAAACAATTTCGCTGGATTGTCGTTATCAAGGAAAACTTAGAACTGTTGTTTGCTGCTATTGCTGATGTGTTTGTCGCAGGCGATTTACTTTGGTATCCCATCGAAGGAGATAACAAGACTCGCCAAGCACCAGATGCAATGGTTGTCTTTGGTAGACCAAAAGGAGACAGGGGTTCCTACAAGCAATGGGAAGAAGACAACATTCCTCCACAGGTAGTGTTTGAAATCCTCTCTCCTGGCAATCGCCTCAAAGGAATGGCTCAGAAACTCAAATTCTATGAGCGCTATGGCGTAGAAGAATATTACATTTATGACCCAGATGGCGTGGAGTTGATCGGTTGGCTGCGCTCTGGAGAGGAATTAGAGATAATTGAGGAAATGAACGGTTGGATTAGTCCCCGTCTGGGGGTGAGGTTTCAGCTAACATCTGACAATCTGGAAATTTTCTCACCCACAGGAGAGCGATTCCTTACCTATGTTGAACTGGCTCAACAGAGAGAGCAGGAACGTCAACGCGCAGATGAGGAACGTCAACGCGCAGATGAGGAACGTCAACGCGCAGATGAGGAACGTCAACGCGCAGACGAGGAGCGCCAACGCGCAGACGAGGAACGCCAACGTGCCGATGAAGCACTGACTCAGTTGGAACAGGAAAGACAGCGCTATCAAGCCTTAGAGGCGCTACTACGAGAACGCGGGATTAACCCAGAGCAGTTGTGAATTACAATGACTTCTCAAGCACTGAAGCAGCATCCTTAATTGGGCGGTTAGAAACCGCGTCTACACTAACAAAAGCTATCTTCTTGGCCATCAATTTCCATTATAAATTCTGTACCTTTTCCCAAGCAGGAGTTAAACTTGAGTCTACCTCCATGTTTTTCAACAATAATTTGATAGCTGATTGACAGTCCTAATCCTGTGCCTTGACCCACTGGTTTAGTAGTAAAGAATGGGTCAAACAGGCGCTCTCTTGTTTCCAAAGGGATGCCTTTACCATTGTCGGCAATGCTAATCACAACTTGATTGTTTGTTAAGATTTTTGTGCGGATAGAAATTTGAGGAATGAAGCTAGAATCCTCATTGAGCTTTTCTTCTAAGGCATCAATTGCATTAGTCAAAATATTCATGAATACTTGATTGAGTTGACCAGGATAACACTTGACTAATGGTAACTTGCCAAACTGTTTAACCACCTCAATGGCTGGTCTTGTAGGCTGTTCTTTCAGTCGTTGCTGTAAAATCATCAAGGTACTATCAATGCCAGCATGAAGGTCAGCTAACTTCATCTCGGCTTCGTCAACTCGCGAGAAGGTACGCAAAGATAGGACAATTTCTCTAATTCGCTCTGCTCCTGTTCTCATTGACTCAAGTAATTTGAGGAAATCTTCCTTGAGGAAGTCAAGGTTGAGTGCTTCTATCTCGTCTTGGATTTCGGCAGATGGAATTGGATAATGCTGTTGATAGAGCTTTATCAGATTGAGTAGCTCACAGGCGTATGTATGGGCGTAAGGAATATTGCAGTAGATGAAGCTGACGGGATTGTTGATTTCATGGGCAACACCGGCAACCAGCTGACCCAAACTCGCCATTTTTCCATCTAGACCTCCGCAAGGGTACTGCCACCATAAGCGCTAGCTTTGGTGGTCA
>CBDTXL010000595.1:0-3538 GCA_965364435.1 uncultured bacterium
CCACCAAGGGACAACGGGTTCGGGGGTACTTGCGATCGGGACACGGGCGATTTCGTATGTACCCCCGGAATTGAGTAGGATGGCCTGCCCCCCCAAAAAAACGTTCTCAGTCGGGTCTACCAAGACATCCCTATCGTCCAAAACAAGCAGGAAGTTGGGCGAACAGCACGTCAGAGGACCCCCAGGAGCGGGAAGAATAGAACCACGACTCTCGGTATACAAGCTTGTGGGGGTGGCTGGACTGAAAGGCTCTCCAGTTACTGGCAGACCTACTACTAAATATTTATGACTAGGTCCAGAAAAGCGAATATCAATGAACTGCTCTCCGTAGTAGATCGGTCTCGGGTATAGGGTGGTGCTGCCGTAAGCAGGTGTGCCGAAATCGGCAAGTGAATACGAAAAAGTCGGGGAAACGAAACTGAAGTCTACGACGTTACCCTCATAGTAAACGTTATCATCATAGTTAACGTTGTCGCCCTCGACGGTTCCCAGCTTGTCGCCGTCATAGGTAATGCTGAACTGATTGCCGTCATTAAGGTTAGCACTGAGTCTGAATAAGGCGGCATTAGCTGGCGCTGTACCCACAGTTGCCAGGGAAAGCAGTGTCGCTCCAGCAATCGCAAGAGGTAAGGTTTTCTTAGTTGCTAACTGGTGCATAGAGTTAAGTGCTATTTATTTTTTAAAGTTTTACCAACTCACTAATGAGTTTTGCTGATTATTTTGATTAGTTTTACCTATGAGCAAGATTACTCTAACTCTCTTTTTTTACCCTTGCAAGCGTAAGCTCAAGAAAGCTCAAAGTTATGTAAAACTTCATTAAGTACTCTCGCAAGAGCATCTGTTCAGTGGAATGGCATTGAGACCGTATCCCTTAAAGACAATTGCCTACAAAATCATCAGCAGCATTAAGGTCAGGGAATTTCAATTTAAGGAAGGTGAGGGGAGCGATCGCTCCCATTAAGATTTAGTTTGACACAGCGGTAGCGGGCAGTAAGCAATAATACCAACGAGGTCAGCAACCTATAAGCTTAAGATCTATGAAGAAGGCTCGCCAAGGTTGCCCCGTCTTCCGGACTCCCGGCAAGGAATGTGATGTATTATGCTCGATGCTAGTTCAGTTCTAGAAGTATTACGTCCGGTACAAGACCCCGAACTCCGCAAGAGCTTGGTGGAATTGAATATGATCCGGAATGTCAAAATTGATAACGGTGCTGTTAGCTTTACCCTAGTATTGACAACGCCTGCCTGCCCCTTACGGGAATTTATTGTTGAAGATTGCCAGAAGGCCGTTAAGCAGTTACCCGGTGTCGAAGAGGTGGTGGTGGATGTCACAGCTGAGACGCCTCAGCAAAAATCGCTGCCCAACCGCACGGGAATTGATGGGGTGAAAAATATTGTGGCAATTTCCAGTGGCAAGGGTGGCGTTGGGAAGAGTACTGTGGCGGTGAATGTGGCGGTAGCACTGGCGCAGACGGGTGCAAAAGTCGGTCTCATTGATGCTGATATTTATGGACCCAATGCTCCGACAATGCTGGGGTTAGAGAACGCCAAAGTGATGGTGCAGCAAGGTGCCCAGGGAGAAGTGTTGGAACCGGTGTTTAACCACGGCGTCAAAATGGTTTCAATGGGCTTTCTGATTGACCCAGATCAGCCAGTGATTTGGCGAGGACCAATGTTGAATGGGATTATTCGCCAGTTTCTCTACCAAGTGCAGTGGGGCGAATTGGATTATCTGATTGTGGATATGCCACCGGGAACGGGTGATGCCCAATTGACGTTAACGCAGGCGGTGCCGATGGCAGGGGCAGTGATTGTGACAACGCCTCAAACCGTGGCACTGTTGGATTCCCGCCGAGGCTTGAAGATGTTCCAGCAACTTAACGTACCCGTGTTGGGAATTGTGGAAAACATGAGTTACTTCATACCCCCAGATATGCCAGATCGCCAGTATGACCTATTTGGCTCTGGAGGGGGCGAGAAGACATCTAAGGAACTGGGCATTCCATTACTGGGTTGTATTCCACTAGAAATAACCTTAAGGGAGGGAGGCGATCGCGGAGTGCCGGTTGTCGTCGGCGAACCGGAGTCAGCGTCGGCGAAGGCATTATGTGCGATCGCTTCTCAAATTGCTGCAAAAGTCTCGATCGCCGCCCTAAGCAGCAATTAGCAATTAGCTCTTTTTTTGTGTAGTATCAGTATCTTTGTTTTCCGAATTTCCTGAAACTCAGGCTTGACCAAAGCTAATTGATAACAACAAGGATCGCAATAGCTTGATATGTTCCGAAAGTCACTAACTGGCATGCGCTGGAAGTCTCTAGTAGCACCTTGGCAGGAATTAGATTTGCTGTTATTAGCCGTGACCATTGGTCTCACCTTCCTTGGGGGGGTGATGATTCGCAGCGCTGAACTGAACAATGGGCAGACAGACTGGTGGTGGCACTGGCTCATGGGTGGCATTGGCTTGGCGATCGCGCTATTCATCGCGCGATCGCGCTACGAACTCCTGATTCAATGGCATTGGGTTGTTTATGGGATTACTATTGTCGGTCTGATCGCGGTGATGCTGATCGGTAGCACAGCCAACGGCGCTCAACGATGGATTAATATCCTGGGCTTCCAAGTTCAACCCTCGGAATTTGCCAAAATTGCATTGATTATTAGTCTAGCTGCGATTATGCACTCAGAACCTGCCTCAACCCTGGGCGCTGTTTTTAGAGTCTTAGGTGTTGCGGCAGTTCCCTGGATGTTTGTGTTTTTGGAACCTAATCTGGGAACCTCACTGGTGTTTGGTTCCATTACTCTGGGGATGCTCTACTGGGGTAATGCCAATCCAGGCTGGCTATTGCTGATGGCGTCTCCAATTATCTCAGCGATCATCTTCAACGCCTTTTTGCCTGCGTGGTTCGTCTGGGTAGTCGCGATGGGGGTCATTGGCTGGCGTAGTTTCTCCTGGCCGATATTGGGAGCCTTGGGGGCATTGGTGGTGAATGGGGTTTCAGGAGGTTTAGGACACCTCTTGTGGGGTCTATTGAAGGATTATCAAAAAGACAGACTGATTCTCTTCTTAGACCCCGATAAAGACCCTCTGGGAGGAGGGTACCACCTGATTCAATCTCGGATTGCGATCGGAGCCGGTGAACTTTGGGGAAGGGGACTTCACCACGGAACTCAAACCCAACTCCGCTTTATCCCTGAACAGCATACTGACTTCATCTTCTCAGCAATTGGTGAAGAACTCGGCTTTGTGGGCAGCTTGTGTGTCCTATTCCTCTTCTGGTTGCTCTGCCTGCGCTTGGTCATCATTGCTCAGAATGCCAAGGACAACTTTGGCTCTTTGCTGGCAATTGGCGTCTTATCAATGATTGTGTTTCAGACGGTCGTCAACATTGGTATGAATATTGGATTGGCTCCAATCACCGGGATTCCCCTACCCTTGCTTAGTTACGGTCGTTCGGCATTGCTAGCAAACTTTCTTGGCATTGGGCTGGTGGAGTCGGTTGCCAATCATCGACATCGATTGAAGTTTTAGCTAATGGGT
>CBDTXL010000596.1:0-3536 GCA_965364435.1 uncultured bacterium
TCTAACCTTGAGTTATCCTCAAACCTCCCAGCCCAACCCAGCGCCTAACAACCAGCAGGAAACTCACCTCAACCGCACTCGTGCCAGTTTGCGGCAAGCACTGTCCTGGTATTCCAACTTTCGCCGCCACCAGAACCATCTCCCAGATGTCGAACTGCAAGCCTCCCTGCGAAATGAACTGGAGGTTTTGAAGTCTACCCTCGACAAACTAGACCAGGGAGTGATTCGCATTGCTGCCTTTGGTTTGGTCAGTCGCGGCAAATCAGCGGTAGTCAATGCCTTGCTGGGACAGAAAATTCTCCAAACCGGCCCCCTCAACGGCGTCACCCAATGGCCCAAATCTGTACGCTGGACACCAAGCACTGATGGGAAAGTGCAGGTGGAGTTGATTGATACCCCCGGATTGGACGAAATCCAGGGAGAGACACGGGCGCAGATGGCGCGGGAGGTTGCCCTAAGCGCGGATTTAATTTTATTTGTCGTTGCTGGTGATATCACCCGTACCGAGTATCAGGCACTTTGTGAACTGCGGCAAACCCAAAAGCCGCTTATCCTGGTGTTTAACAAAATCGACCTCTATCCAGAACAAGACCGGGAGGCAATTTACCGACAGTTGCAACAACTCGGCACGGGTAGTCCTAAGGATCGGCGTCTCCAAAAGCTGTTATCAGAAGATGAGATTGTGATGATAGCAGCGGAACCTGCTCCCCTGGAAGTACGAGTCGAGTGGCCTGATGGTGAGGTGACTTATGAATGGGAGACACCGCCGCCTCAAGTGGATGAACTGAAGCAGAAAATCTTGAGTATCCTCAACCGAGAAGGGCGATCGCTTTTAGCCCTCAACGCCCTCTTTCAAGCCCGCAATGCGGAAGCTAGCATCGCTCAAAAAACCCTCAAGCTACGCCAAGCTGAAGCTGAAGACTTAATCTGGCGCTTCACAAAGTACAAGGCTTTAGCTGTTGCACTCAATCCCATTGGTCTTGTGGATGTCTTGGGAGGCACTATTGCTGATTTAGCGCTAATACGTTCTCTCTCGCGGCTGTATGGTCTACCAATGACCAGCTATGAAGCCGGAAAGCTTTGGAAGAAGATTTTAGTCAGTTCTGGAGGCTTACTGCTGGGTGAACTGGGCAGCAGTGTCTTTTTGGGGTTAGGGAAGACTGCATCCGCCGTTGTCACCACTGTTGACAGCCCATCTGGTCTAACTGCCTTTGCCGGGGCTGCGATCGCACAAGCTGGAATTGCCGGTTACGGGGCTTATGCAGTCGGTCAGGCGGCGCAGGTTTATCTGGAACAAGGCTGCACTTGGGGACCAGAGGGGCCTAGTACAGTGATTCAAGACATTCTCAATCAGGTAGAGCCAAATACAATTCTCTATCGTCTGCGGCAGGAATTGGGACAACAGCTGGGGATGCCTGACAACTGATACCCAGAAGTTGTGGTCAAAGATGTCACTCAGTCGTTTAAGGGGTTAGGGACTGGGGTTTAGGGCGTCGCGCAGCATCGCATGAGAAGAGCGTTGGAGAGCAAAAGTTGAGGACTCTTCCCCTAGTCCCCAGTCCCCAGTCCCTAGTCTCTAGTCCCAGCGTCAGTAGTGTCAGCTGAGACACTTATTTCAGCCTCTGCACGGTTCAACATCGCCTCTTTCAGGTGTTCGTCGTGGTGACGCTGCTGTGCTAACAACTGCCGCGCTTGTTCTTGAGTCTGGGTATCCGCCCCAACGGGATTATCCACTTCAGCCTCTGCACGGTTCAACATCGACTCTTTCAGGTGTTCGTCGTGATGACGGTGCTGTGTTAGCAATTCCCGTGCTTGTTCTTGTGTACTCATGGTTTAGCTCCCTGCTCAATTGCTAAAACGTACTTCTGTTCTCAGATTGACATGTTTATAGTTCAACTGTAGCTAAAGTTACAGAAAAATTCACAGATACTGAATATAAGGCATGTAAGACTTGCGCGATTGCATGAGAGCACCAGCGTTAGCGAAGCGAGGCGCTAGCCTAGCTGATCGCATCGGCATGGTCATTGGGGTGACGCACTACACTTTTTTCGCAACACGCGATCGCACAAGCTGGAATTGCCGGTTAGGGAGCTTACGCAGTCCCTCAGGCGGCGCTGGTTTATCTGGAATAAGGCTGGACTTGGGGATCGCAGGACTTTAGTACAGTGATTCAAGACATTCTCAATCCAGTAGAGCCAGACACAATATTAATTCTTAATAATCTTCCTTATGAATTAAGGTAAGATTTTAGGCATTAAGGAGGTAGAGCGTTTAGTCTAAAGATTCCAGAACTTCTTTCCTCTAACTACAAAGAAGCATTTCTGACGATGGTAGCATATTATACCCCCTTACGCAAAACTTTAGCAACGGTTGGCTTGACATCGCTTTTCAGCCTCTTTTTGTACAGCTTTCCGGGTCGAGTAAAAGCACAAACCTTTAGCTCATATAAGCCCAAACTGTCAAATCAACAGGAAGACCTCCTTAAATGTGGTTATAGGAAGAAAGAAATAACCCTGAACCTTCTTTCAGAACACCTCCACTCTAAAAGACCAGAAGGACAAGGATATCGGGTTGAACAAGATGCTGAGCATCGTTGTGGTGAGTATTCCCCACCCATTCGTTTAACAGCGTTGATTCCCGAATCAAATATTGGTATGACTGTCGCCGAATATCCAAGATTTTTCTTGTATATTCCTGATGCTGATTTAGAGGGAGCAGAAGGACAGTTGGTTCTACGCAATGAGAAAAATGAAGAGATTTACAATAAAATTGTCAAACTAAAAGATACTGATAGCATTGTTAGTATTGACCTTTCCAGTTCGCCCTCTTTACCTCCCTTAGAAGTTGGCAAATCCTACTTCTGGGAATTCTGGATCTTCTTCCAGCCACCAGATCGTAGTGACAGCACTTATGTCTCAGGTTGGATCAAACGAGTCGAACCTAACTCAGAGCTAAAGCATAAGTTAGACACCGCATTACCCCAAGAGCAGCCAGCTATTTATGCAGCCAATGGGATTTGGTACGAGGCGCTAGCCAGTCTAGTTAAGTTACGCTGCTCCTCTCCAAATGATGCAACCTTAGCCTCTAATTGGGAATCCCTATTACAGCAAGTTGGACTACCAGAAATTTCGAGAAAGCCTTTATCACAGTGCTATCAAGCTAAAGCTCCCTGAGCAGATTGGGTAATCTGTTTAATTGCTGCTAAGTCGGGAGTTGGTGTTTGGCTATCCATTCCCAGCCATAAAAGATACTCGATATTACCGGCGGGGCCAGTAAGCGGCGACCAAGTTAAGCCTTTGTATGCCCAACCTAGGTTTTGGGCAGCTTGTAAGACTTGGAAGATAGCATCCGCATGATCATTTGGGTCACGCACCACACCTTTTTTCCCAACACGCGATCGCCCCACTTCAAACTGCGGCTTCACCAACAACACCACCTCACGAGGCGCTTGCAGTAGGTTCCACAGAGCATCGAGAATTTTAGTCAGAGAAATAAACGACACATCCACAACACCTAAATCGGCATAAACCCCCCCT
>CBDTXL010000597.1:0-3532 GCA_965364435.1 uncultured bacterium
GCCTCAACTCCTTTTATTAAAAATACTTATCACCCTGACTCCTGGAGAGCCACCCTTGCTCGCTCCAAGTTTACCCTCACCTCTCAACAAGACAAAGCTCTGAAACAGATTGCTGAATTTCTCGCTAGTTCCAAACGGATATTTGGGCTATTTGGATACGCAGGAACTGGAAAATCGACCCTCGTCAATCTAGTTGCCGAACAATTAGTAAGTGCTGGAAAAAGAGTTGTGTTCACTGCTCCAACTAATAAAGCTGTGGGAGTCCTGCGACGAATGGCTGCTGAAAAGGGAGTTAGAGGAGTAGATTTCATGACCATCCATCAGCTCCTAGGATTAGCTCCGGTGAAACAGGGACAAAAGAAAATCCTCAAACAAGTTTCTCCCTCACTGCTCCATATGTACGATACCATCTTTCTAGATGAGTGCAGCATGGTTACAGCCGAACTGTGGAACATCATTCAAGAGAAAATCGCTAGCACTTTGCTTATAGGCAGCAACCGACAACTTATTGTGATGGGCGACCCTGCTCAATTGCCGCCTGTAAACGACGAGATGAATGAGAGAAGGTCTCAATCTTTCAACGTACCTGAAAAAGCGGTTTTAACAGAGGTAGTCAGACAAGGAACAAGGAGTCCGCTGTTGGAGTTCGTGACGGCTTGCCGAACAGCGGTTAAAAATAAAAAGGTATTCAACCCTTTCTCAAAATTTAGTCTAGATAAGAAGAATGGGGCATTCCTAGTTAGAGAACAAACTCTGTTGAAATATGCTTTAAAAAAGTTCTCTTCAACCTTTGCCCAAGACCCTGACTGCTTCCGCATACTCTGCTATACTAACGAGCGTGTAGCTTACTGGAACAGCAAGATCCGAGCGAAAATCTACGGAAAAAACGCTCCTAGATTTGTAATGGGGGAAAGACTGATTAGTAAAGCTCCTGTCATTGCTCCCGATGGAAAATCCATTATCCTACCAACTTCAACAGAAGTAGAAGTTGTTGAATTTGAAGAAGATAGATACTCTGGGTACAAAGCTTGGAATCTCAAGGTAAAGACTGATGAGAGCGACAGCTTAGAGGACATTCGTCAACTATACATCCTTCATGAAGACGATGCTCAAAGATTCAAGCAAGACAATGCCAGACTTCTACGACATGCTAAGAGTAATCCCAGCCTTTGGAAGGCATGGTACAACCACTGCGAAATTTTTGCAAATATGCGTAATTGTTGGGCGATTACCGTCCACAATTCTCAGGGTTCTACCTTCACAGAAGTTGGAATTGATAGCCCCGATATCTCCAAAAAAGTAGCGACTAAGCTGCTGTATTTAGCTCAACGTCTTCCCAGTAAAAAATCTCAGTTGCTCAAAGAGTACCGCGATAGTATTCGAGAATGCAATCAACTTTTTTATGTCAGCTCTAGCCGAGCGAGAAACCGAGTTTTTGTTATTCGCTAATGCCAACGTACACGGGGAATAAAGTTCTTAAGTAAGAGGCTGTTTGTAAAGAAAACCTTAAGACAGCAGATGAGATAAATTGTAGATAAGGATGATACTGTTGAATTTTGTATTAATAATCTTCAAAAGATTTTCATAGCCAATCCTTCAGCTCTTGCACTTAAAGTATGGTGAAGCTATCTGTAATTCCAAGCTCTCATGCAATTAGAGTAAAGGGGAATGAAGTGTTCAACTTTCTGAGTTTGGCTCTCGATGGGGCAATGGCTTGAGTAGGCATTCTGTTCTACATCACTCAGGTCGCGCTTGGTAGATTTTTCGAGTCATGGTAGGTGCTTGTCTATGAGACGAATAGCCGCATTATTCTTGTCTACAATTTATCTCACCTGCTGTCTTAAGGTTTTCTTTACAAACAGCCTCTAAGTCTTTCAATTATCGAATCGGCAAGCTAACGGAGTACTTTAAATTTGATGAAGTTGGTTCGGTGTTGAGCGAGTTGCGTCAGATGAAACCCAAAGCTTTGGCTCCGGTAGAGGCAGATATTTTGGAGGGAAAGCTTGATTAAATTCCCCCTTCAAGAACTGGACAAATTGCCCAATCAGACGGGGAGGGTTTTGGGAAGAGATTTTACCCTCCCTGTATCCAAGGGGTACTATCGTTGAGTGCCATTATTGTGCCTAGTTGTCATAACCGACTTACCTGAAACTGGCTCAGACTCAGGGGGAGGATAGTGCTTGATCAGTATCCTCTCTACTTCATTGCTGATTTTGCGATCGCCTTTTTCAGCAGCGAGTTTAATTCGCTCCAGCAAATCCTCATCCAGCGACAGCGTTATTCGTTTCCTTGCCATTCTCATCCCTTGGGAACACCAATCTTATCATACCCGTATGATAAGTATGAAAAGTATGAGGAGTATGCTATCTTGACGGTACTAAAGACAGTCAGCTTTTTGACGGTGGAAGCGACCTGTCGATACAACAGTCCGCGCTGCTAAAAGCCCTGAAACGGCGTCCTTACAAGAGCAGTACTGGCTCAACTCGTAAGCAGCCTGATGGGAATGAGTAAGCGAGGAAATAAAGCCCCAATCCCCAAATAAACAACCAGGGCTATCAAGCTGCCAGGTTAATCATTGAGCTGTTTTTTCCCCAGCCTAGCGGCGGTGCGGCTGGATAATCTGCCCAAAACATCTATCGACTGGGTAGATGGGGTTTTTCAACTTCACCTGAGTTGTACAACTCAATTAAACGCACTATATCTAGATGAAGGGTGTGAATAAGGATTACCATGCTAACTGACGCTCTTGTCTCTATTTCTATCTAACCTATTTGGGACAGACTTCAAACTCAGAACGTTTACGGAAAAAGCAGACATCAAACTCAAAGAAGAAATTTGCCTGCCCCAAGATCAAAGGCACATTGGTTGCTTGTGTCCAGGCGAATGCCTGGAAAACCGTTGGGAATGAGCTAACTTGAGCATTAACAACGACTGCGCGAGCTTCAAATCGAGCTAAGTTCCCTGCCAGTAGAACCGAAAGCGTTTCATCCTCCCAAATTAAGCCCAGTTGTAAACCCAACTCGTAGGGCAAAACATTAACGCTTGCACCTGTATCTAGTAAACCTTCAGTGTTAAGGGACTGACCCTTGAAACTGAGCGTCAAAGGTAGATACGGCATTCGATCGACCATGCCAAGACTGCTGTCAATGATTTTGTAGGGAAATCTTTGAGCGTCAACCATTCTGTTCTTGTCGCTTTGTCGCCAGAAGATTCATTAGAACATTGGCAGCCTCAGAGCAATTGTAGGGCGACCAAACCGGATACTCTCGGTTCGCAACAAAAAAGTTTGGCTCTTCTTCTTTGACCAGCTCTGTTGCAAGAAACTGCATTAGCCGAAGCTTGTCAATTTTTGGAAGTTCCTGGATTTGTGACATAAGTTCAGCTAATGGCATTTGAGAATCTCCTCGTCTGAGGGTTGGTGAAAGGAAATGATCGCCCTCTCATTCTAGCTTGAGCAATCACGTCCACGGTCACAGCCTATAGAACCCATTTGACATCTCTAAGAGGCTGTTTGTAAAGAAAACCTTAAGAC
>CBDTXL010000598.1:0-3525 GCA_965364435.1 uncultured bacterium
GTGGAGAGTCAGCTCAACAGTAGCAAGGGCGGAGGCAGCCCTTTACCAGATGAGGTGCGATCTTTCATGGAGCCTCGCTTTGGAGCCGATTTGAGTCAGGTACGGGTGCATACCGGCAGTGAAGCGGTTCAGATGAACAAAGAGTTGAACGCCCAAGCCTTTACTCATGGTAAAGATATTTACTTTGGCTCAGGAAGGTACAATCCTGGCTCAAGTGAAGGGAAACATTTGCTGGCTCATGAGTTGACTCATGTAATCCAGCAGACAGGTTCGGTTCAGCCCAAGCTTAATATTGATAATGTGGGAACAGAATACAAGGATGAGGCAAAGCAGACTATACATGGGAATGCATCGGAGTTATTAGGTTCCTCCCAAAAGGTGGTGCAGCAGAAATGTGCAGACTGCCAGGAAGAGGACAAGAAGTTGATGCGTAAAGAAACTCCTACAGCAGATAAAAAAAAACAGGATATTGACATCACCGTGCCAACAGATACAAGCACGCAGTTGCTGGCAGGAGTAATCTTTGCAGAGGTATCTCCAATCAAGGAAACCAGGGAAACTGACGAAGAGCGCAAAGCTATCGGTTCGGTGTTTCTCAATGCAGTAAAGCACACTCAGGATCTTTGCAGCGGTGTCATTGGTAAAGACCTGAAGAAACATCAGCGCGATTTCATTGGTAATATAGACAGACGAGAGTTGGGTGACAACCTTGTTGATGCCGTTAAGATTGGCTCGGTAGCCTACGGACAAGATCGCTGGAAGAGGGTTATGAATGGTTCTCAGATGCTTCCAGCCAATAAACTTGGCGATTTGAATAGATTTGAAAAGATTTTCCTGGTTCGGGCTATCAAGGCAGCCCAGGCAGTAATAGGAGGACAGGAGAGGGAGTACGACTTAGTCAGATTCAGCAAGTATTCAAGTCCGCCTAATAAGCGCATGGAAAGCGTAGAGACGCTTGGTCAACACACATTTTTCAAGTTCAAGAAGGATTTGGAGTGTGGTGAGTGGAAGGAGAATAAGTAATATCAAGTTCGGTTAATTACTGGGTATATAGTTTGTCGCTTTTTGGTAATAGGTAATAGGTAATCGGTGGTCAGTTCCTCATTACCCCATGCCGAAACAAATTACCAAGCGATTCAACCCAAGCTGGTGTTTAGTCAACCAGAACTCACAACCAGCAGGAAAATGGCTTTGTGGTACGGCAGGCGAACAGAATATCTTTACCTGTCAGCCATCAACCTATTGAACGACAGACTGAAGAGGATTAGTCGCTTCAAAGGTCGCGATCGCTCCTGTCACAACGAACCCGTAGAGTAATAATTGGTGTAGCGTATCAATCGTGCAACAGCTGAGTAGAAGTACGTAGCTTAACCCAGCTTCTAAATCTGAATACGCTTAAGCAGTTCCACATCTAGTTGGCATTATTGTTGTTAAAACTCTTGTGGGATGGGCATTTTGCCTATCCTAACTCTGCAAATTAAATGTGGAATAGTTGATCACCGGACAAGGAGGAGTTTCAGTCATGCTGAAGAAAGGTGCGGGAGTTGTACTTAGGGAATCTTGGAGGGAATTCTGGAGGCGGCAAACTGTCGTCATCACGATGGACAAACTCGGAGTCCCCCGTCCAGTACAATACGCTCTTCCTTGGATTCGTTACATCAGAGCAGAAGTAGATAAGGAACTTGAGGAGGAAGAAAAAACCAAAGAGGAAGCTTTAAAGGATCAAGAATCCGCACAGACCGCCATCGCTCCTTCCCGGAAGCTCCCTGACGGAGTTGAGCCTCTCTACAAGCAGTACCGTTGCTGGTGTGGTGACCCTTTAAGCTGTCACTGGCCCCAAGAGACTGTGCAGCAAGATCCACAGTCAAAGTATTGTTTGGAATGTAGTTTCCCAGCAACATTGGCTGAAAAAGCTGAGATCCGGGGCAGTCGAGGAAGATATCGAGTAGAAGGCTTAGTGAACCGCCGAGGTTTGGGGCGTCTGTACCAGGGCATCCAACTCTCTGATAGCCAACGGGTTGTGATTAAGGAATACCTGCTCCCCGATCGTTGTTTCAACCATGAGGAAGCCGAAGCGCGTAAGCAAGCCTTTAAACGCCTCGCTGGTATGAGTTTAGCAGATGGCAGAGTCCTGGATTTTCGTTTGTCTCACCTCTGGGAAGCGATCGCAGATGCCAACGAAGAACGCTGTTACCTCCTAAGCAAGGGCAATCTAGACCTCTACCCAACCTTAAGCGACTACCTAGCACTCTACGGTCCCCTGAATGCGATCGCTGTGCGTCAAGTCCTCAACCAAGTGCTGCAAACGCTGGAATTTCTCCACTCTCAGAAGTTCCGTCTCCCCTCCGGTCAGGTACAGCAGGGATTAGCCCATGGTAATCTCAGTCTCAATAGCCTGCTGATCGCAAGCAATCAGAAGACAGGGGTCAGGAGTGAGAATGGAGCATCTTCTCCTAACGGGTTGAACAATTCTGCTTCCTGGACACTGGATTCTGAATTCTTCATCTATTTATGTGATCTAGCTTTGTGGGAAAGCCTGTTTGACCCATCAACCCTCGAAATCTCCAACCCTTCACCATCACAAGACTTAGTCGCATTGGGATATGTGGGCTTTTATCTGTTGGCAGGTAACACAGTAAACCCTACTAATGGTCAGCCCCTCAACCCTAAAGATGACGAGCAATGGCCACAAGTGAACTTTGCCCTCAAGGCATTCCTCCTCCGCCTTATGGGGATAGGTATTCCCTTTGAAAGTGCTGAGGCTGCTCGTCAAGCCCTGTTGAAACTGCCACCGGAAAAACCACTCGCTGTAGCAGTTGTGCAGGTAGTTGCAGAAGACCCGGATAAAGTCAAGACTTATCGTCGCCCTCTGTTTTTTCTATTAGGCACTCTTGGCTTGGTGATGCTAGGAGGACTGATCTGGTTTCTACTTCGACAACCCTACAAGAGTGATACTGCTAGTGATGAAATCCTTCCTTGCTGTATCAAGGAAGTGCCTGCTGTTCCATCAGGAAAATTTACTTACACAACTGAAAGTGAGAGCACATGGAGTTATGTGCTAGGCGAGGAAAATCTGGTAGTGCAAGGTCAAACCCTCGAATCAGAACTCACCAGACGCCAGGGGAAATTAAAGCTAAGTTACCAACCTGAAACCTCAGACGAAGCCGCTATCGAAAAAGTCAGGTCAGAGCAAGTAGACTTTGCCCTCACCGCTCTGGTTAGAGGATTGCCTCCTGATCTGGAGTATAAAGAAGTTGCCTATGATGCTCTGGTAGTGTTTGTAGCCTTTAGCTACTCAAAAAGAGACAAAAGTCTTCCCCAGGCTCTGAACGGGGAAATTACTTTCGAGAACCTCCGTAAGCTCTACACTGGACAAATTACAAACTGGAAAGAAATCGGCGGTCCTAATCTACAAGTAAAACTCTATATTCCCGATGACACTGAGGCAGTGCGAATATTTGAGCAGCGAGTACTCAAGGATAACCAGCAAATTGAATTATTTAGAAGTTTGCAAAGAAAGGGAAA